>PMAF01000054.1 GCA_003152455.1 Hyphomicrobiales bacterium
TGTGACAAAGCAGGGTGAACATGCCAGTACAGCGCGAGCAGGAACCCAAGTCGCCATTTGTATTCACGTCAGAGCGCGGGGCACCGTTCAGCACAGCCGGGTTTGCCCGCATGGTTGGGCGCGCGGGCATCGTAGCGAAGCTGGGGTTTAAGGCTCATCCGCACATGCTGCGGCACGCGTGTGGTTATGCGCTGGCAAATAAGGGGCACGACACCCGTGCCCTGCAAGCCTACCTCGGCCACAAAAACCTTCAGCACACGGTGCGGTATACCGAATTAGCTCCGACGCGGTTCAAGGACTTTTGGCGGAAGTGATGCCGACGCGTGATATTTTCTCTCACCCCCAGTGGTTACACCACGAGGCCAGCTTGTCACAATTAGTCAAGCGCGTGTCAGGAAAATCGGTAGACCTATTTTGTTCTTATAGTTGGGACGCATTCGTTCCTTGTCGTACATCGTATCGACATCGACCGTGCGCGGACCGAGTTTGGGGTCAGGAATCTCGACCAAGGCATAGGAGCCGTCAACAATCGCGGTCATCAGCCCGCTTTTGCCTTCCAGCACCGCGTCGAACGCAATATTCCCGAAGGTAGTAGATACCAGCCGGTCGGTGACGTCTGGCTCGCCCGAGCGCAGTTCGTAGGTGAGATCGCTGACATTGGTTTCCTCGCCGGTGCGCTTCTCGATCTCGTCACTGAGGTCCTGGGCAACGTTGGCTTTCTTACGGTGACCATAAGCATCAGCCTTACCGTATTCGCGCGAGCGATAACCTTCCCATTCGGAACTTTCCGACATCACGAACAAACAATAATTACTGGCATTCTCGCGTTTGTCGCGTAGCAGGAGGTCAATTAGCTTTCCGAGATTAAACTTGTATTCTGGAATCGCGCAGCGGATTGCAGTAACGTAGGCCGTATAGAGCGCGGTATAGCCGGAGTTCCGGCCAAACACACGAAACAGGCCAATGCGCTCATGCGATCCCACCGTCGTGCGCTGACGCTGTATCGCGTTCATTGCGCGTGTAATAGCCGTTGAAAAGCCGATGCAGTATTCGGTGTTGCGGACATCGTTATCCATGGTTTTTGGCACCGCGATTACCTTGACGCCCAGCTCGTGAAGCTTGGCTGCGTAGCTTAACGTATCGTCACCGCCTATTGCGATCAGATAGTCGAGCTTGAGCCGTTCTACGTTCGCTATCACATGCGAAGTAACGTCCGTGGTAATGGTAGTGGCGCCACCCTTCGTGGACTGCGAAGTTGGAAATACCATGCCTTTGAGGAAGTCGGGCAAAGTCTTCATTTTCTGCGGATTGGTGCGGCTCGAGTGCAAGAATGTGCCGCCAGAGCGATCTATCGTTCGCGTGGTTTCGGTGGTGAGCTGCATGATGTAGCGCGCCGAGCTCGCCGAGTCGTCGAGATTGACGTGGGTCAAACCTTCCCAGCCGCGGCGAATACCGACGACCTCCCATTCGTGTTCGGCGCCGCGATACACCACGCTCTTGATTACCATATTCAGACCGGGGACGTCGCCACCGCCGGTAAGAATTCCGATGCGTTTGCTGGCCATGATTGTGCCACGAATGAACGACCTATTTCCCTCGTATTATGCATCGCGTCAGCTTCTAGCGCTGATGGCCAAGGCCAATACCAAGTTTGTTTGCCTGCTGGCGCAGAGCACCAATGGTGCGCTTCATCTGCTTGGAAATTTTAACAACCGGCGTTCTTGCCTTCGAGTGCGCCTTTAGGGCGCGATGTTCATCTTTGCTCCACGGTTTACGCTTCGCAATTTTCTTTGCAGTCTTTGCCATGTAACAATCCTTCATTGTCTATATGAAGGCGCGTAGTACATAAAAACAAATGAATTGCCAATTAATTTTTTTGCACTTTTTGGCAATCAGTCGAACCTACCTGCGGACACCAGCTTGACCAATGCTCACCCTAAAGCGCGCTTCCAAATCCCGCCCGAGCGGCGAATGGTCGGACGACGACTACGACGTGTTCGACGGCAAGCAGCACATCGGCCGCATCATGTGGACGCACGCAGCGCCGGCAGATCGCCGCTGGTTTTGGACAATCACAGCGCGGGTCCCACAATACCCGCATGATCGCGGCTATGCGGCGACGCGCGAGGAAGCGATGGCGGAGTTTAAGGCGGCGTGGGAGCGCGGGCCACCTCAAACTGGTGTTAACAACGGCGACTGATGCAGTTGCGGATGCATATCATTGGCCCGCATGGATGCGTTCCGTAATGGGGGATAAATGCGGTGAAGGTCGGCGGGGTCGATCTGCCACTCGCCGTTCTCGTCCTTCTCGACTGAAATCTTTCCGGCTTTAATCGCCCGTAGGATCGCGGTCTTGTTCCGCCCAACCGCCGCAGCGGCCGTTGCGATGGTGTACATGGGGTGTTGCCTACCGATTTAGTGAGCAGTTACGGTGCAACCGACCTCGTTAAAAAAACGTATCTGGGGGGCGGCACTACGGCTTCACCGCTCCGGCCGAGGCAGCCTGCGTCATGCTGGGGATCGATTTATTGGTCTTCCGTCTCGGGACCGACGCCGCGCTTAGGCTCAGGACTGGACGAAACGGGAGTCGCCGTCCGAATCATTTCGTACTCAGTAACAACGACCACGCCGGGGACCGGCTCCTCGATCACGTCGATGATCGTGTCCTCGACCGGCACCTCTACCACTTGTCTTGACGTTTTTCTTGGTGCCTTCCTTGCCGCGATCTTCGATGGCCGCTTTTTCTTTGCCATGGGTTTCGCGGCACCCTTGACCTTGGACTTTGCCTGTTTCGGCTTCGTGCGCTTTGCGGCCTTCTTACGCGCAGGCTCGGCGCTGGCGTTGCCGCGTTTAGAACTTTTCTTACGCGTCGCAACACGCTTCTTTGCTTTGGCCATAGCTGTCTCCTGTGAAGTGTGCCGCCCGGCAAGCCAAGTCTTGAATTTCAAAGACACCCAATTTTACATACTGCCCGCAGTCACCGGGGGCGAAATGATTTAGATCAATCTCTGCTGAGGTACCCGCGACCATGTCCGCTCCGGGTCATTCGCGACCGAGCGATCCAGCGCTTACGCTGGCCAATGTCCGCTCTTACTCCAATAGCGACCAGGAATGTTGCAGCGCCGCGAATGACGCAAAGTGCCAATCGCGACCGACGCACCGCAGCAAAAATGTTAATCGATGAGCGGTAACAGCACCCACTTTCATGGCACTCACGTGCCGGTGGAGGAGCCATCCACAGCATCAACAGCGGACGTCGCTAACGACGCAATCTCCAG
Organism: Hyphomicrobiales bacterium; assembly: GCA_003152455.1. Classification (GTDB taxonomy): domain Bacteria; phylum Pseudomonadota; class Alphaproteobacteria; order Rhizobiales; family Xanthobacteraceae; genus Pseudolabrys. Next base: position 3,279 of record PMAF01000054.1, read on the forward strand.
ACTCCGGCACCCATATCAGTTGCGCTTTAACGTACGATGCCAACTGATGAGCGTCAGCCCGGCAGGAGAAAACAGCCACTCAAGCTTGTCACCAAATCAGTTAGGCCAAGCTGATTATGGTGATTTCGGTTTCGGAGCGTAAATTTTGCACCAGCCCTTCGGACTAATGTCACCATCGACTTGCTTGCATGCATTCGGGGATTCAAAAAGAGCGCAACCGTCACATTGCAGGTTGCCCTTCGGCGTATCTTGGTATGCGACTGTTTGCTTACCCAAGTAGCAAGCACCCTTAAAAACGACGCGTAAGAGCTGTCTTTGTGCTAATGCGGATTCAACGTGCCATGATAGAGGTTCACTTGGTGGCGCGAGCGCGCCGATAAGCGCCTGGATCAGATTCCGGATCTTCAACAGAGCCGCCAAGAGGGGTAACCGCGACTTTGATCTCAGCCGATTGGGCATGGAGGAAAGCAGCGTTAGGGCGCGGTGGCGGACAGCTCGTCGTAAGCATCATTCGAACAAGATCGGCTGAGTTTTTGACTTCAAACTTTTTCTTGATGTGCGCGCGATGAACTTCGATGGTTCGCGGGCTTATGTTTAGATGGCGAGCAGATTCCTTGCTGGTATCGCCAGCCATAATACCCATCAGAACGTCACATTCACGCCCCGTCAGCAGATGGTTGCAAACAAGTTCCGGCCTGATCCCACACATTTTTCCATTTTTTCGATCCGCCGACGCATTAACCGCTATCAAATTGTCTGCGTACTCAGTGCGTGGAGTGAGGAATTGCAATATCTCCGCGGCGGGTCGCGGAGGGCTAAGAAGATAGCCCTGCATTTCCGTGCAGCTTAGTAGTCTGACTTGTTGCAATTGCTGTGCTGTCTCTACGCCCTCGGCGGTGACCCGCAGTTTGAGGCTTCGAGCAAGATCAGTGATGGCACGGACAATGGCGTGTGACTCATTTTTGTCCGACAGAGCGGCAATAAAGCACCTATCGATCTTGATCTTATGGAATGGGAAACTCAGCAGATAGCTGAGCGATGAATACCCAGTGCCGAAATCATCCATCGTAAACCGCACACCGAGCTCATGCAGGCTTTTCAGCGTGGCGAGATTGGCGGCTGTGTTCTCTATGAGAACGGATTCGGTAATCTCAAGCTCGAGCCTGTTCGGCTCTATGCCGGCTGAAGCTATGGCGCCGACGACCGCATTGACCAGACTCTTATTGGTCAATTGAATTGACGAGATATTGACCCAACCTGGATGTTGTCAGGCCAAGTGGCGGCCTCGGCACAAGCCGTCCGCAAGACCCATTCGCCCAGCGGAATAATCAGCCCCATATCCTCGGCAACGGGAACAAACTCGTCGGGCGAGATCAGGCCTCGTTCTGGATGGTTCCAGCGCAGAAGCGCTTCAAATGAAGTGATCTTGTCGTTGTCGAGACTGACGATGGGCTGATAGAACAGCTCGAATTCGCCGTTGGCGAATGCGCTTTGCAGGTCCTGCTCCAACTTGCCGCGGGCCTGAATGCGCGCATTCATTTCCGGCGCATAAAAACAATAGGTGCCGCGTCCGGTGTTCTTGGCTTCATAAAGAGCCATATCCGCAGTTTTCATTAGTTCATCGAGTTTGGTCGCATCGTTTGGCGCCATAGAAATGCCAATGCTGATGTCCACCGTAACTTGATGACCATCGAGATCGAATGGTTCTCGAATTGCATCGCGGACTCGCATGGCCAGCGCCGCGGCATCGGACGGTTGATCGAGCAATTTCTGAATGATAGCGAATTCGTCGCCGCCCAGACGGGCAACCACGTCGAGATCCCTAACACAGCCGCGCAGCCGATCGGCCACGCCATTGAGCAGCTTGTCGCCAGCCGGATGTCCGAGGGTGTCATTCACCTGCTTCAGATAATCGAGGTCGAGATATAAGAGCGCGAGCCGCTCTCCCCGCTGGACACGTTTGAGCTCCTGCTCAAGCTGCTGGCAAAACACCTTGCGATTGGGCAAACCGGTCAGGTCATCGACGTATGCCGTATACGCGATCCGCTCCTCGGCCCGCATTTCTGCGGTGACGTCCTCGTGGGTGGAGACCCATCCGCCGCCTTCCATCGGGTGGTTCGAAAGACGAATGATCCGCCCATCACGCAATCGCACGATCTTGCTGAAGACCTTTCCCTGGCTAGCAGCGGCCATAATTTCGACCAGATCTTTCTCGGCATCATGGGCGTAATAGGTGCCGGTTGCGACACGATGGTCGAGGAGTTCTTTAAGACTACAGCCTGATCTAATGACTTCCGGCGTCAAACCGTACATTTCAAGGTAACGTTGATTGAAGACGACAAGTCGGGCCGACGAATCTAACATGACCAGTCCCTGCGACATGTTGTTCAAGGCCGCATTAGTCTGCGCTTGGGAAGTCGACAGTTGCGTGTTAGCGCTCACTAGCTCGATAGCTTTTTCGACTATTGTCGCTTTTGCAGTTATGAGGCGATGGAATTGCTTGCTCTGGGCTTTGAGTAGAAACGCCACACAGAGCATAAACAGCAATGCACCAGCACCGAGAATTATTGCCTGCATGTGCCAAGTCGCGAGCGCCGCCGTTTCCGTTACGCCGACATTGACGACAAGGGGATAGTCGTGCAGCGGACGAACGGCCATCAAACGAGCTTCACTATCGAAATAACCTGGCACTCGGTAGGTCCCGCCACCTTGCAAAACAAGCCGATACCAAGGAGATTCTGCCGGCAATTTCTCGCTAGCATGAACTATCTGATCAGGGTAGCGCACGATGACAGTGCCGTCGCGGTGCAAAAGTACAAACATCTCATCGCGCACCGATTCGATGGATTTATAGATATGTTGAAAATAGGTGAGCCTGACACCGATCGTGATCACGCCGAGGAATGTGTTGTCGGCGCCGTTAATGCGTTTACTGAAAAAGATGACTTGCGCTCCGCTGAGGGGATCGACATCGGAATTTCCGATGTAAATGCTTTTATCGTTGTTGCTCTTGAAGTATTGAAAATAGTCGCGATAAGAAACATCATTTCCGGGCGATGGCCACTGTCTCGTCGTATTCACAATCCTTCCATTATTGTCCAGCAGCCCAATAAAATCAGCTTGCTGCAGGCGCGACAGACGTTCTGTAAGAAGTTTATATGTGCCCTCGTCGCGAAGGACACGATCAACGTGGTTTGATACCCGCGCCTGCCGAATTTCTACTTGACCTTGAATTTCGGTCAAAACGAGATCTATCGACTGTATGGAATTCGCGGTTTGGTCGGCGAGCACAATAGCAAGATTGTTCGAATCTTTTGACGCATCGGCGATCGCATTCGAGCGCAACCACCAAATGGTCAGACCGATGGCAAGCGCCGCCGTACAAGCAAGACCGATAGCAACGACAAGCAGTTTGCGAAAATTTGACTGGGCATGAACAATCGACATGCGTCCGATCCAATTGGTTGAAATTGATCAGAGACTTATTCGACTCAGCTTGAGTATGTCTTAAGTTGCAAAACCAAATTGACTGGTTTCGTAAGCGCGAGCTTAACCGGCGACCGGCAGTTGCCGCACATCGCTGGCTGCCCTTCCATCTCGATGGAACTTTTTAATTTGAGAGCGGCTAATCAGCACAAAAAGCAATTACCAAAATCACATACGTATTTACACGTATGCCGGCATCGTACTTAACAACACGGGCAACCCGTCCCCAAAATCCCCAGCGCACTAAGCCCTGCGAGCTTCGTACAGCGCGCGCAGCTGGGTGCGCTGCTACGTTACTTTTTGTGAGATTTGTGTGGGCTGCTTTACCGCTAAGAGCGGCCATTGATCGGGGGCTCTCACACGTCCGTTTGGTGCAGAAACGGACATTCTGGCAGGTACGTTTCTAAGCGGTTTGCTTCGCTGCGCTGCAACTCGTTCCATGGAGTCCGAGTTGCAGCGCTCGCGGAACCGAAATATTATCTGCGGCGTTTATTTCTATTATCCGATTGAATGGAGAGCGCCATGAATGACAAATTATTCCATCTGATAGCTGGCACAATTTTCGCGCTTGTTGCGCTGCTTCATGTCTTGCGAATCTATATGGGTTGGCCAGTTGTGGTTGGCGGCTGGAGCGCGCCAATGTGGGTAAGTTGGATTGGCCTCGTTGTTGCGGGAGGCTTGGCCTACTTCGCCATAACACTCAAAAGTCACAGATAATTATACAGGCATTAGTCCTGCCGCGTTCCTGTAAAGCTCCGTGACCGCCGTGACATTGGCTATTCGTCCGTAAGCGCGAATGTCCGCTTTGGGCACTCCGAAAACGGACAGTGGCATCCGCCGCCCCCTCTTCTCAAAATACCAAACAGTTTCAAGCCGGCTCCGCGACTTGAACATGTCGGCGACAAACATTCCGAGCGCGTGCAGGATCGCAAACATCGATCCGAATGATGCGATGATTCTGCCCGATGCGAATCCAAGCCGGATGGAATTTTCGGAAGGGACAGAAGGCCCCGGTGGCAGCCCAGGAAGCCCGCTGGTACGCTCGCTCAAGGACTGCCCGTTAGTTATTTGCAGGTAATATTTGGTCGTTGTCATTTTCCTCGTTCAAATTACGGACAGCCGATAAGGCCTCACTGTAGGCCTCACCTGGATTATTTTTCTTAGTCAGGGCAATGCCGAACGGCAATCGCACCGTAATTCTGGATCCGTGTCCTTCCTTGCTCTCGATGAAAATCGCGCCACTGTGCAATTCGACTACCATCTTGACGATGTATAAGCCTATTCCGCTCCCAATTATTCCAGAAACATTGCTTCCACGCGAGTATCGCTCGAACAACTTATTGATGTCACTTTCCGGAATGCCAATACCATGGTCTTGTATTTCGATAACTAATAAACTTTCTCCGTCGACCACAGCGTTGACACTGATGGGGCTACCGGCCGGCGAATATTTGATCGCATTACTGAGAAGATTGCTGAACATTTGGAATAGTAGCTTTGGATCTCCGTTCATTTTTCCGGATAACGGATCAAGGTTTTCTCGTATTTCCGAACCAGGCGCAATCTCACGATGTAGCTGACACACTTCATGCAGCAGAAGTCTTATATCAACCTGAACCGGGTGGAAGAATCCAGCATCACTATCCATCAATCGAGACGAATCAAGAAAATTATCAATCAAATTGGTCATTCGGATCACTGCGCTGCGAATCTTACCGGCGCGCTCGACAATTTGGTCCGGAGACAATTGCTGTTTCATCTTAATCAGGCGCTGAGCATGGCCGTCGATAATATTTAACGGAGTACGGAATTCATGCGAAACAACCGATACGAAATTCCGCTGCAACTGAGTCAACCTTTGCTCGTGTTCGAGCTTTTCTGCGAGAACCGAGGCCTCCCGGGCCAGACCGGCTTGACTGAGCGTGAGTTCGATCGCATTCGCACGAAACACGACCGCTGCGCGTGCCATCTCCCCGATCTCATCCGGTCGGCGAACGCCTTTGACATCAGTATTCGTGTCATTAACGGCGAGGCGATGCATTGCGGCCGCAAGGCTGAGAAGTGGCCTTGAAATTGAGCGTCTAAGGTAAAGAAGCGCCGCAGCAATCATCACGCCAGCAGATAGCATCGCCACGCTGATCAACCAGCGCGCTTCCCCATAGGCCTCCGTTACACGATTAGTTGCCGCGTGGGCGCCCGCCACGCTGCGGTCGGTAAGTTCCCCGAGTGTATCGCTTGCCGCATCGTAGGCCAACTTTGATGTTGCCAAGTAGATGGTATTTGCCTCGGCCCTTTGGCCCGCACGTACTAACACCAATACCCGATCGGCAATTTGTCGGTAATTAATCCACTTCTGCTTAAAGTCGATGTATAGATTCCTCTCCGTTGTATCATGTGGCGTCTTCTCGTAGTTTTGTTCAGCGAGCGAGATTGTCCGGTCGAGTTCCGCTATGTCCTTTTCGGTCGCAGAAAGTTCCGTCGAATTCGGTGAGAGAATGCTGGTCGCTTCAGCAGCGCGGTAATCAGAGGTGTAATTATTAAGATCGCCGAGAAAACGTATACTTGGCAACCAAATGCCACTGAGATCCGTAGATACACCGTTGAAGTCGCTGAGGCGTCCGATACTAAAAAGTCCAAGCACGATGATCAGAACAAAGAACGAGCATATCACCACCGACAGGCGAAAGCTGATCGAGTGTCGTCTGCTCATCTGATGCTCCCTACCGTTAGTACAGGCCGGCGTTTTTTGGGTTTGGATCTGCATAAATACCTCTTTGGCCGACCAATAAAAAGCCATTCTGGCCTTCAATATCATTTTAGATGCCTACTTCGAAGGGTGTAAGTCGGTTACGAAATTCAGCAAGTTTGGCGGTCCATTGACCATCAAGCCATTGATTGTAAGCATCCATCATATTCTATAAGAACGGAGCCATCAGATGTCCTGAACGGTACAGATAAACTGGCAATGCCAAGGCATGTCGAAAACCAGAAAGAAAATCCTCTGCATCGAAGACGATCGCGAAACAGCGGCGTTGATAGCGGAGGAACTCATTGAACGCGGATTCGAATTCAGCGTCGCCTTCGACGGCCGGGAAGGCTTCGCCTCCATCTTGAAGAACATGCCGGATCTCGTGTTGTGTGACATTAGCATGCCGATCATGTCTGGCTTTGAGGTGCTTGAGCGCTTGACGGCTATTGAACCTCGCTTTAACGACATGCCATTCGTATTCCTCACCGCGCTTTCGGACAGGAAAAGCGAACTTCAAGGCCGGCAGCTTGGGGCCGACGATTACATCACCAAGCCGATAGACTTCGAAATTCTTAATTCGGTTATCAATGCCCGACTGGCGCGAGTTGCGCGTACCGAACTATGGGCCAGACGCGTCGCGCTTAATGAGCGCGAGATCGAGATACTGACTTGGGTCGCTCGCGGAAAGACATCGGCTGAAATCGCACAAATCTTCGACCTCAGCAAACGCACGGTCGGTTTCCACATCGACAATGCGCGGACAAAGCTCAACGCGGCAACACGCGTTGAAGCTGCGATCAAGGCGATCACGGGCCGCTTAATTGAACCGTAAGCTCCAGTGGGGGGCGAGAGAGCCTAGCGTTTCAACCGAATAGCCGTTCCGCTTACCCGACGTTGTGCGAGGATGATCGCATCGTAAACATGAGTCAAATCAAACACCTAGGCGGTCGTTATAAACCTGCCACAACGCCGCACGTGGGTCGCGGGTAACGCGATTTGGTATTAGGAGTTGCCCGCAAGCTTGCGCATCAGCGGATTTCTTGCGCAACCGGGAAATGTCATGTTTTCTGTATTCTATGACATTATTGCAGAAGCCATTGCAGCGCAGCGCTTTCCAGCGTTGGCGCTTTTAGCTATTGCTCGATAATGTCATGAAACGTGCGGATACGTTACTTTTTATGAGATTTTGGGCCGGTGCCATCGACACCTCAATCTGACGAAGCAGCGTCACAATCTGCTCCGCGCTGACCCGGATTGGCCAAATCTTTGATCAGCTTGTTTATCTATCGTCATCGACCCTGATTTTCTTGCGCGCTAGTCCTTCCGCAATTTAGTATGCAGTGGGGCGGCCCTGTAAGGGTATTCTTCATAGCATGAAGGTCTCATTGCATTCTGCTGTGATGGTGGGTTGGTGCTTCGCAGTCGTATCGCTACCATTTTCTGCGATTGCGGGTCCGCCATTCCGAACTGATGATCCTGAGCCGGTCGATTACCAGCATTGGGAGTTTTACACCTTCACCAGTGGAACGCATGTCAACGGGGACACCTCAGGCGTTGGGCCCGCCATCGAATTTAATTACGGCCTGATCCCGAATGGCATGGTGCACATCGTCGTCCCAACGGCATTTGATAGCCCGGCTGGAGGCCCGACGCTTTTTGGTCTTGGCGATGTTGAATTGGGCTTCAAGTATCGATTTATCGAACAGGAGAAAGACGGTTCGCGGCCTTCGATTGGCGCATTTCCACTTGTCGAACTACCGTCGGGCGATCAAAGCCGCGGTCTCGGTGCAGGGTATGTCCGTGCGTTCCTTCCCGTTTGGGTCCAGAAGGATTTCGGCGACTGGACGACTTATGGTGGCGGCGGCTATTGGATCAATCAGAACGATACCTACGGCGACAAGAATTACTGGTTTATGGGGTGGCTGCTCCAGCGAAAGATCACCGAAAAACTGACGCTCGGCGGTGAGATTTTCCATCAGACCGCGGACAAAGTTGATGGCGTCGACAGCACCGGCTTCAATCTTGGCGGCCAGTACGACTTAGACGAACACAATCACCTGCTGTTTTCCGCCGGCCGCGGTTTTCAGAATGCGTCCACCACCAATCTATATTCATGGTACTTAGGGTGGCAGATCACTTACTAAGGCTGACAGTGCGGGTCTGTCATAGGTCATTAGCGACAGTGTCGCGATTTCTGCGTTATGTCCGCTAGCCGCCGACACTCGTTCGATTTTGGCCAATCGTCATATAATGAACTTGGCGTGCTACGGGTCAGCCCCTATCGTCCGCTTGACGCGTCCAACAGCGATCGTCTGACGCTGCGTACGTCCACATGATGCGGACTAAGCCTTTCAGCGGATGCCGTCCTCGACGATCGCTTCGTCGGCAACCCGGGCGGTCTGCCTGTCGTGTTCGGTAAGATTGCCGGTTTTCCAGCTTCCCCTGGCGAACCAGCATAGGGAGACGATGGCGACCGCGATATTCGTGACAGGGAACGACCACCATAATCCATGAGCCTGCAGCGACGTGTGTTCGGATAAAACGTAGGCCATGGGGAATTGGATCATCCACTGGGAAACCAGCGCGATAACCATCGCGATCAGCATATTGCCGGAAGCGCGGAATACCGAGACGATGCACAGCTGAATGCCGATGCCGCCCCAGGCCAGACACATGATCCGAATGAAACTTGCGCCTTCGGCGATCACGTCCCGGTCGTGTGGAATGAAAAAGGCCACAAAAAGGGGCGCAAAAATATAGGCGGCGATGCCTGCCAGGCTGAGAACACCGAAACCGTACAGCGTGCCGAGAAGCGCAATACGGGAAGCGCGCGCGACGTTGCCGGCGCCGATATTCTGGCCGACCAATGTCGAAACGGCCATCGAGAGACCCATCGCGGGAATCGTAACGACCTGCAATATGGTCGAGCCAACGCCGTAGGCGGCAAGCGTCAACGTTCCGAAACTTGCCACCAGAAACGACATGACGATAAGCCCGAGCGCTCGCGTCGACAGTTCGACGGAGGCCGGAAACCCCAGAAGGAAGGCTCGTCTGATGTAGGGCGGGTCGGGCAAAAGGGCGCGCCAGCGAAGCCGTATGCCATGCCGGCCGCGCAGGAAGACACCCATTCCGATGAGAGCAGCCAGCGCCTGCGTCACAAGAGTGGCGAGCGCGGCCCCCATGACGCCAAGTCCCGGCGTCGGGCCCCAGCCGAAAATGAAGAGCGGATCCAGAATGAAGTTCAGCACGACCGTGCCGAACACGATATAGAGCGGCAACCTCGTCTGGCCTATGGCGCGCATCAATGCCTGGAACATCGCATACATGAATACGAAAATGATGCCGACGAAGGAGACCCGCATGAACCCAAGCGCACCGGCATAAACGTCGGATGCGACGCCGAGCAGCGTCAGCAGATAGGGAGAAAGACCATAGCCGAGTGCGCCAAGAACGGCTGAAGTGATCGCGACCATCACCATGGTTTGAGCCGTCACATGGTCGACCATGTCCTGCCTGCCTGCGCCCATATATTGGGCGGCGAGTGTTGCGCCGGCCATGGCAAGCCCGGATCCCAGCGCGATCACCAGGAACGTTACCGGAAAGCTGACGGAAACCGCCGCAACCGCTGAGGCTCCGAGCCGCCCGACCCAGAAAGCATCCGTCAACTGATAGCCGGCCTGCAGAACATTCCCGAGCACAATAGGGATAGCGAGCGTCACCAGCGCGCGCACTATCGGCCCTTCCAAAAACAGCTTGCGCCGCCGTTTCACTGTTTCCATTCGTCTCATTCTGGTCGCATAGGCACAAAAAGATGACAGGCCCAGTCACGTTGTGGACGACCGGGAAGCGATCGGGGACCGGGCAGGTAAATGGACCCGAAGCTCGCCATACTTTTCTTGCTAATCGGCAGCATTATTGGCCTTTCGCACCTTAGCAGCGAAGCTATGACCAAAATGAAACGCAAGTTCGACG
>PMAF01000087.1 GCA_003152455.1 Hyphomicrobiales bacterium
CCTTTCCACGGCGCACGGGTAATAGCAGACAAAGGTGGATTTCCGTGGGCGTTGGCTATGACGCGATTGACCCACAACGGACTTCGACCACATTCTGAGGCGTCACGCCCTGATTGCGGCCCATAGACTCTTTGACTTGCGATCTGCCGCCATCCACCAGCCGCACACGGCGAGCACGAGGGTGGCGAGCACCGGGCCCGACAGCCAGTCCCACATCGTCAGCGTCACCGGCAGCGCCACCGTGCTGGCGCTGAGATGAAAGTCGCCGCCGGCAAAGCTCGCCGGATTTTCGCCCGGCAGGCTGGCCGGCAGATTGATGTTGATATGGGCGAGCAGATTACCGCCGAGCGCCAACAGGCCGAGCGCGATCACGCCGGCGATCAGCCCTTGCAGCGCCATTTCCGCGGCGATCTCGCGCCGCACCTGTTTCTGCTCCCAACCGATCACGCGCAGGATGGCGAGTTCGCGGCTGCGCTCGACCAGATTGCCGAACACGAAGGTGGCGCCGAGCGCCAGCGCGGCCAGCGCGCCAGCCAGCACCGCCACCAGGCGAAAGCGGCCGATGGTCTGCGACACGCCGCCGAACAGTTGCAGCATGGTGCCGGGCGACGTCACCGAAGCGTGCGACATCCACGCGGCGATGCGATTCTTGACGCTCTCGGTCTGCGCCATGTCGGAGAGCTTGAGGAACACCTGATTGACCAAAGTCGTCGGCAAATTGGCGAGTCGCCGCGCCTCGTCGATATCCATGTAGAAATTGCTGGCGACGATCTGGCTGCCTTCGAGAATATCGACCACGCCGGCGACCGCGTATTGCTGCCCGCCGATATCGACGCTCGATCCCGGCTTCAATTGGAAGAACGCGCCGTAATGCCGCTCCACCAGCACTTCGCGCGCGCCCGGATTGGGCAGCCGGCCGGCGATCAGCCAGTTGCGCACCTTGCCCGGCCCGAGCGCCGGTGCATCGGCGGCGAGCGACACGCCGGTGATCGAGACGAAGCGGCCTTTGCCGAGGTTCCACAGCAGCACGAAACCGGCGGCCTGCGCGACGCCCGGCTCGGCCGCCAGCCGCTTGAACTCGTCGCTGGCGATCGGCTCGGCCGAATATGGCAGAATAATTCCCATCTCCTTGGGCACCGCCGACTGCATGGCGCTGCGCTGCACGATCAGATCGGCGCCGAGATTGCGGAATGGCACGGTGGCGAGATCGGCAAAGGCGCGGCTCAGGATGTCGAGCGTCGTCACCAGCGTGACCGCCAGCGCGATGCCTGCGATCAGCAGCGCGGTGCGTTTCCAGCGATAGGCCAGCTCGTTCCGCACATAGCGCCAGTGAATCGCCATGCTATTTCCCCAGCGCTGCCTTCACCGCCGCCTCGAAATCGGCGACCGACCAGGTGCCGTTGAGGCCGAGCGGATTGCCAGCTCCGGCCGGAAAATCCTTGAATTCGACCGCCGTGCCGTCGGACCGTTTGAATTTGTCGCTGCCGTTGATTAGCAGCACGATCGGCACATGCCCCTTGAGGCCGACGTCTTTAATGCGCTTTTCGCCTGCCGCGCTGCCGGCATCGATCTCGACCACTTTCACCCGGCCGCCGAGCGTGCCGAGGAAGTCGCGCACGGGCTTGAGCGCGTTCTGCACCGGATAGTGGGTTAAGGCGACAATCTCGACCGTCGGCTCTGCGCCATAGGCTTCATAGGTTGTCTTCGCCAGAACCAGAATTGCCGCGGCTGCGCCCAGCGCGACGACGTCTCTACGCGTGGCCATCGATGATCCTTCCGTCTTTCATCTCCACGACATTGCCGGCCTTCGCCGCCACGTCGGGATCGTGTGTCACCATCAAGAGCCCCGTGCCATGCGTGCGGCCAAGATCGAGCAGCAATTCGAGCACGGAGGCGCCGGTTTCCTGGTCGAGATTGCCGGTCGGCTCGTCCGCCAGCAGGATCGACGGACTGTTCATCAGCGCGCGCGCGATCGCGACGCGCTGCTGTTCGCCGCCGGACAGCGTCGCCGGGTGATAATAGAGCCGTTCGCCCAAGCCCACCTGCTTGAGCAGAGCGATGCCGCGCTGATGGCGCCGCTCGGCGCTGGTTTCGGTGGCGAAGAAGGTCGGCAGCAGCACATTGTCGAGCGCGGTCAGCGACGGGATCAGGCTGAAACCCTGGAACACGATGCCGATCGAACGCCGTCGCAGCGTGGCCATATCGCGGTCGCTCATGCCGTCGAGCTTCTGGCCCATGATGAACACGTTGCCTTCATCGGGCTTTTCAAGGCCGGCGATGATGCCGAGCAGCGTGCTCTTGCCGGAGCCTGACTTGCCCATGATGGCTGTGAATTTCCCGGCCGAGACCGTGAGATCGACACCCTTGAGGATCTCGACGTCGCCGTAGTGCTTTTTTACGCGCTCGACGCGGATGATTTCCTGCGTGGGCGCTGATGTCGTCTTTACGAGCATTGCGGTGTCGCTCATGCGAGGCTCCATCATTCGGCGCGCAGCAGGGACCACGGTTGCGGCCGCGGTAAGGCAAGAACGGCAAGCACTGCGAGCAGACTGATTGTCAGGCTGCCGGCGACAGTGATGCCGGCCGTCAACCACGAGATCGACAGCGGCGTCGTGATGGTCTGCGTGCGGTTGATCGTGGCCGCCGGAATGAAATGCGGCGTCGAGCTCAAGTCCCAGGGCAGATCGACCGTCACCGAGACGTGGCCGAGCGCCAGCACGACGACGAACGCGAGCGCCAAGCCGGCCGCGGTGCCGATCACCGCCAGCGCCAGGTTCTCGATCAGCACCTGCTCACCGATGTGCCGCCACGACCAGCCGATCGCCTGCAGGATCGCCATTTCGCGTCGCCGCTCCGCCACCGACGTTGCGGTCGCGCGCCAGACAAAGGCGGCGGCGAACAGGCCGATGATAGCGGCGATGATCAGTCCCATGCTCTGCGACAAGAACAGCACGCCCGAGAGCGCCTCGCGCATCGACAATTCGCTTGACACCACGCCCTTCTTGCCAATGAGGGCGGTGACTTTTTCAACCACGCCTTGCAGTTGCTCGCGGTTAACTTTGACTAGGACGAGATTGGCGTCGTCGGCGCCGAACGGATAAAGCGCGCGCACCTGCGGCGCCGCGGTCGCCAAGCCTTGCGCGGCCGCGAGGGGCATATAGACGTCGGCGCGCACCAGCTTGCCGCTGCGCGCGGCATCGACGATGCCGGCAATCGGAAATTTATCGACACCGACCTTGATGTTGTCGCCGACTTTCATCTTGTTCTTGGTCGCGAAATCGCTGTCAAGCAACACGGCGCGGCTCGCGGCTGTGATCGGCTTGCCGTCGATCAGCCGTTGGCCAAGAGCCATCAATCCGACTTCACTATCGTCGATGCCGAGCACGGATTCGTAACGATCGGGCTCAAGGTCCCACATATAAACGCCGCGGGTCAGAGCGATGACGCCGGGGATGGTCCTGATTTGCGCAACGATTGCCGCCGGGACCAGCGCGTTGGGATGCGGGAATACTAGGCCTTCGAGTTTGGGCGGAATGTCGCCTTGCTGCTGCACGATGACGTCGGCGCCGACCGTCTCGATCGGCACGCGCAGCGCGCGCGCGTAGGAGCTTGCCAGCGATGTCAGAACTATGGCGGCGAGCACGGCCAACGCGATGCTAACAGTGGTGACTAACGATCGGCCACTGCGGAACAAAAGCTCATTCACCGCGTAGCGAAGGACACCCATCGCATTCCCTTTCGGAACAGTAGGCGGTAGCTATTCGATCAGGAGGATCATGTCATTGATCTAGGTCAGCCACTGCAATCCCTTCGCTAAGCGCGAGGTGTCGCAAATGTTTGTCGGTGAAGAAGAATATTGTGACAAAATGTGTCAGAGCAACCAAGCACGAAGTTTTAGCGCGCGGTGTCGATCGCGCCCCAATTCTGCCGCCGGCGCGATGATCGGGAGCAAAGCGCTAAAGGAGCGGTGTCCGGTTGTGGCACTTCGCGTCATTCGCCGCGACACACCATTTTTGGTCGCTCTTGGGAGTAAGAGCGGACAAACGTCGATTTTGGCCACACCGGTAATGACGTGAATGACCCAGCTCGGAAGCGTTAGTAGGGATATGTTGGGACGCCCTTTTATTAACCGACGTTAGCGAGTTTCCACACCAGAAATAGGGCGATCATGCCGCCAGCCCCGTAGGCTAGCCACTCAGGGTGATTACAAAACAACTGAGATGCCGAGCATACGTCGGCAGCCCAAGGCGTTATTCCCATTTCTCTCGACGCATTATAAAAAAGAACTGCTGCCGATCCCGACAAAACTGCGAGTAAAAGGAATATCATGGCTATTTTGCTTAAAATGTAATTGTAAGGCCAGAGAGCGATTTGCTGGAACAACTCACGCGTCTATCCGAAATCGACCGCCTGTATTCGGTTCGGGACATAACGTCGATCCTTGCCTGCAACATCTCCTACAAAATAAATGTAAAAATTAAAGAATAGGTTAGAACCCCTCAACGCGGCAGAAGTTGCTTTAATATCCGCGCCGGTCATCGAATAACGATGCTGTTTGCTGCAGTGCATGAGTCCGCTTTTGGCACTTCGCGTCATTTCGCTGCACCGC
>PMAF01000086.1 GCA_003152455.1 Hyphomicrobiales bacterium
GGGTGTCGTAGAGCTGATCGACCAGCGACAACACCACCGGCAGCGTGCCCGCATCAATCTCAAGTTCGTAGTGCAGCGTGCAGATGAGGCGGACCCGCGCGCATTCCATGTCCGTGAAGAGTAGCGTTCCCGCCTCCTGTCGCGGCGTAACCATCTCCTCGCGGATCCAGGCTTCAAGATCGCTGCGTCGCAAATCGGATATCGCCGCGACAAGCTCATCCACACGCATCATGGCAGCATCTCCTTGCGCGGGTCCTGCTGGGTTTTCGGCCGCCAGGTTTCCAGAAACTCGACCAGCTCGGGCTCTTCGACTGCAGGCAGAACGACTTTCAGGGTGATCAGTTGATGTCCGCGTTGCCCGGACTTTCGGTTGCGGATGCCTCGGTCGCGCAGTCGCAGCGTAGTGCCGGTATTCGACCCCTTCGGGACGGTCACCGTCACCGGGCCGCCTATGGTCGGTACTTCGATCCGCGCGCCAAGTGCTGCCTCCTTTAGGGTGACGGGAACCTCGACATGAATATTGTCGTCCTTGCGGTCAAGGAACGGATGCGGCTCGACGTGAAGCTCGACATAGGCATCGCCTGCCGGCCCGCCGCCGAAGCCTGGCATTCCCTGTCCATTTAGCCGTCAGCCTCCGGTGAGCACCGCGGCGTGGTCACTCTGGTGGCGCGTAGCGACGGAGCAGGTTGGGGTTGGCTTTGTGGATCTCGACGAGCTCAATGAGATTGTCGACGCCGGAGCGTGTGAAGGCTGTTATCGCCTCTTCACCGGGACCGAGGACGGTGAGACAGCCGTCTTCCGGGTCCATTTCGGTAGAGATCTCGTGCAACCAATCCTCGTCCTCGCCGAGCATTTTGGCGACACGGGTGATGGTGAAGACGTAGCTTATCCCGGCCATGATCAAGCCGCCTGACTGACCGGCTCCCTGAGCTGTTGCCAGTTCCAGGGCAGGAGTTCGTCGAGCCTTTGCACGGGATGCTCGGCGATGCGGGCGAGAACGTCGGCGAGCCATGCTTGCGGATCGACGTCGTTCATCTTGGCGGAGACGATGAGGCTATACATGACTGCGGCTCGCTCGCCACCGCGATCGGAACCACAGAACAACCACGACTTTCGACCCAAAGCTACTCCGCGCACGCCGCGCTCGGCGGCGTTATTGGACAGGCAGATTCGGCCATCGTCGAGGAAGCGCGTGAACACGGTCCAGCGCTTGAGCATGTAGTCCATGGCCTTGGCGATATCGTTGCCACGCGACAGCTTGGCGCGTTGCTCTCGCATCCAGGCCTCCAGATCGGCGACGAGCGGCGCACTGAGCTCCTGGCGAACGGCCTTGCGCCGGTCGGCGTTCTGCCCGTTGATTGTCCGCTCGATCTCGAACAGGGCATCGATCCGGCGGACCACCTCCAGCGCCAACGGCGAGATCACGGGCGGCTTCTTGCCCTGAGCCTTGCGACGCGCGTTCTCGGCCAGGTCCGCCATGACGAAGAACGGGCGACGGGCGTGAACCCAACAAGCCGCTTCCAGGATTGGTCCGGGCTTGCGGCCGGGCTCGTAGAGCTTGCCATAACCGCTGTAAGCGTCGGCCTGGAAGATGCCGCTGTAGTTGGCCAGATGCGCCTGGGGATGTTCGCCGGCTCTATCGCGCGAGTAATAGAACACTGCCGCCGGCGGCGCCGGCCCGCCGAACGGTTTATCGTCACGCACATAGACCCATATTCGACCGGTGTCGGTCTTGCCCTTGGCCAGGACAGGCACTGTGGTGTCGTCCCCATGCAATCGCTCGGCGCTCAGCACGTAGGCCTCGAGGCGCTTGAACAAAGGCATCAGCGCCGCCGTGCAGCCGCCCACTTGGTCGGCCAAGGTCGACAGACTGATCGGCACGCCCTCCTTGGCATAGCGCTCCGCCTGCCGGTTGAGCGGCTGATGTTGGCCAAACTTCTCGAACAGAACCATCGCCAGCAGGCTTGGCCCTGCCCAGCCGCGGGCGATGACGTGGAATGGCGCCGGGGCCTGGCTGATCTTCTCGCAATCACGGCAGGTGAACTTCTCGCGGACGTGCTGGATCACCTTCCAGGATTTTGGGATGACCTCCAGCGTCTCGGTGACGTCTTCGCCCAACTTGCGCAGCCGCGCGCCGCCGCAGCAGGCGCAGGCTGTGGGTCCTGGTACGATCACCCGTTCGCGCGGCAGATGGTCGGGGAAGGGTTTGCGTGACGGCCGCTTGCGCGTGAACGACGCCACTTTCGTGGTCTTGGCCGCGGCCATTTCGGCGGCGAGTTCGTCCTCGGTGGCCGTGGCCTCCAGTTCCTCCAGCTGCAACTCCAGCTGATTCAACAGCCGGGCGGTGCGCTCCGAGCGCGGGCCATAGCGGTCGCGGTTGAGCTTCTCGATCTGCAGCTTCAGATGGGCAATCATCGCTTGATCGTCGGAGCGCTGCGCGCGCGCCGAAGCGACCTCGGCCCGCGCCACAATCAGCGCCGCTTTCAGCACTTCGATGTCGTCCGGCAGAACTTCAAGACCAGAATCCATGCCTTGATAGAATCATAAATCGTGGCCGTTGACTCCTAAAAAATGCAGCGTCAACGCTTATCCCGCACGCCCCGGACGGAAAGTATGACGCGGGTTGCGCCAGTCGATCCCGTCCAGCATATAGGCCAGCTGCGACGCCGAGATCCCGAGCACGCCATCGACCGGCGACGGCCAGATGAAGCGGCCCTTCTCCAGTCTTTTAGCGTAGAGCGACATGCCGAGACCGTCATGCCAGATGATCTTGATCAGATCGCCACGCGCACCGCGGAAGACAAAGAGATCGCCCGCATGGGGATCGCGCCGCAGCGCTTCCTGGACCTGCAGAGCCAAGCCATTCATGCCGCGCCGCATGTCCGTTCGTCCGACCGCAAGCCAGACGCGCACATTCG
>PMAF01000003.1 GCA_003152455.1 Hyphomicrobiales bacterium
CCTAACATCAGCGAGGATCATACGGCCCGCGAGCAGTCGCACGTCGGCGGCGGTGTGTGCCGAAATCCTAAACCCGAACGTTGTGAGTACCGAAACCCCCTTCTGCATTAAAAAATTAAACACCAATGCGGAGCTCCCCAAAGGGCAATTGCCGCGCTTGCTTTAGTTTGATTGGGGCTGAAACGGGCATCGAGAGCGCTTCCGTTGGGCGCGGCTAATGTCGCCGATGGATCACAGCATCAATCGCTGATCTGCCGCGACAATACCATAGAGTTGCTGATCGGTGCCGCCCCACACCGCGTCGAGTGGGATGGCCAGTCGTCGTTACGTCTGCTAGCTTCCGAACATTCTAAAAATGCTGGGGAGACAAGCTATGTTTTTACCTGCACAATACGCGTGGTTTGAGCCCGNNTGCTCATTGCAACCATCGTGGTGTTCATCATTGATTTAGTCGGCAACTCGATCGGTTTCGGCAACCGCTTCCTCAGCGCCTTAATGAGCGCAATCGTGTTTGCCCTCGTGTTCGGAGCCCTTGTCTATTTCGGTTACGGCACCGTGTCGATGTCAGTGACGACGACGCCGAGTGCCACCGCCCCCGCTCAAACGCAAAAGTAGGTCGGCCAAATAGAAATGCTTGCTCGCTGCTGCGGGCTGTTCGCCGCTCAAATGTTGTCGTTTCAGCTGGAGTGGGCTAGCTGAGGCGATCTGTGAAATGCGCTCACAATCTGCACGACTACGATTTCCGGTGTGGGTCTTGGTCGTGTGAAAAACGCCCTGACAGAAAGATAGACGGATCGCGACCTCGGCTAAGTGGCCATGCGTGGGTACCTTTGGCCGTGCGATTGCCGTGCGAATCGCACGGAATGTCTCTGAAACTAGCGCGCCGTCGGGGATAAAGATGGGCACCCAAATAATTGGGAAATTCTCGTTGTCAGAGAGCCTATTTGACCCGCTAGCCCAATTTAGGTCAAATCTGCCGGGTATCGGCATTGGCGTCCAATGTCCGTATAGCCGATGATGTTGGCGATTGACGCAGCCGCGGTCTTTCCGTTGTCTGCTAGGCCGCGCCCTAACTCTACCCTGCGAGGGGCAATCGGAGCGTTACCCGCAGGCCGCCTAGTGCCGACGCGTCGAGATTGAGTTCTCCGCCATAGAGTTCGGCAAGCTCACGGGTGATCGGCAGACCAAATCCAAAGCCGGGCGCGCTTTCATCAATCCGTTCGCCTGGCCGCAAAGCCTGTGGGATTTTCTTCGGTGGCAGGCCTGGCCCGTCATCTTCAATGACGATGGCGACGATGCGTCCATCGTCCTGCTGCGCGTGAACCGCAACTTTTTTGCTTGCCCATCGGAAGGCGTTTTCGAGCAGATTGCCGGCCATCTCGTCGAAATCCTGCTGCTCGCAGGCAACCGCGAGATCGCGTGGCACGTTCTGCGTCATTGCTATTTTCTTGTCCGCATAAATTTTGTCGAGCGCAACACCCACATCTTCGATGTGCTGAGCGATCATTGTTTTCGCGCGTATTGGGCCGCTCAACGCCGCAGCGCGCGCCCGACCGAGATGATGACGGATGCGCCGCTCCATCAAGACGACCAGCGCATGCAGTTCACCCGCCCCATCGCGGCCGCGTTCCGACAAGGCGATAGCGAGGGTCGCCAGTGGCGTCTTGAGCCCGTGCGCCAGATTGGCAACATGGCGCCGTGCCCGTTCAAGATTGGCGGCGTTTTGTTCAAGCAGCCCGTTGAGCTCGGCTACCAGCGGCGCAATTTCCAATGGCTGTTCGGCAGGCACACGTTCGATCCGACCGGTTCGCACATCGGCGACAGCCTGACGGAGTCGATCCAGCGGGCGCAGGCCGAGCCGGACTTGCAGAACGATAGCCAGCACAAGCGCGACCCCCAGCACGGAGAGCGACATCCCCAACGTCATCATCGCATCTCGCAATGGACCCATCACCGCTGCACGCGGGGCGGTGGCTATAATGGTGACGGGCGCGCCGCCAACCATTGCCTGCTGAATTCGAAAATGCAGGCGTTCGCCGCGAGGCCCGGCGCCGTCAGCCGGTGCCGGCCGCGTTTCCCACGGCGGACGGCGGAATTCCGGGACATCGATACTGGTGCCATCAAGCGAGCGTGAATGCAGTACGTTTTTGGGTCCGACGACTTCCCAGTACCAGCCGCGTGCCGGCCGGTCGAACGGCGGGCCGTCGGCATTGCCCGTGAGAGCAATCACGCCATCATCACTGGAATTGACCATCGACGACAGAAAAACAATTTGCGTATCGAGCCGCTGATCGATCTGACCTTGTACAAAACGATGCAGCACAAAGCCGATTACGACGGATGCGATGACCAGTGCCAGCGCGATGAAAATCGCTGCTCCGGCCAGGAGCCGCCGGCTCAGAGAGGTTTGCATCGTTTTCATGAGGCACCGGCCGTCAGCCGGTAGCCCCGGCCACGAACCGTTTCGATCATGTCGTGTCCAATCTTGCGACGAAGCCTCGCGACAATGACTTCGAGCGAATTGGAATCCACATCGGCATCGCCTTCGTAGACCTTTTCGTTCAGTTCGGACCGCTCGACCACCACGGTCTTACGCAAAGTGAGGCAGGCCAGCACCCGCCACTCCAAAGCCGTAAGGCGCAGCGGCAAACCTTCTAGCTCGAAGACGCCGGTCTGGGCGTCGAAAGTCAGCGGACCGCAGGTGATGCGCGGTTCGGCGTAGCCCGCCGACCGGCGAACCAGAGCGCGCAGACGCATGACAAGTTCTTCGATCCGCACCGGCTTGGTCAGATAATCGTCGGCGCCCGCCTTGAAGCCGTCGACCTTATCGGTCCAGCCGTCCCGCGCAGTTAAAATCAACACTGGTAGATGACGGCCTTTCTTGCGCCAAGCGCGCAAAACCGCAGAACCGGTTACCTTCGGCAAGCCAAGATCGAGCACTGCCGCATCGTAGTTTTCGGTCTCGCCCAGGTGCTGGCCATCCTCACCGTTCGCAGCGATATCGACGGCAAAATTCTCGTGCCGCAAAGCCTGCGCGATCTCCTGCGCAAGAAGCCGATCATCTTCGACCAGAAGAACCTTCATCTGCCTGCCTGCGTTGCGAGCCTGTTGCCTAGGCTACGGGAGCTTAACCCAGCCTGAACCGTTCGGTTCAGGCTGGGTTTGTCGGGGCGGGACTAGCTTGCATCCATCGACTTAACCGATGGAGAGAACCATGACTTCCGAATCGACCTCCGGCCCTGGACCGGGCCTTCTGCCGCCTCCGCGGCGCTTTAATATCTCGCCGCGCCTGATGACGACCGGTGCGATCATCGCCGTTCTCGCCGTCGGTGCGGTGGGTGGCGCGGGCGCCAACCGCTACATCCAGAAGCACCGGCCGCAGGCCGTGCTGCTACTGGAGCCGGCTCCGATCGCGCAATTGAAGGATCGCAGTCCGGTCGCGATCAAGGGCCAGGTTGCCGAAGTCTTCGGCAACAAATTCATCTTGCAGGACGACAGCGGCCGTACCCTGGTCGACACTGGGCCGCGCGGCGAGGGCGGAAAGCCGGTGGCGAAAGGCGAGACGGTCACCGTGCAAGGCCAATTCGACAATGGCTCTATCCACGCCATTGTAATGACCAGAGCCGACGGCACCAGCGAAGCATTCGGCCCACCGAGGCATCCACACCCCGAGCATGGCCCGGGTGACCGGCCCGGTCCGCGCGCTGATCGTGGTCCTGGTGGCGATCCTCTGCCGCCGCCCCCGGCGCGCTAGTCGAAAAATGGACGCCGGGTCGCAGTTCGCCCCGGCGTCTTCCTCTCTCACGAAAAATCTCCTTCACATTGCATAATGGAAATCCAATGCCACATCATCACAACAAGACCGCTTCCGGAAAGATCACGCACCTCTTTGGACACCGTTTCGTGCTTCAGACCCAAGAGGGCGCCGTGCTCGCCGATGTCACGCCGCATGGCCTCGAACAGATCAAACTCGCGCTCAACGACACCGTCACATTGGAAGGCGAGATGAAGCCGTCGGAATTGAAAGTCGAGCGCCTGACGCGCGCCGGCAAGACCATTCACATCGAACACAAGAAGAAGCATCACCACCACCATCATCATGATTCGGATGTGGACGCCTCGACGGCGTTGGCCTCGGCGCGTGCCGCCAGCTTTGAAATCCTGGGTTCGCCCCGCCCCAAGCCGAAGCACTTTGAAGTGCTGGGACGCAGAAAAGGCGAACTCTGCGAATCGCACATCGAATTCGATGGGCACATTCGCAAATCCAAGCATGTCGCCAAAGACGACCAAAAGTGGCATTCCGACTTGCAAGGCGCCGTATAAATCACCTCTTGTACCCCACTGATCGACCTTCGATCCCTTTTGTGAGAGACCCGCGAAATATTGCGGGTCTCTTCAAGCCGCTACTTGAGGGACTTCCCGCAATTTAGTCAGTAGCGTCACTCATATGCGTCACAGATCGTCCAAACGAAGCCGCTGGCCGGTCGCTTTAAGCGCCCTGCTGGTCGGGTTAGTGGTCGTGATTGCCATCGCCGCCGCGGTGGCGCCAAGTCTGCTTCCGACCGGAGATCGAATTGGCTGGGAGGGCCGTAGTGTCGCAGCCGGCGTCATCTTTGTCGGAAGCTATCTCGCGCTCGCGATCGGCCGGATTCCTGGCCTGAGCATCGACCGGGCCGGCATCGCCCTGGTCGGCGCCGGTCTCATGGTCGCATCGGGCGCCCTGACGCTTGAAGACGCTTACAAGGCAGTGGACCTCGATACCATCACGCTACTGCTCGGCGTGATGATCGTCGTCGCTAGTCTACGGATTTCGGGCTTCTTCGCCGTCGCCAATGCCTGGGTCATGGAGCATGCCAAGCGACCTTTGATCCTGCTCGGAGCGGTCGTTGCGACCTCCGGCATTTTTTCCGCTTTCCTGGTGAACGACGCGATCTGCTTGGTGCTCGCCCCACTCGTGCTGGAGTTGACGGTCGCGCTTGGACGCCGGCCAGTACCCTACCTGTTGGCCGTGGCGATGGCGTCGAATGTCGGATCAACCGCGACGATCACCGGCAACCCGCAGAACATCATGATCGGCAGTTTCTCTCATATCGCCTATACCAAATTCGCTTTGACGTTGGGGCCGGTCGCGCTGGTCGGGCTGATTGTCACCGTGGTGCTCATCGCGCTCTTCCATCGCGCCGAGTTCGCCGGCGCAGCGCAATTGGAAGCGCCGCGACCGAAGATCGATGCTAATCGAGCGCTGATGATCCGCGCATTGTTGGCGACCGTGATTATGATTGCATTGTTTTTTGCAGGCGTCGTGCCGGCCAAGGCGGCCATCATCATCGGCGGCCTGCTGTTGCTGACCCGACGGATGAAGAGCTGGCGGGTCTACGAAGAGATCGACTGGTCGCTGCTGCTGATGTTTGCCGGTCTGTTCATCATCGTGGCCGGCGCGCAGCACGCGCTCCTCGGTCCTGACATCATTGCCGCCGTTGGCCGCCTTCATCTCGATCAAGTCCCCGTGCTCAGTGCCGTGACGGCGGTGCTGTCCAACTTGGTCAGCAATGTGCCGGCTGTGTTGATGCTCAAGCCGTTTGTCGATGTGCTGAAAGACCACGACACGGCGTGGCTGGTGATCGCGATGGCGTCGACGCTCGCCGGCAACTTCACCGTGCTGGGCTCGATCGCCAATCTGATCGTCGTGCAGAAAGCGGGCGCATTCGGCGTGGTAATCAGCTTTTGGGATTATTTCAGGGTCGGCGCGCCGCTGACGATCATCACCCTCGCGATCGGGACGCTATGGCTATGGCTGTGAAATCGAAAACCAAACAGAAGGGTTTCAACCCGTTCTCGCTCGACGCCGTCAATTTCCTCTCGGCCGACGTGCGCGGCGCGGTCGGGCCTTATCTCAATGTCTTCCTGGTCACCCAGCAGCATTGGAGCCAGACCGATGTCGGATTTGTAACTACGATCAGTGGCCTGCTCGGGCTCGCCGTGCAGACCCCGATCGGCGCCGCGATCGACGAGACCCGCGCCAAGAGGGGAGTAATCGTCCTGGCGCTCGCCGTGTTGGCCATTACATCCGTCGTTATTTTCGCCTTCCCAACCTTCTGGCCGGTGACGATCGCCAACAGCCTGATGGCCGTTGCTGGTGATGTATTCGGTCCCGCGGTCGCGGCCCTGACCTTGGGCCTGTTCGCACGGAAGCTACTGGCGCGGCAGATGGGACGGAATTCGGCGTTCGACCATGCCGGGAATGTCGCCATCGCCTTGGTTGCGGGCGCGGTCGGCTATGCATTCTCGCAGCGCGCCGTATTCCTGCTGGTGCCGGTCTTCGCCTTGCTAACGGCTATCGCGGTGCTTTCCATCCCCGCAAAGGCCATCGATTATAATCGGGCGAGAAACCTGGACCCCGATCCAGGCGCAGCGAAAGGCTCCACCGGAGTCGCCGGCTACGGCATCCTGTTCAAGTCCCGCCCGCTGGTTATCTTCGGCCTGTGCGCGATGCTGTTCCACTTTGCCAATGCGCCACTGCTGCCGCTGGTGGGACAGAAACTCGCCGCCGCATATCCAAAAGAGGCGACGGCCATGATGTCGACCTGCATCGTCGCCGCACAGCTGGTGATGTTGCCGTTCGCCCTGCTGGTCGGACGCACCGCCGATAGCTGGGGACGCAAGCCTTTGTTCCTGATCGGGTTTGCCATTCTGCCCATTCGGGCGGTGCTTTACACCCTCTCCGACAACAGCTTCTGGCTGATCGGCGTCCAGCTGCTCGATGGTGTCGGCGCCGGGATTTTCGGCGCCCTCACTCCACTGGTAGTTGCCGATATCATGCGAGGCACCGGGCGCTACAATTTGGCCCTGGGCGCCATCGCAACGATGGTGGGGATCGGCGCTTCGCTGAGCGGGCTGGGAGCCGGCGTGATCGTCGATCACTTCGGGTACAGCGCGACATTTCTCACCCTCGGCGCCGCCGCCCTCGTTGCCGTTATCGTCTTCGCCGTTTGGATGCCCGAGACTGCCGAATTGGAGATGGCTGCACAAAGCGGACGTGCCAACCCACGCGATTGATGTTCGTTATTGGGGGTGAAACGGACACGGCGCAACGAATGCCCAGCTATGTCTCGCACGGCGTCTGGCGCCACCTTAAATTTCAATGAGTTGGCAAGTGGCGCGCCCGAATCGCGGTAG
>PMAF01000289.1 GCA_003152455.1 Hyphomicrobiales bacterium
CACCGTGACGCCGTTCCTCGAGAACGACGCGGTGCTGTTCGACGTCGATGAGCACTTCGACGGCAACTATCTCAATGAGGAGACGATCCTCAAAGCGGCGCGCGGCCATGGCTTCAGCACCGCCGCCATCGGCAAGCCCGGACCGGCTTTGATCTTCGACCATGCCGACCGCGTCAACCGGCCGGGCAAGCAGACCATCGTGGTCGACGATTCCACGGGCCGCAAAGGCGGCGCCCCTCTCACCGCGGAAATTCAGGCGGCGCTGAGCCAAGCCGGTCTGCCGCTCGAGGCTCCCACCCGCGGCAAGAACGGCGACGGCGGCAAGTTCAACGCGCCCGGCACCACAGTCGCCAATGTCGAGCAGCAGGCCTATTTCGCCGATGTCGCCACCAAGGTGGTGCTGCCGCTGTTCAAGGCGCGCAACAAGCCGTTCGTGCTGGTGTTCTGGTCGCGCGATCCGGACGGCACGCAGCATAACCAGGGTGACAGTCTCAACGCGCTGACGCCGGGCATCAGCGGCCCGACCTCACTGGCGGCCATCAAGAATGCCGACGATAACCTGGCGCAACTGCGCAAGGCGCTCGACGACCTCGGCCTGGCGGCCACCACCGACATCATTGTGTCGGCCGATCACGGCTTCTCCACGATTTCGAAACAGAGCAAGACCAGTCCGGCGGCGAAAGCGAGCTATGCCGACGTGCCGGCCGGGCTGCTGCCGTCCGGATTTCTCGCGATCGATCTCGCGACCGCGCTGGCGATGCCGCTGCACGATCCCGACAACAAGAACGCCGCGGTCGCGGCCGGCACCTATCCAAAGCGCGGCAACGGCGTGATCGGCGAAGATCCGGCCAAGCCCGGCGTGGTGGTCGCGGCCAATGGCGGCTCCGACCTCGTCTACCTGCTCGGCAAGGATCGCAAACTGGCGGCGCGGGTGGTGAAGGCCCTGCTCGAGCAGGACTATGTCAGCGGCATCTTCGTCGATGCATCGCTCCGCCGCTTTGCCGGCACGCTGCCGATGTCGGCGATCAACCTGAGCGGCGCGGCCCGCACGCCGCATCCGGCCATCGCCGTGAACTTCAGTTCGTTCGCCACCGGCTGCGAGCAGCCGATTCTGTGCACAGCCGAAGTAGCCGACACCGCTCTGCAACAGGACCAGGGCATGCACGGCAGCTTCAGCCGCGCCGACACCATGAACTTCATGGCGGCCGCCGGGCCCGACTTCAAGGCCGGTTTCGCCGACGAGGCGCCGGTGAGCAATGCCGACGTCGGCAAGACGATTGCCCACATCCTGGGTCTGAACATCAAGGCCAAAGGCCGCCTGGTTGGCCGGGTGATCAACGAGGCGATGCCAGGTGGACGACCGCCGAATGCGGTCGCCCATTCGGTCATCTCGCAGACCTCGGCCGGCGGGCTGCGCACGGTGCTCAAATATTAATCGGTCGGCCGCACCCGCTATTTCGACGTCGCCGGATTCCCAGGGCGCACGGTCGGGCTCGACGAGGAAAGCAACGCCGCCAGCCGCTGACAACGATCGGCGCCGTAACAGGATTTTTCCTGCCGGCGCCGGTTCAAAAGGGCTTTATGCTGTGCTGCGGCAAGCTGGCGCAGCAACACGCCTCTTTGCTTCCGACCCTGTTCCGCTTGCGCGCGGATGCCTATATTAATTCTCCGAACGGACATCGAGCGCGTATTTGGAGGTTTGGCATGGCATTGGCGATTGGCGATACCGCCCCGGATTTCGAGGCGGAAACGACCGAAGGAAAAATCCGTTTCCACGACTGGCTGGGCAATTCCTGGGGCATGCTGTTCTCGCACCCAAAGGACTTCACCCCGGTCTGCACCACCGAGCTCGGCACCATGGCGCGGCTGAAGCCGGAATTCGACAAGCGCAACACCAAGATCATCGGGCTTTCGGTCGATCCGGTCGAAAACCACGCGAAGTGGGCGGTCGACATCAAAGACGTGGTGGGATTTGCGCCGAACTATCCGATGATCGGCGACACCGAACTCAAGATTTCCAAAGCCTACGGCATGCTGCCGGCGTCCACCTCGGGCACCTCAGAAGGCCGCACGCCGGCCGATAACCAGACCGTGCGCAACGTCTTCATCATCGGCCCGGACAAGAAGATCAAGCTGATCCTGGTCTATCCGATGAGCACGGGGCGCAATTTCGACGAGGTGCTGCGCGTGCTCGACTCGCTCCAGCTGAACGCAAAACACCGCGTGGCGACGCCCGCAAACTGGAAACAGGGCGAGGACGTGATCCTCTCCAGCGCCATCAGCAATGAAGAAGCCAAGCAGCTTTATCCGCAGGGCTACAAGACCGTGAAGCCTTATCTTCGCGTCGTGCCGCAGCCGAAGTAAAGCAACGCACATCGCTTGCGCCAAGGGCGTGGGGCTTTTGGGCTCCGCGCCTTTTGCTTTTCGCGGTTGCACGGAGCGCAACGCCAAAACAATCCGTCCTGGATCGCCGCCACAATGGGCTATAAAGCCCTTCCCACCGGATACGATCTCACGCAAAACAATCTCATGATCGCCGCCCATCGGCTGGAGTATTTGACATGAACGACGGGGCCATGAACGCGCTGGCGCAACAGCAACCGCCCTTCGCGCAGTTTCTCGGCATGAAAATCACGCTTGTATCGCCCGAACGCGTGACCGCCGAACTGCCGGCACGCCCCGACCTCAACAACCGCTTCGGCATCATGCATGGCGGCGCCATCATGGCGCTGGCCGACAATCTCGGCGGCACCGCCACCACGGCCAATCTGAAAGACGGTCAGAGCACCACCACGATCGAGAGCAAAACCAATTTCTTCGCTTCGATCCCGATCGGCGACACCGCCTATGCAGAGTGCACACCGCTGCATCGCGGCCGCACCACCATGGTCTGGCAGACCCGGATCACTCGCGGCGACGGCCGGCTGTGCGCGCTGGTGACGCAGACACAGCTGGTGCTGGAGCGAAAAAAATAACCTGCCTCACCGGGGCGGGCGCGCCCCGGTGAACCGATCTGCAATGCGACGGCAGCTTGGCTTCAGGCCGCGTCCCGGTCCCGGGCTTGGCCGACGTCGTCGTTGCTGGCCGTCGGCACGCCCAGTCCCATCGTATCGAGCAGGTTTTCGATCTCGAGACGGGCGGTGACGTGCGACATGGTGGGCCGCGTCCCGAGCGTGGTTTCGTTGAGATCGTCGAGCGCCGTCAATCCGCGCGGATAGAACTCGCGGAAGATGACCCGCTCGGCCAAGCCGTCAATGCATCGGAAATCAAGCCGCCGCGACAGCTCCTGCAGCCCCTCGCCCACCATGCGCTTGTTGCGGGAACCGAGCGACGACAGGCGATTTCGCAAAACGATCCAATCGGTCGCCGCCTGATTGAGGCGCTGGCGCTGGTTCCGCGCCTCCGCCACCATCTGCGCGTACTGGCTGGTGCCGGTGACGCCGAAAGTCTCCGGATCGACCGCGCCGAGCACGTCGAAGTCGACAAAGCTGTCGTTCATCGGCGTGATCAGGGTGTCCGCCATCGAATGGGCCAGCCGCGACACAGGGCCGTCGTGACCGGGCGTGTCGATCACGATGAAGTCGTGGTCGGGAGCCAGCTTGTCGACGGCCTCGGTGAGCGCCCTGGCCCGGTCGTCCGTGGCCGCGTCGTTCTCATCGAGACAAATATGGCTGGGCGTCTCGAGGTCGCGGCCGCCGCGCGCGGCCCAGGCACGCCGGTTCTCGATGTAATGCGTGAAGCTTTTTTGCCGCGCATCGAGATCGATGGTGGCCACGCGCCGGCCCGACTTCATCAGCGCGACCGCGATGTGCATCGCGACCGTGGATTTGCCCGAGCCGCCTTTTTCATTGCCGACGACGATAATGCGTGCGTTCGTCTTATCAAGGGACATGAGTGCCCTCCAAAACGCGGCTGAGCTGCCGGATTACGCTGGATTTTCGTGGTACGACTATTAATTCTGATTCTTTGCTTTTGCGCCAGACGGAACTTCTCGGCGCTGCAATTTTTTAAGTCGGCGTTGCGTTGCAACGGTGTTAGTTTTCGGCGATGACCGACGCCGCTGCGTTTGCCGCCACCGGTTTCACGCCGCCGACGCCGCGGTTGACCAGCACGACGCCGCCGGCACACATCACCATGCCCGCGATCGACAGCGCATCCAGCTTCTCGCCGAACAGCACGAAGGCGAGCAAGGCGGTCACCACCGGCACCAGATAGAACAGGCTGGCGAAACCGGTCGCCGCCGAGCGGCGGATCAGCCAATACATCAGTCCGACCGTGGCGATCGACAGCACGAGCACCAGCCAGGCGATGGCGAAGATGAGCTCGCCGCTCCAGTGGATCGTGCGCGTCTCGAACGCCAAGGCGGCCAGGCCGAACAACACCAGCGCGCCGGCATATTGCACCGTGTTGCCGGTGCGCCAATCGATGCGGCCGCAATAGTGCTTCTGGTAGAGCGTGCCGAGCGTGATCCCCAACAGCGAGCCGCCGCTCGCCAGCCAGCCGAGCGGCGAACCCGCCAGCACGATGCTGCGGTCATGCAATACGAGCGTCACGCCGATGAGCCCGAGGCCGAGGCCGAGCCATTGCAGGCGCGTGACCTTCTCGCCCATGAAGCGATTGGCGATGGTGGATGTGAGGATCGGCTGCAGCCCCGGGATCAGCGCCGAGATGCCGGCCGGCACGCCCTGGCTGATGGCCGTGAACACGCCGCCGAGATAGAGCCCGTGCACCAGCGCGCCGGCCACCAGGCTATGGCCGATCTCGGGCCCGCGCGGCCAAGGCACCTGCGCCACAAGCGCGATCGCGGTCATGATGAACACGACGAACGCCATGCGCACCGCCAAAAACGTCATCGGCTCGATATAGGGCAGCCCGAAGCGCGCGCCGATGAAGCCGGTGCTCCACAGCAACACGAACAGCATCGGTGCGGATGCGATCGCCAAGTTGCTTAGGCGCATGATGGTCTCGGCATGGGTGCGTGATTTTCGGCTTTCGGGAATCGGACGGGAGCCGCTCCCTTAGCATTTCCGGCGCAGTGCTGGCTTCAAGTCAAACTCAAAAGTTCCTACTGCACCGCACCCAAAGGTTTTTTCGGAACCACCGCCGCGATCTGCGGGTTTTGTCTAGACCAGACGCCAAGCGCGCCTGGAAGCGAAGGAGGATTGCCATGAGCGACCCGCGTTTAGATGACCCGCGGCAAAGCGATCCGCGGTTTAGCGACCCGGTGCTGCGTCGTGACCCCTTGCTGGGCGACCCGGCGGCCAGCGGCACGTGGGGCTGGTTCGGCGGCATCGCCGTGCTGACGTTGATTGCGTTCCTGATAATCGTCGGGTGGAACCACTACAGCGACTCCGCCGCGAACGATAACGCGCCGCCGGTCACCACCGGCAGCACAACGCGGCCGGTGAGCCCGCCGGCTAGCACTACCGGCTCCGGCGCCATGTCGCCGCAGCCGCTGACCCCGGCGCCGAACAAGAGCGGCGCACAGTAGCGTTCGGCATGTTTGCTTCGTGCGCGTCGCGCCCTACGGCGCGGCGCGTTCGTGGTAGGCGTGGTGGAGAGCGCCGGCTGCTAACCGGCGATGGCAGAGAGCCCAAAGCCGACCGTGGCGCTGACCACCGCCTCAATCGCCTGGAATTGCATGCCGCTCAAGACGTGGCTGACATAGGGAAACAGCATATGGCCGGCGGGCAGCATGACCGCCGCCACCAGCCCCACGCAAATCAGCCTCGAAATCACCTTGCGGTCAAACATGGCTCCTCCCCCGCGCTTGCGCGCATTTTATCATTTTGTCACGGACGGCATGGCTTGAGCAATCGCGTCAGATCTGGAAGGCCGGGTCGATGGGAACCCGGTAGCCATTGGCGAGCCGGTTGGTTTCATTGGCCATGCCGGTGACGGCCATCACCTCGCCGAACATGGCCTCGGTCATGCCGGCTTTGCGGGCCGCGGCCGTGTGGCTGGCGATGCAATAGGCGCAACCATTGGTCACGCTGACCGCCAGGTAGATCATCTCCTTGGTAAGCGGGTCGAGCGCGCCTGGCGCCATGATTTGCTTGATGCTCTCCCAGGTGCGCTTGAGCGTTGCCGGATCGCGCGCTAGATATTTCCAGAAATTATTCACGTCGGGCACGTTGCGCGACTGTTTGATGTCGTCAAAGACCGCGCGCACTTGCGGCGAGGCGTCGGCGTATTCGACCGGGGCGGATGCACCCATGGTTGGCCTCTCAGAAGTCGAGCTTGTCGCGGATGGCGGCGATGCCGGCTTTCGCACAGGTCTCGTCATTGTCGCCGCCCGGGGCGCCGGAAACGCCGACAGCGCCGACCAGGGTGCCCGCCGCCTCTACCATCACGCCGCCGGCGATAACGGTCGCGCCCGGCAAATTGCGCACGCCGGCTTGCGGCGAGCCCGGCCCGCTGGCGGCAACCAGGTCGGCGGTGTTGGTACGAAAGCTGACCGCGGTCCAGGCCTTGCCGGTCGCGGTCGGCACGGTGTGGGGGCCGGCGAAGCGGTCGCGCAATAAAATCTGCGTGACGCCGAAACGGTCGACCACCGCGACCGTCACCTGATAGCCTTGCTTCTGGCAATCGGCGAGCGCGGCGCCGGCGAGCGCCAGTGCGAGATCGGCGCTCATGGATTTGAAAGTGACCAGGCCTTCTTCCGCGCGCACCGGCGCGCACAAGAGCGGCGTCAGCAGAATCGCCAATAGGCATTTTTTCAGCGGCATGGGGCACTTCCGTTCTTCGCGGCGTGAATACCGATTTTTGCGGACCGGCGCCATCGCCGGCAAAAACGGATTCTGCGGACAATTATCCTAGTGCGGCCGTTGTGCATCCGGCGGCGAATTTATCGGCTTGGATATAGGCCGTCCCGCGGCGCGGGGCTATGGTCACGGCGGGGCTGCGACCTATTCGTTGCGGAGAACTGGCGTGGGGCAACTTTACGACCCGGCAGCGGGGGTGGTCCGCGCCATTTACGATAGCCGCATCGCGACGCCGTCCACGCTCGAGCCTGAGCATTATTTTCCCAACGCCAAACGCTTCGCCGAGCGCTGGAGCGACATCCGCCGCGAGGCGCTCGGCGTCGCCGGCATGCTCGACCATGTGCCGCGCTTCCACGACATCATGCCAGCGCAGGCGGATATATCGGCCAATGACGGGCGCGACTGGCGCGTGTTCATCATGAAGGCCTATGGCGTGACCGTGGCGGAGAACCTGCGCCGCTGCCCGACGGTCGCAGCCCTGCTCGACGGCGCGCCGGAGGTGGTGTCGGCCATCTTGTCGTTTCTGGCGCCCGGCAAGCATATTCCGGAGCACCGCGGCCCGTTCCGCGGCATCCTGCGCTATCACCTGATGCTGTCGATGCCGCGCGACGGCAACGGTATCCTCGCCTGCGTCATGAATATCGACGGCGTGCCCTACCGGCTCGGCGACGGCGAAAGCCTGCTGTGGGACGACACCTATCGGCACGAGGTGTGGAATACCAGCGACCAGGTCCGCATCGCGCTCCTGCTCGACGTCTGGCGTCGGGACATGCCGATGGACGTCGCGCTGCTGTCGCGGGCAATCTTGCTCGGAACGCAAGCGGTCATCCGTATGGGCGGCATGTCTTACGGCGGCTGAGAAATGCGCTAGTCTGCGCCCCGCAGCCCACAACGACCGCCATTGGACGAGGGCATCATGCCGAAGACGCCGGATTATTTCAGAGGCAAAACCATTCTCATCACCGGGGCCGCCAGCGGCATCGGACGGGCCACCGCCCTGATTTTCGCGCGCGAAGGCGCCAACGTGGTGTGCGCCGACATCAACGAGGGCGGCGTCGAGCAGACCGTCGAGCAGGTCAACGCCAAATTCGGCAATTCGGGCGGCCAAGCGCTGGCGCTCATCATCGACGTGACCAAGCGCGCGGCGGTCGAGGACATGGTGGAGCTCGCGCTCGACGATTTCGGCGGCATCCAGTTCCTGTTCAATTCGGCCGGCGCCGCGCTGCGCCGCTCCAAATTCCTCGACATCGACGACGATCTGTTCGAGCGCACCTTCGATCTCAACGTCAAAGGCACGTTCTACGCCATGCAGGCGGTGTTGCCGCACATGCTGGCCAAAAAGTTCGGCGTCATCGTCAACATGGGCAGCATGTCGCACCGGCGCGGCGGCCCAGGCTCCTCGGTGCATTACGCCGCGGCCAAGGGCGCGGTGGTGACCATGACCATGGGCGTGGCGCGCGAATTCGCCAACCAGGGGATCCGCGCGCTGTCGATCTCGCCCGGGCCGGTGAAGACGCCGTTCCAGGACGCGGCCTCGTCGTCGCCCGAGCTGGTCAAGAAATTCCTCGACGACGTGCCGATGGGACGCTTCGGCGAACCGGAGGAAATCGGCGAACTGGTGCTGTTCATGTGCTCGGACGCCTGCCAATTCATGACCGCCGACACCGTTTACGTGAACGGCGGCGGCGGCTGGCGCTGATCATTTAGCGATAAAAGCGCCGGGCCCAGAAAGCCGCGATTAACCAGGGAATTTCTTGCCGCGCCTGATCGCGCGGATGTGTATTTGTGTACGTCTGATTTGCCCAATGTTCGGCCCATGCTGCACCGCAAGGACGGGGCACTTCGGAGACCCGACATGAAGAACCTCGTGACTGCTTTCGTGCTGGCAACGCTGGCGGCGACGCCGGCGGTGGCCAAGCAACACCGCGCCATCTCCCCACAAGCGGCGGCGGCGCAAGCCTCCGTACCCTACGACACGGCCGACCCCTGTGTCGTGATCGTCAACGGCCAGGTCGTCGGCCGCGATCCCGACGCCAACGTGCGCCTGATGTTGCGGCGCGACCCCCGGCCGGACGGCAATTAAGCCCGGCGCCACCCGCTAACGCAAAGCCCGGCCTCGCGCCGGGCTTTGTGCGTTTGGCGGGCGCGCGAGACCGCTTTCGCGCTCCGGCGTTGCCAATATATCGGGCCCGATTAAGGTGGCGGCGGACGAGAGGTACAAGGGGACAGGCAATGACGACGTGGTGCCGCTTCGAGAAGGATAACGTGACCCGCTACGGTCTGGTCGAGGGCGGCCAGGTGACCGCCGTCGACGGCATCCCATGGGGCGAGCACAAGCCCACCTCCCTCGCCTACCCGCTCGCAAGCGTGAAACTGGCGATCCCGGTGGTGCCGCCAACCTTCTACTGCGTCGGCATCAATTACGCCGACCACATCCGCGAGATGGCGGCCAAGCGCAAAACCGAGCCGGTATTCCCAAAAAAGCCGGACATCGGCTACCGAGCCAACAACGCCCTGATCGCGCACGAGGAAAACATCGTGAAACCGGCAGATGCCGGCGAGGCGTTCCAGTACGAAGGCGAACTGGTGGCGGTGTTCGGCAAGCGCTGCCGCAACGTCAGCAGCGAAAACGCCCTCGATTACGTGTTCGGCTGGACCATCGGTAACGACGTCAGCGAGCGCGGCTGGCAGAAAGAAGACCGCACGCTCTGGCGCGCCAAGAATGCCGACACCTTGAAGCCGATGGGGCCGTGGATCGTCACCGGGCTCGATCCGGCTAAGATGGAGACGGTGATCCGCGTCAACGGCCGGGAAACCGACCGCTTCGCCACCAATAATATGATCTTCGACACCGCCACTTACATCGCGACGGTATCGAAATATTGCACCATCGAGCCCGGCGACGTGATGTGGATGGGCACCGACGGCGTGCCGGAAAATATCAAGCCGGGCGACACGGTGGAAATCGAGATCACCGGCATCGGCGTGCTGCGGAACAAGGTCGTGGCGGGGACGTGACGGCAAAATAAGCCGGTATAACTTTCACGGTTACGCGCGAGCGGCGCGACAGCGCGCGCGCGTTGGCGTATCGGTGACGGACACACATCTCTCTTACGGTGCTGTCTCATGTCTTTTGCAATCTCCGACGACGATGCCGGCCGCCAGATCCTCGACGTTTTCATGCAGCACCGGATACCGGTGAGTGGCATGCTGCCGCGCAACTACTTTTTTACCGTGCGCGACGGCGACTTCCAGCGCGGGCTCAACAAGGCGGTGGCGAACGACTGGGTCACGATCGACCGGCGCAACCGCTACCGCTATCAGCTCACTGCCACCGGCTATGCCGCCGGGCGGTCGATGGAAACGACCACCGCCTAGGCCCCCCGCGCAGGCGGCTAAACCCAGCCGCCGCGCGCCATGATCGCCGCGCACAGCAGAATGATGACGACGGCGCCGATTTCGCCGTGGATGACCCTCTTGATGAAGCGCAGCTTCTCGGGGCTTACCGCCGGCACCTGCCCGTCCCTCACCGGCTTGCGCCAGCGCAGGAACTCGACAGTCGGGATGATCGACAGCAGCGAAACCGCGATAAACACCGAGAATTTCGTCATGAAGGCGTGGCTGTGGAAATAATAGGCCGCGCCCTTCTCGAAGAAGAACACGCGGGCGAGGCCGACGACGAGCAAGAGGCCGGCCGCGGCGCCCAGGACGGCATCGGCAAGCACGATCCGGCGCGCGGTGGCGGGCGAAAGTTCCTGCCCGAGCAGGATGAACTCCACCGCCAGCGCCGACACCAGCGTGAAGGCGAGCAGGTGATGCAAGAAGGCGAAGAGCGTGGCACATGGCTGCAAATTATGAGCACCAAACCATGCAAAAACAATGGCGCAATGCCCAATCCGCCTCATCCTGAGGAGGCGCGAAGCGCCGTCGCGAAGGATGGGGCGGCCCCATGCTTCGAGACGCGCACCACGCGGTGCGCTCCTCAGCATGAGGCCGAGAAAGGCCGCGCCGCTACGGCGCTTCCCGCTCCTCCGCCAGCGTCACCAGATCGCGCGTGCGGGTGACGCCCTCGGGCCAGGCGCGGCTGAAATCGGCGACCAGCGCCTTGAACTCATCCGAGCCGAGCGCGGCGTCGCAGGCCGCCTTGTCGCGAAATCGATAGACCGCGTAGTGCACGCCCGGCTCCGTCTGGCTCCAGAAGCGCCAGGCCTTGTCACATTTGAAGATGCGGATCGCCCACGGCAGGTGGTCGTTGGAATACCAGGCGTCGAATTTATCGCGCAGGTCGGGCGCGACGACGGCGCGGACGAGGAAGAAGGTGGTGGGCATGCTTTTTCCTTCGCAACAGCGCACTTATTCCGCACAAAGCCAGTAGTCCAGATTGGTGAAGCGAGGCCCGTACCGCCGATGACGATTGTTAAGTTGGACCTCGAAACCTTTAAAAAGGTCGAAGTTCTGAAAACATTACCTATGAAGCGGTGATAATGTCGCCTCGGATGAGAGTCGTTGAATATCGCGGATATGATGTTATTAGAAATATTTTCGACGCACTCCATGATTCAAAAAATGGTCATATGCTGCTCCCGGACGACTATCGCGAACTATTCGCAGCAGCGCCTGCCAAGCAACACAAACGGCGAGTAATTTGTGATTTTATAGCCGGCATGACCGATCGTTATGCTTGGCAATTTTACAATCGAATATGCGGAAGCGACCCTATGACAATTTATACACCTGTATGAAACACGTTTGA
>PMAF01000135.1 GCA_003152455.1 Hyphomicrobiales bacterium
TCAATCCTTACCTCTATAAGACTTTACATTACGATCCTCACCGAGACTTCACGCCGATTAGCGGTCTTGTCGCGATCAATCAGGCGCTGATTGTTAGAAACGGTCTTGGCGTCAATTCTCTTGCCAAATTTTTAGCACTGGCCAAGCAAAAGCCCGACACGATCAGTTTTGGCGGCTACGGTATCGGCTCGACCGGCCATTTGAACATGGAGATGCTCCAGCACGACACGCACGTCAAATTCATCGGCGTGCAGTACAAAGGCGCGACGCCTGCGCTCAACGATGTCATGGGCCGGCATCTTGATGCAATGTTCATCAGCACCAGCTCTGCAATCGGACCGTGGGAAAGCGGTCGGGTGAAGCTGCTGGCCATCGGCAGCAGGGAGAGAATCCCGGCCTATTCCGACATCCCGACGGTTGCGGAAACCGTGCCGGGGTTCGTGGCACGCTCCTGGTTCGGCATCGTGGGACCCGCAGGATTGCCGAAGGATATTGTCGCGAAATTAAATTCCGCCATTGCCAAGATTTTTCAAAACGCCGAATTCCAAGAGCGATTTCTTAAGCCGCATCTCTTCACTCCAATTCCATCGTCGCCGGAGGAATTTGCAGCCTTTATCAACGCGGATTCGAAAAAGTGGGAGGCGGTGATCAAGGCCGCCAACGTCAAGCTCGACTAGATGGCATAACGGACGAAATATTTCGCGCGCGCACGTGTGATTGATTTTGTCGGAGCACTCAAGAATCAACGCCTCCAACCGATCCATAGTGGCGCGGTCCACCCCCGGCGATCCGGCACGCGCTACGCCGAGGCACGCAACTCGGTCGAATATTCATCCAGGAGCTTCAAGGCAGCGGGGCGCTACCTGCGCCGTCTCTGTGCACCTAAATGGTCGCGTGCTTTCCCTAGCGACCACTTCATGCACGAAGGCCCGAGAGCTAAACCATGGATACTAAGAATAAAATACTTCCCGCTGTTCGGCCCATTGGGCATCATGTTGTCGAGTTGCACAATACGATCCGCCCGCATACCTCTCTCCGCTACATGCCGCCAGCACCGGGGGTTTTCGTGCCTGTGTCCTCCGCGTGGCCGGCCACATTACTGTTACCGTTCTCAGCTAACATTCCACCTGGACCACTCGATGTAGGCCGGTCAGTTCGCCGAGCTCGCCCAGATTCTGCCGCGGGACTAATCTCGCGGCTTTAGACCCTTTGCGTTCGCAGAGAATCCTATTACTGCGAACGCATCGCTTGGAACTCAAATCAAGGTTACGTGCCATGACCACATCCGTCTCTGCGCAACCCGCATCTGGCCATACTGTCGTACTGCCTAACAACCGGGGCGCCTATTATGGCGGCGTATGGCACGCGCCGAAATCTGGGCGCTTCCTGGATACAATTAATCCCGGCACGGGGCTGTCGCTCGGCAAGGTGGCGGACGCAGGCGCCGACGACGTTGACGCGGCGGTGGCGGCGGCAAAGGCGGCGTTCAAGGAATGGCGGCTCGTGCTACCGCTCGAACGTGCTAAGATTTTGCGGCGTATCGCTGAAATCCTGCGCCAGAACGCCAACGAGTTGGCCATGATTGACGCTGCCGACTGCGGCAATCCCGTGCGCGAGATGGTGAGCGACGCCATGATCGGGGCGGCCCAGATGGAGTTCTTCGCCGGCTTCGTCACCGAGATGAAGGGCTCGTCGATCCCTATGGGCCCCGATGTGGTAAACTTCTCGGTGCGAGAACCCCTGGGCGTCGTCGGCCGTATCATCCCGTTCAATCAGCCGTTCATGTTTTGCGCCGGAAAATCCGCCGCGCCCCTGGCCGCCGGCAACACCGTCATCGTCAAGCCGCCAGAGCAGGCGCCGCTCTCCTCGCTGCGGCTGGCCGAGCTGATCGGCGGCATGCTGCCGCCGGGCGTGTTCAATGTGGTGCCGGGCGGGCGCGAGGCCGGGCAACGGCTTGCCAGCCATCCCGACGTCGCAATAATCGCGTTGATCGGCAGCGTGCCCACCGGACGCGCCGTGATGAAAGCCGCTTCCGACACCGTGAAACGCACGATGCTGGAGCTCGGCGGTAAAAACGCGCTGATTGCCTATAGCGACGCCGATGCCGACGAGGTTGCGGGCGCGGTGATCGGTGGCATGAATTTCACTTGGTGCGGCCAGTCCTGCGGTTCGACCAGTCGCGCCTTCATCCATGAGACGATCTACGACGCGGTGATCGCCCGGCTGAAGGAGAAGATAAAATACTTCAAGCCAGGCATCCCGACCGATCCGGCCACCACCATGGGCGCGATC
Organism: Hyphomicrobiales bacterium; assembly: GCA_003152455.1. Taxonomy (GTDB): domain Bacteria; phylum Pseudomonadota; class Alphaproteobacteria; order Rhizobiales; family Xanthobacteraceae; genus Pseudolabrys. The sequence continues at coordinate 2,293 of PMAF01000135.1, forward strand.
GTATCCAAGGCCCAGTTCGACCGAGTGATGAGCTTTATCCAGGCCTCCAAGCAAGAAGGCGCCGAACTCATCAGCGGCGGCGGACCGCCCGCCGATCCGGCTCTGGCAAAAGGCTTCTATATCGAACCGACCGTGTTTGCGGTCACCGACAAGAACCGAATCGCGCGCGAGGAAATCTTTGGGCCAGTACTCGGGGTGTTCAAATGGAGCGACGAGGAGAAGATGCTCGAGACCGTGAATGCGGTGGAATACGGCCTCACCGCCTCGATCTGGACCAACGATCTAAACACCGCGCATCGCACCGCGATGAGGGTCGAAGCGGGCTTCGTCTGGATCAACGAAGTCAGCAAGCACTTCCTCGGCGCGCCGTTCGGCGGCTTCAAACAGTCGGGCCTCGGACGCGAGGAATGCTTCGAAGAGATGCTGAGCTTCACGCAGGAAAAGAACATCTACGTGAAGCTGAAGCCGGCTAAGGCCTAGCCTTCGGGCGGATCGAAGCTGTAGGTGGCCCACACGGCGCGGCTGTCTGGCTCGGTCAAGAATTGGATGAGCGCCGCCGCCGGGCTGGCGGCGGCGCTCATGTGCGGGACATTTCCATGAGGATTGGCTAAACGGCGGCCGGCTTCGTATTCGCCAATTTATCGGTAAGCCCTCGCCATGAAGGCGGGA
>PMAF01000164.1 GCA_003152455.1 Hyphomicrobiales bacterium
GCGAGGCGCGCGGATTGACCTCCAGCACATAGATATCGCCGTCCTTGATGGCGTATTGCACGTTCATCAGCCCGCCGACATTGAGCGCGAGTGCGAGCGCGCGGGTCTGCCGCCCGAGCTCGGCGATGGTTTCTTCGCTCAGCGAATGCGGCGGCAGGGCGCAAGCCGAGTCGCCGGAATGGATGCCGGCCTCTTCGATGTGCTCCATGATGCCGGCGATGAAGGTATCCTTGCCGTCGCACAGGCAATCGACGTCGACTTCGGTGGCGTCGGACAGATAGCGGTCGATCAGCAGCGGGCTCCGTTTGGAAACCACGAGTTCGCCCGGCCGGTCGAGGTCGCTCGTAAGGCGCGCGACATAACGGTCGAATTGGGCCGCATCACGCACGATCTCCATGGCGCGCCCGCCCAATACATTGGACGGCCGGATTACCACTGGATAGCCGATCTCGTCGGCGATGGCGCGCGCCGCGTTCAGTGAGGTGGCGATGCCGTTCTTCGGCTGGCGTACTTTCAGCTTGTCGAGCAGCTTCTTGAAACGGTCGCGGTCCTCCGCGAGGTCGATCATGTCGGGCGAGGTGCCGAGGATCGGCACCTTCGCTTTCTCCAGAGGTTCGGCGAGCTTGAGCGGGGTCTGGCCGCCGAACTGCACGANNGAGGTGTCGTAGTCGGTCGACACCGTCTCCGGATTGCAGTTGACCATGATGGTCTCGTAGCCGACTTTCTTGAGCGCGAAGGCGGCATGGCAGCAGCAGTAGTCGAATTCGATGCCCTGGCCGATGCGGTTGGGTCCGCCGCCGAGAATGACGACCTTCTTCTTGTCCGAGGGCGCCGCTTCGTCGGCCACCTTGCCGTTAAACGGCGTCTCGTAGGTCGAATACATGTAGGCCGTGGGCGAGGCGAATTCGGCGGCGCAAGTGTCGATGCGCTTGAACACCGGCCGCACGCCGAGCGCGCGGCGCTTGGCCGTCACCGCCTCAGTGTCGGTGCCGGTGAGCTTGCCGAGCCGTTTGTCGGAAAAGCCCTTGGCCTTCAGCCGCCGGAACGCACCCGCGGTGGCCGGCAGGCCCTTGGCCTTGATCTCGGCTTCGCTCTCTACCAGCGCGCGGATTTCGGAGAGGAACCACGGATCGACCCGGCAGGCATTGTGGATCAATTCATCGCCGGCGCCGACGCGCATGGCCTGCGCGATCTTGAGCAGGCGGTCCGGCGTCGGCGTGCCGAGCGCGGCGCGGATGGCCGCCTTGTTGTCGGCGTCGTCGATGCCCTTGGCCGGATCGAAGCCGTCGATGGCGATTTCATCGAGCCCGGTGAGGCCGGTCTCCAGCGAGCGCAGCGCCTTCTGCAAGGATTCCTGGAAGGTGCGGCCGATCGCCATCGCTTCGCCGACCGACTTCATCGAGGTGGTGAGCACCTGCGTGGCGCCGGGAAATTTCTCGAAGGCAAAACGGGGGATCTTGGTGACCACGTAATCGATGGTCGGTTCGAACGAAGCGGGCGTCGCGCCGCCGGTGATATCGTTGGCGATTTCGTCGAGCGTGTAGCCGACCGCGAGCTTGGCTGCCACCTTGGCGATCGGAAAGCCGGTTGCCTTCGAGGCCAGCGCCGAGGAGCGCGACACGCGCGGGTTCATTTCAATGACGACGAGTCGCCCGTCGGCCGGATTGATGGCGAACTGCACATTCGAGCCGCCGGTCTCCACCCCGATCTCGCGCAGCACCGCGATCGAGGCGTCGCGCATGATCTGGTATTCCTTGTCGGTGAGCGTCAGCGCCGGCGCGACGGTGATCGAATCGCCGGTGTGCACGCCCATCGGATCGACGTTCTCGATTGAGCAGATGATGATGCAATTGTCTTTTTTGTCGCGCACCACCTCCATCTCGTATTCTTTCCAGCCCAGCACCGACTCTTCGATGAGCACCTCGTTGGTGGGGGAAGCGTCGATGCCGCGCTCGACGACTTCGATGAACTCGGCCTTGTTGTAGGCAATGCCGCCGCCGGTGCCGCCGAGCGTGAACGAGGGGCGGATGATCGCCGGCAGGCCGATATCCTCGAGCGCTTCGAGCGCCTGGATCAGCGTCTTGATCTGGTGCGAGCGCGGCGTCGGCAGGCCGATACGAGTCATCGCCTCGCGGAACAGCTCGCGGTCTTCCGCCATGTCGATGGCGTCGGCGGTGGCGCCGATCATCTTGACGCCGAATTTCTCCAGCGTGCCCATCTTGCGCAGCGACAGCGCGCAGTTGAGTGCGGTCTGCCCGCCCATGGTCGGCAACAGAGCGTCGGGCCGTTCCTTCTCGATGATCTTGGCGACGATCTCCGGCGTGATCGGCTCGATATAGGTGGCGTCGGCCAGATCCGGATCGGTCATGATGGTCGCCGGATTGGAGTTCACCAGGATAACCCGGTAGCCCTCGTCCTTGAGCGCCTTGCAGGCTTGCGTCCCGGAATAGTCGAACTCGCAGGCCTGGCCGATGACGATCGGGCCGGCGCCGATGATCAGGATCGATTTAATGTCGGTTCGTTTGGGCATCGGCTCCCGGAAACTGGACACAAAAAAAGGGCGCGCCATCGCGCGCTTTCAGGCTGAGTGGGCACCGGTCAGCCGCCCGGAAAGCGCGCTATTCTTAAGTGGGCGCGCGATCGGACGCAAAACCGCTTCCCACTTTTGCTGATCGCGCGCCGGCGCTCCCCGGATCGCGCTGAGGGTTCAAGCCTCGCGCGCGCGGCTCATATAGACCCGAATCGAGGGGCAGGGAAGGGCGCCGGCAGGATTAGCGGTGGACGGAAATATTCAGCTATTTGCGGCCGAATTGAGCGGCCCGGCCAACGCCGGGGCCTTCTGAACGCCGGTAAAATTGTACTAGTGTCTCCCGCCGATCGCCGACCTCTCCCGCCACGCAATCATAGACCCGATCATGACCGTTCCCAGTCTCGTGTTTTCCCAGGAAGCCGGCGCCGTTCCGGCCCTCGGCTTCGGCACCTCGCCGCTGACCGGCGGACTTTCATCCGAGACCGTTATCGCGGCGCTGAAGGCCGGTTATCGCCACATCGACACCGCCCGCAAATACGGCACAGAGCCCGCGGTCGGCGAGGCGATGCGCGCCTCCGGCGTGCCGCGCCAGGACATTTTCCTCACCACCAAGGTCAGCCACGAGAACCTGCGCGCCGCCGACTTCGCCAGATCGGTCGATGAGAGTCTTGCCGCGCTCAAGGTCGACTACGTCGACCTTTTGCTGGTGCACTGGCCCAACCCGGCAATCGCGTTGACTGAGACTATGCCGGCGCTGGCCAAGGCCAAGCGCCAAGGACTCGCGCGTCACATCGGCGTTGCCAATTTCAATATCGGTTTGCTCGATCAGGCGGTTGACCTTTGCCCCGAGCCGCTGGTCGCCTTGCAGGCGGAGTATCATCCCTATCTCGACCAGTCGAAGCTCATGGCCGCGGTGCGGCGGCACAAGCTTGTCTTCATCGCCTATTGTCCGCTCGGCCGCGGACGGCTGTTCAGCGATCCGGTGCTGGCCGAGATTGCCGCCAAGCGCGGACGCAGCATCGCGCAAGTCGCGCTGCGCTGGCTGATGCAGCAAGACGTCGCCGCCATTCCGTTCTCTTCGCAGCCGCAGCGCATCGCCGATAATTTCAACGTGTTCGATTTCGCGCTTGATGACGACGAGATGAAGCGCATCGCCGTGCTCAAGCGGCCGGACGGCCGCGTCGCCAATCCAGCCGGCCGTGTGCCCAGCGGCTGGGATTAGCCTTCAGCCGCCGGCCGGGCGAGGCACGTCATCGGCCATATGATTGCGGCCGATATTCCCCTCGGCGCGGCCGATACCCATGCACCCGATACCATTGCACCGACCGCAGAGGTAATCGTGCCGAACGGTTAAGCATTAATGGCCAATCATTTAAGTAAAGCGGCGCGAATTCTTAAGCGAGGCGTTGTCAGGTGTCCCCTTATATTTGTCCAGATGCGGTGTGAACATTGCGCCATTCGTTGAATTTCCGAAAGTTATTCTCCCATTCCGCACGCGGGGTTTATGGGATCTGCGCCGACCGGCTGGCCTCGTTCGGCTTGGCGGGCGTGCTGATCCTGCTTGCCGGGTTTGCCTTTTGGGGTGCGCTCACGACCTATCGGGCAGGAACCGCGGCCAAGCATTTCGAGGAGCTGAGCGACGCCTTTGATGCCGCGCGTGCCGCCGTCGCATCCGAAGAATCGCTGGAACGCAAATACCGGCTCGAGCCCAGCGCCGAAGTTCGCAAGCGGCATCGCGCCGCTTCCGACGAATTGCTGGCGCAGCTCGCGCGCGCGCGCGTCGGCCGAGCCCGGTGACGAGGCGCTGATCGACAAGGTGCTCACGCTGCACAAGGACTACCTGCTGGCGATCGATCATATGTTCGCGGCGGTCGACGCCGGTGACACGACGCTCGCCGCCAGGATCGACGGAGCCGAGGTTGATCCGCGCTTTGACGCTATGGAGTCGCTGGTTGTCGCGCCTTCCGATTCCCATCATGTCGAGGCGTTTCGACGTCTCGATGAGCTGGCCTATTTCCAAAAAAGTGTCCTGGCCGCGACCCCACTGGTGTTCGCAATCGGCATAGTTTTGGTGGCATTCTTTTCGCGTGTGCTTCGCGCCCAGAGGCGGCGCGAAGAGCAGGCGATGAAACACGAAGCGACGGCCGTCAGTCGGAGTGAAAAGCGTTTTCGTGCTTTGGTGCAGAATGCGTCGGACGTCGTTTTGATCTGCACCGCCGGGGGAACTGTCACCTATCAGAGCCCGACCGCGGAACCGAACTGGGGCTATGCTGCCGGTGGACTGCTGCGCAAGTCCTTGCTGGCGGCCGTGCATCCCGATGACCAACCCGCGTTCCGGGAACTCTTGGTGCAGTTGCAGACCACGCCGGGCAGCACGCACAGCACTGAACTGCCCATACGCGACGCCGACGACGACTGGCGCTACGTCGAGTTGATCCTTACCAATTTGCTGGACGACCCGGACGTGGCCGGCATGGTGGCCGCGGCCCGCGACATCGCCCAGCGCAAGGCTTTCGAGGCGGAGCTCATTCAGCAGGTCTTCCACGACCCGCTTACTGGGTTACCCAACCGGGCGCTGTTCGTTGATCGTCTGGAGCAGGCCCGCGTCCGGTCCGCCCGCCGGCAGGGCAACGTCGCGGTTCTGTTTGTGGACCTCGATAACTTCAAGCTCATCAACGACAGCCTCGGCCATCAAGCCGGCGATGTGCTGCTCATCGATGTGGCCAAACGCCTGCAGGCCTGCGTTCGCAACGAGGACACCGTCGGCAGGTTGGGTGGCGATGAATTCGTGATCGTAATGGAGTTCGCCACCGAGCTTGAGGCGGTGCAGGCGGCCGAGCGCATCGAACAAAAATTCATTCGCCCATTTAAGATCAGTGACCGGGAATTCGTCGTTTCCGCCAGCATTGGAATTGCCCTCGGCGATGCCAGCCAAGGCCAATCCGATGTTCTGCTGCGTAACGCCGATGTCGCGATGTACCGCGCGAAAACCGAAGGCCGAGCGCGGCATGTGGTTTTCCATGCCAGCATGCATACCGATAGCTTGATCAGGCTGAATCTGGAGAATGATTTGCGCCAAGCGATCCGGCGCGGCGAATTGGTCGTGCATTACCAGCCGATCGTGATCCTGGAATCGGGCGAAGTGTCCGGGGTCGAGGCCCTGGTTCGTTGGCAGCACCCGACGCGCGGGCTTCTGCTGCCGGCGGAATTTATCTCGGTCGCCGAGGAAACCGGGCTGATCGTTCCCATCGGACAGTGGGTGCTCGAGGAGGCTTGCCGGCAGGTCGTCGCCTGGCGCGCGGAACTTCCCGATCAAGCGGCATTGATGGTGAGCGTGAACTTGTCGCCGCGCCAGTTTCAGCAAAAGAACCTGGTGGCGCAGGTCGCCCGCGCGCTGCGCGAGGCCGGCTTGGCGCCGGCGTGGCTCAAGTTGGAAATCACCGAAGGCGTTATCATGCAAGACGTCGAGGCGACCATCAAGACGCTGTGGCAACTCAAGGAGCTCGGCGTCCAACTGGCCATCGACGATTTCGGCACCGGCTATTCGTCGCTGGCATACTTGAAGCGTCTGCCGCTCGACATCCTCAAGATCGATCGCGCCTTTATCAACGGCATCGGGCAGGATTCGGAAGACACCGCCATTATGCGTGCGATCATTGCCATGGCCAAATCGCTGAATCTGTCGATCACCGGCGAAGGCATCGAGACCGCCGAGCAGGCCGCGCTGCTGCGCGAATGGGCGTGCGACAAGGGCCAGGGATATTATTTTGCTCGGCCCCTGAGCCAAGCCGGTCTCACCGAGCTTCTGCGCAAGCAAAGCCATGTCGGCGGTTCGACGCAGGCGGCGTGACGAGCCGTCACGCCGGCCGGGCGAGAAACGTCATCCGCCACGGATTGTGGCCGATATTGCGGGTCGCGCGTGTCGCCGCATAGCCGGCGGCCTTGAGCTTTGCCAGCATCGCCGCCTCGTCGTAATGCGAGAGCCCGAAGGTTTTTTTGAGCCGCAGATAATCCGACACGAAAATCCGCATCAGTCCGAGTACGGCGGCAAAGAAGAAGCCGTTGGCGGCGGCAAAGCGCAGCAGCGCCAGCGCGGCGGCCGGCGCCGCCAACTTCGGAGGCACGATGTCGCCGATGATGAGCATGCCGTCGGCTTTCAACAGCCGGCGGAATATCCCCAGCAGCCGGTCGAGTTCGGCGGCCGTGAGATATTGCGCCACCGAGTGCAGCACGATCAGATCGAACGAGCCCGCCGGCTGCGCCGCCGCCTCCTCGGGCGTAAACACGGAAATCTTCGGATTGCCGGCATAGCGCGCGGCGAGCGCGGCGCGCACGTTGGGCGCGGCCTCCACAAGCGTTAGATGGCTGCCCGCCGCCGCTAGCAGATCGGACGACGCCGCTTCGCCGCAGCCGTAGTCAAGCACTTGAGCGGTAGGCGAGGGTACGTAAGCGCGGATGTCCTCGGCAATGGTGCGGTAATGCACGTCGCGGTGACGCGCATTCACGTAGATCACCGAATGCTTGAAATCGTAGAAGCTGATCCAGTCGGACATGCGCGTCTGTTTAGCTGCGTGAACGCTTATGCGCCAGCCGCTTCCGTTCGTCCCCGCGTAAGCGGGGACCCAGGGGCCAAAACGAATGCCTTGCGGTGTGACTCTGGATTCCCGCTTGCGCGGGAACGAACGGAGTTTGGTGCCTACGCAATCTTGCGCTTTGTGCCGTTCTTGGCCTGCCGCATCATGTCGACAAAGCGCGTGAACAGATAATGGCTGTCGCGCGGGCCTGGTGACGCTTCCGGATGGTACTGCACCGAGAACACCGGTCTGTCTTTCAGCGCGATGCCGCAATTGGAGCCGTCGAACAGCGAGACGTGCGTCTGGGTGACGTTCTTCGGCAGCGTGTCCTTGTCGACCGAGAAGCCGTGGTTCATCGAGGTGATCTCGACCTTGCCGGTGGTCAGGTCCTTGACCGGATGATTGGCGCCGTGATGGCCCTGATGCATCTTCATGGTTTTGCCGCCGACGGCGATACCCAACATTTGATGGCCGAGGCAGATGCCGAAGGTCGGGGTCCCTGAGTCGATCAGCTTCTTGATCACCGGCACGGCGTATTCGCCGGTCGCTGCCGGATCGCCCGGGCCGTTCGACAGGAACACGCCGTCAGGTTTTAGCGCCAGGATGTCCTCGGCCGAGGTCTTGGCAGGCACCACCGTCACCTTGCAGCCGGAGCAGGCGAGCAGCCGCAGAATGTTGCGCTTGATGCCGTAGTCGACGGCGACCACGTGGAAATCCGGATTGCTCTGGCGGCCGAAACCCTGGCCCCACACCCACGGCGTCTCGTCCCAGGAAAATCGCTGCGCGCTGGTCACCATCGGCACCAGGTCCATGCCGACCAGGCCGGGCCAGCTTGCCGCTTCTTTCTTCAGCGCGGCGAGATCGAATTTGCCGTCGGCCGCGTGCGCGATCACCGCGTTGGGCATGCCCTTTTCGCGGATCAGCGCGGTTAGCGCGCGGGTGTCGATGCCGCACAGACCGATGATGCCGCGGCTTTTAAGCCAGTCGTCGAGATTGCGGGTGGCGCGATAGTTCGACTGCGGCGTGATGGCGGAATGCAAAATGACGCCGCAGGCGCCCGGCCGCGCCGCCATATTCACGCTCTCGATGTCTTCCTCGTTGGTGCCGACGTTGCCGATGTGGGGGAACGTGAAGGTGATGATCTGCCCGGCATAGGAGGGATCGGTGAGGATTTCCTCATAGCCGGTCATGGCGGTATTGAAGCAGACCTCGCCGACCGCGGTACCCGTGACGCCCAGGCCATAGCCTTCCAGCACGGTCCCGTCGGCCAGCACCAAAAGCGCCGTCGGCTTGGGCTCGGCCCAAGCGTCACCGGAAATCCCGGCGGGCGCGGCTTTCGACTGGGTCATGGCCACTTAGTTGCGCATCTGCCGCCTTTTGTAAACCATCGCCTCGCAGTTTTGTGCGGCCAATCTCCGGCTTTTCCGCACAAATTGCATGGCCCGTTGGCGGGGCCGTAAATCGGAGCTTGCCGAGGCAGGCGAGCTTTCGGAAATGCTCAGCTATAGGCGACGCAATTTTCGCAGATCGTGCCGCGGACGTCTTTCCGCAGGTGGGCTTCGCGCAGCTGCGTGAACTTGGTCGAGTTCCAGGCCTGCATGAACGGCTGCTCGACCAGGTCGCCCATCACCCAATTCGACGTCGCATCGAAGCAGCACGCGGACAGCTTGCTTTCAGCGGTGACGTGCCCCTCGGTGAACAAAGACCAGCACGGCAACGGCTCGCGCAGCGCACCGAGCCGCCCCTGATTGCCGGCGGTCGGCTTGAAACCAAGCTCGGCTTCGCGCACGGTGGCAAACGCACCCATGGAATAGAGCGGCAGCCAATAGTGCTGATCGACAAAAGGCTTCACCTTGCTCTCGAGCAGAGCCTCCATCTTTTGCTGCTGCCCGCCGTCGTATTTAATCGACGACGCATAGAGACCGGTGCGGTAGCCCTTTTGCGCGCGCACGTCCCAGGCGGCCGCGATATTGCCGAGCGCGCGGTCGAAAGGTTTGCCCGATACCGCCATGATCTGCTCGAACTGAGCCGCATCCGCGGCATTCGCCGACCACTTGAGCGAGTCCAGCCCAGCTTTCATGCAGGCTTCGACGGCGTCCGGAAACGCCATCGATGCGTTCGACGTCAGGAAGACATAGGGCATGCCGACCTCGGCCTTCAGATACTGGACGCAATCGACCAGCAGGCGCGGGTTCATGAACGATTCGCCGAGGAAAAAGACGCCGATCTCCTCGACGCCGGCCTCGCGCATGTCGCGCGTGATGCGCTTAAAAAGGCTGAAGTCCATGTCCCACCGCGGCTACTCCTCGCGCGTGCGCAGCGCGCAAAATCCGCAGCGGTAATTGCAGCGCGGAGAAATCTCGATCTTGACGCTGCGGGGCGCCGGCAGTACCGCGCGGCGACACGCGGGCGGAATGCGGGGGGTCTGATCGATCCGTTCGGTGATGAGCGCCATAAAATTCGACTACTTTTAAAATATAAGCCTTTACGTTCGTCTAATCTGACGTTGCTATCTTGATCCAAATCAAACCAACGGCTGGGCCTCGCACTCGGCTTCGCGCCTGCCTAGAATGAGAGAAAGGCGCCGCCGCGTGGCGCCAATTAAGGAACACGCCAGGAAAGGGTCCCCCGTGCTGCGCGACGACATCAATAAAGCTTTGACCGAGGCTCAGAAGGCCAAGAACGAGCGGACGGTGTCCACACTCCGAATGGTCAATTCCACGCTCAAGAATGCCGACATCGAGGCGCGCGGGGCGGGCAAGCCGCCGCTCGGCGACGCCGAGGTGCTGCCCGTGCTGCAGAAGATGATCAAGCAGCGCCAGGAATCGGTCGAGCTGTACCAGAAGGGCAACCGCGCCGACCTGGTCAAGCAGGAGCAGGAGGAGATTGCCATCATCTCTGCCTATCTGCCCAAGCAAATGTCGGAAGCCGAAATGGCCGCCGCCATTGAAGCGGCGATCAAGGACACTTCCGCCGCCGGCATGAAGGACATGGGCAAGGTCATCGGCGCGTTACGCGGCAAGTACGCGGGGCAGATGGACATAGCGAAAGTGAGCGGGATGGTGAAGGCGAAGCTGCAGTAGCTGATTAGATTTTCGCCGCCGCTTTCGGCAGCAGGTCCGCCAGCCGCTCGGCCCATTGCCGCTGGCCGGCTTCCTCAGCGATCAAATCCTGGCGAATTTCGATCGCGACATGCGGAATGCCGCGCTGCTCGCCGTGCACGGGGATGGTGTAGTCGGTGTCGTCGGTCACGTCATAGGGCTCGTTGTCGCCGACGACCAGGTCGCCGGGCGCGTGCAACAGCGCGAGCAGCGCTTCGGCCAGCGCGCCATAGCGGTGATAGAGCACGCCGGCCTGCCAGAGCCGCGCAAAGCCGGCGAACACCGGGGTGAAGCTGTGCAGCGAAATCAAAATCGTTTGCCGCCGCGCCTTGGCTCTGGCGTCGAGCGCGTCGGCGATCGTGCGATGATAGGGCGTGAATATGTCGCGCAAGCGCAGTGCGGCGTCGTGCCCGGACAGATTTTCATTGCCGGCGATCGGCGTTCCGTCGCTTACCGGCACAATCGACGTGGCGCCGCCGGGCGGCCGGTTGCAATCGATCACCAGCCGCGAATAGGGCTGCATGATGAGGCAGGCGTCCAGGCGGTCGGCCAGCGCACGGCCGACGTCGGCAATGCTGATATCCCAGGCGATGTGGCGTGCGAGATCGGATGGCGCCAGTCCGAGATTGTGCAGAGAGCGCGGGATGCGCCGTCCGGCATGATCGCAAACGAGCAGGAACGGCGATGCGCCAGTCGCTCGATAGTCGATGGCGGCCGCAGGTTCATCCGGCGCCAGAAGCGCCTCCGCCGCCGGGCTCATTTTCACTGCCTCTCCAAACGGCATTTGCTGCTCACCATTTGACCAGCGGCCCCGCCGATTTGCTATTACGCTAGGGCAGCGTCGAACCGGGACGGCCAGAACGGCCTACGAAACATTATAAAAATGACATGCCAGTGCTGACGATCCGCCACAAGACCGAATATCGCTACGCCAAGCCGGTGTCCTTCGGTGAGCACCGCGTGATGCTGCGGCCGCGCGACAGCCATGATCTCCGGGTGATCGGTCTGCGCATGACCGTCGATCCGGCGCCGGTTTCGCTGCGTTGGATCCACGACGTTTTCGGCAACAGCGTCGGCATCGCGAAATTCGAAGGCCAGTCCGATCGCCTGGTGTTCGAAAGCGAGGCGACGATCGACCATGAACCGAAATTCGGCATCGATCTGCCGCACGGCGACGCGGGGCTTATCTATCCGTTTCAGTACGAGCCGGAGGAGATGCCGGACCTGTGGCGCTCGATCAGCCGGCAATATCCCGATCCCAACGGCACGATCGAGGCGTGGGCGCGCCGGTTCGTCACGTTGGACCCGCCGACGAACTCGCGCGACCTGCTGACTGACATCACCCACGCGATCAAGCAACAGTTCCGCTACCGGCGCAGGACCGATCCCGGCGTTCAGGCGCCGCTGGAAACCTTGCAGCTCGGCACCGGCACCTGCCGCGATTTCGCGCTGTTCATGATCGAGGCCGTGCGCTCGCTCGGCTTCGCCGCGCGCTTCGTCTCCGGTTACCTGCACGTGCGCGCCAGTTCGGGGCGCGTCGGCGGCGGCTCGACCCACGCCTGGGTGCAGGTCTATTTGCCGAGCGCTGGCTGGGTCGAATTCGATCCGACCAACGGCATTGTCGGCAACCACGATCTCATCCGCGTCGCGGTCGCGCGCGAGCCGCGTCAGGCCTTGCCGCTCAGCGGCACCTATACCGGGCTGCGTTCGGATTCCATCGGCATGAAAGTCGACATCGATGTCATCGCGCAGGCGTAACCCTAGGCGAGCGCAGGCGCCGTTATGCTGATCAAGATCGGCTTCGACATCGCGTATGCCGCGCCGCAGCCCACGCCCATGGTGGTGATGCTCAGCGTTCATCCCTCGCGCGTGGCGGACCTGCTGGCGCCGGAAAATATCGTTTGCGATGCGCCGACGCCGATCCACTACTACCACGACGGTTTCGGCAACTGGTGCGGCCGCCTGGTGATCCCGAGCGGTCGGTCGGTGCTGAGCAATCGTGCGACGGTGCGCGACAGCGGGTTGCTCGACACTGAGATGCCGAACGCCGAGCAAATCCCGGTCGAGAACCTGCCCGACGACGTCATTGTATTTCTGCTGCCGAGCCGCTACTGCGAAATCGATCGCATGATGGATCTGGCCTGGAGCCTGTTCAAAGACGCGCCGACCGGATGGGGGCGGGTGCGGGCGATTTGTGGTTACGTCCATAATCACGTGACCTTCGGCTATCAATTCGCGGCCGCCACCAAGAGCGCGCATGACGTACACGCCGAGCGCCGCGGGGTATGCCGCGACTTTGCCCATCTGGCGGTGACGCTATGCCGCTGCATGAACATTCCGGCGCGCTATTGCACCGGTTACCTCGGCGACATCGGTGTTCCGCCCGACGACACGCCGATGGATTTCAGCGCCTGGTTCGAAGTCTACCTGTCCGGCCGCTGGTTCACCGCCGATGCCCGCCACAACAAGCCGCGCATCGGGCGCATCCTGATGGGACGCGGCCGCGACGCCGCCGACGTGCCGCTCTCGACCAGCTTCGGGCGCACGATCCTCAGCGGTTTCAAGGTTTATACCGACGAAGTCGTCGAAGGCTGACCTTGCGGGGGCGATGACGGCGTCGATTTCCTTCGCTACAGTCCGCCTCAATCGGCCCGCCGGATAGGGGGCTATCGATCGGGGAGGACTCTCGTGCGATTGGCATTCTTGTTCGCGGCATTTTTAGCGTTGGTGGCGGGCTCGGCGCGGGCCGACGACTATCCCAACCGTCCGATCCGCGTCTTCACCACCTCGAGCGCCGGCGGCATCAGCGACATCTTCATGCGCGTGTTGAACGACGCGCTGCAGAGCCGCCTCGGCCAGCCGTTGATCATCGAGAACAAGCCCGGCGGCGCCGGCAATATCGCCGTGCGCTCCTGCCAGGACGCGACGCCCGACGGCTACACCATCTGCATCATCAATGCCGACACGATGATCTACAACCAGTTCCTCTATAAGAGCATCCCGTTCAATCCGGAGAAGCTCACCCCGATCGTCAATCTGTTCCACCTGATCCAGGTGCTGGTGGTGAATTCGCAGCTCGGCGCCAAGACCGTGAATCAGTTGGTGGCGGTGTCGAAGGAAAAGCCGGGCACGCTGAACTATCTCACCGCATCGATCCCGTGCGTGGTCTATATGGACAGCCTCAAGCGCGACAAAGGCGCCGACTGGGTGCGCGTGCCGTTCCGCGGTGGCGGCGAGGCGGTCACCGCCATCCTCAGCGGCACCACGCCGATCGGCCTGTTCGGGCTCGGCAACGTCATCTCGCAAATCAAGGCCGGCAAAATGATGCCGCTGGCGCTGGTCAATAATATCCGCACGCCGCAACTGCCGGACGTGCCGACGCTCGCCGACATTGGCTACAAAGGCACGCCGTCGGAGACCTGGTATGGGCTGTTCGCGCCCGCTGGCACGCCGAAGGCGATCGTCGACAAGCTCAATAGCGAGATCGTCAAGGTGGTCAGCGATCCGGCGTTCCGCGAGAAATACATCATCAGCCGCGGCCTGGTGCCGGCGCTCAATACGCCGGAGGAATTCGCGCGCGACATCAAGACCGGCCGCGCGGGCGCCCAGCAGGTGGTGAAGGAGTCGGGCCTGCTGCCGCAGTAGAATCGCATGACAGCGGCGAACAAAACAGTCAGTGCCGGGGTGCCGCGCCGAAATCGTCGACGACCGCGATCAACGCCTCCGGCCCTACCGTCACCTGGCCGGCGAAGGGATGGTCGATGGCGACAATCGTCAGCAGCCCGGCAAACATCAAGACGGACAGTGCCCCCGTCATCGCCGACTGGGCGCGGAGATTTTCCGCGCCGAAGAAGAACGTGAAGCCGATCGTGATCGCGGCGCCGCCAAAGAGCACCAGCCAAACGATCCCAGGCACGATGCCGTTGGCCGTGACAAGGCGGGCGCGGCGGGCCTCGCTGACAAGATCGACCTGACGGAGCAGTTCGGCCAGAAGAATCGCCCCGGAGTTGTCGGCCGGGTGGAATTTGAGAACCGTCGAATAAATACCGTTGAGCGCCTCGTTGGCGACGGGGCTTGCCTTGCCAAGTTGCATCGCCGGTCAGTCCTTGGTGATTGCGGCCGTCAGATAGGCAGTGAGCGCCTTGCTGACCGCCGCTCCTTCCTCGACGTTGATCCCGTGTGACAAACGATAAATCGTCGCGGCCGCGCCGGCCTCTTTGGCGACGACGTTGTCGGCTTCGTTGAACTTTTCCCATATGACGATGACCGCGAAGGCCAGCAACACCGCGTAGAGCACGCCTACGGTCGCGAACTTGAAGCCGGCGATCTCGTTGTTGGTGCGTAGCCGGCTGAGCTCGATGTAACGGCGGACCACATAGGGTCCGGCCATGGCAAGCGCGGTTGTAGGAACAATCAGGAGAAGGCCCGATAGCCATAAAGGCATGGTGGTGAGGAAAAGCATGGTTGTTCCGCAGGGACTACTTCGCGCGCCTTTTCGGGGCCTTCTTCTGCTGCATGTAGGAGCGCAGCACGGCGTTCATGCGGCGCTGATAGCCGGCTGGCTCTTCGCCCTTAAAATAATCCAGCACATCCTCGTCGACGCGGATGGAGATCGGTTTCTTCTTCGGCGGGATGACGAGAAGGGCGTCGCCCCAATTGAAATCGAGCGGCACCGCGTCGGGATCGTTGCGGACGGCTTCTTCGATTTCCGCGTCGATAAGCGCGTCGATGCGTGCCCAATCGGTTTCGCTTTTCCGGCGTTCAAGCTGACCGTTGGGATGCTCAACGACATGCGTGCCGTCCGGCAGCGAGGCCACCAGCGTTACGATGTGCTCTCGATTTTTTTTCCTAGCGGTCATACTGCACTCGTTCGATTCTGCGGGCTGGTCGCGCGGAAATTATTCGAACCTTGTTTGCACGCCGCGTAAACACGACCGCAATCAGTCTTCCGCGCGCCATTCCGATTGATACAAATCTCTCTTCGTTTGGATGGGGCGACCGATATGCAAACTGTTTTGGATCTTCGAATACTTCCACGGCATCGGCGAAATCCAGGCCATGCTTGACGATGTTCGCCCTGCGTTTGCTGTCGTCCCATTCGAATCCGGAAAACTCTTTCATAGAGAGATAGTTTGTCTATGTATATACAATCGTATTTCAAGATCGTCAAGGCATCGGTATAGGATGCCCGATTGTGGATAACTAGGAAAACGCCCCGAATCGTGGCGTTCGGCGCAGGTTCCTGCCCGCGCCTCGGAAACTCTCAAATTGCCGGTCTATGATAGGGCGACCGATTCGGCCAAACCGTCCAATTCGAACCCGCGCGCCGCGAGGCGTGCCAGGACTCAATGCGTTTCACGCCCCAGTTCCTCGATGAGCTGCGCGCCCGCCTTCCGGTGTCGGAGGTGGTTGGCCGCCGCGTGAAGCTGCGCAAGCAGGGCCGCGAGTTCATCGGGCTATCGCCGTTCAACAAGGAGAAATCGCCCTCATTCACGGTCAACGATCAAAAGGGCTTCTTCCACGATTTCTCCTCCGGCAAGCACGGCGACATTTTCGGCTTTGTCATGGAGACCGAAGGCGTTCAGTTCCCCGAGGCCGTCGAGCGGCTGGCGCAAATGGCCGGCGTGCCGCTGCCGAAAGTCTCGCATGAAGACGAGCAGCGCGATGCGCGGCGCAAGACGCTGCACGACGTCATGGAGCTGGCGGCGAAATTCTTCGAGGCAACGCTGTCGGGCCGCACGGGCGCCAAAGCGCGCGGCTATCTCGCCGACCGCGGCCTCGATGCCGCAACGCAAGTGAAATTCCGCCTCGGCTACGCGACCAATGAGCGCTTCGCGCTAACGGAGCATCTCGGCAGCCACGGCATTCCGGTCGAGGACATGGTGGAAGCCGGGCTCTTGGTTTCCGGCGACGATATCCCGCTGCCGTTCGATCGTTTTCGCGACCGCGTGATGTTCCCGATCATGGACTTGCGCGGACGGGTGATCGCCTTTGGCGGCCGCGCGCTGGAGAAGGACGCGCAGGCGAAATACCTGAATTCGCCGGAGACCCCGCTCTTCCACAAAGGCTCAACGCTCTACAATATTGCATCCGCGCGCCAGGCCGCCCATGACGGCGCGCAGATCATCGTGGTCGAAGGCTATGTCGACGTCATCGCCATGGTAACGGCAGGCTTTGCCGCCACCGTCGCGCCGCTCGGCACCGCCTTGACCGAGGACCAGCTCGCGCTCCTCTGGAAGATGGCGGACGAGCCGGTGCTTTGCTTCGACGGCGACAAGGCGGGCTTGCGCGCCGCCTATCGCGCGGTCGAACTCGCCATGCCGCGTCTGAAGCCGGGCAAGAGCCTGAAATTCGCGCTGCTGCCGGAAGGGCAGGATCCCGACGATCTGGTGCGCTCCGCCGGCCGCGAGGCGGTGGCCGAGGTGATCGGTGCCGCCCGCCCGCTTGCCGGCATGCTATGGGCGCGCGAGACCGAAGGGCATTCGTTCGATTCGCCGGAGCGGCGCGCGGCGCTGGAGGCGCGCATCAACGAGGTCACCAGCGGCATCGCCGATGATTCAGTACGAAAATACTACCGGCAGGATTTCAGCGCGCGGCTGTCGCAGTTCTTCGCTCCGGCGCAAAGCCAGCGCGGCAATTTTCAGCGCGGGCAGCGCCAGAACTATGGCCAGCCTTGGCGCGAGCGCGGCAACTCCAATTGGCAGCCGCGCAATGGCGCGCCGCAACGCCCCGCAACCGGCGGCAAAAACACGCCCTACGTGGTGGTCAGCCAGCAGCTCGCTTCCGGCCCGCTGCATCGCGGCCATCGCACGTCGGTACCCCGGCGCGAGGCGCTGATCCTGCAGGCGGCGCTCAATTATCCCTGGCTGCTGCACGACCACCTGGAGGAGTTTGCCTCGCTCGAGTTCCGCCATCCCGATGCCGAAAAGCTCAAAAGCGCCTTGGTTGATATCGCCGCCCACGCCGCGGCGGCCGACGCCGAAGCGGTGCGGGCGGAACTGGCCGAGCGCGGCCTCACCGAGGTCATGGGCCGCGTCGCCGCCTCGATCACCACCCAGTCGGTATGGGGCGCCCGGCCGGATGCGGCGCCAGAAGACGTTTTGGTGACCTGGCAGCAGCTTGTCGCCTTGCATCGGCAGTGGCATTCACTAACTAGGGAGCTTAAGGACGCCGAACAGGCGCTCGGCCAAGATTCCAGCGAGGGCAACTATTTGCGGCTCCGCGACGTCAAGGCCCGCCTGGCCAACATGGACGGAACCGAAGCTTTGATCGAGGGCTTCGGAGCCTCTTCCGGCCGAGGCGCTCGTAGCTTATGAGCATGACCGCGCAGGGGCCCTTTGGTGGGTTCTGAAATGCCGGACCGGCGGGAAAGAAGGGTCGAATCCCGCAGGTTTAACAGGGTTAATCGGAGCTAAACGGGTTCCGGCGACACTGGCGACCTGATTCGGGGCGGCGCCTGGCTGGCGCGGCCCCTTTTGGCCATGGCCTATATATAGGAGGGCTGTTTTGACCCGCCTCGAAAGCACGGCCAAGAAGGCTCAGGAGAAACAGATGGCGAGCAAGCCTAAGGCACAGGTCAAGGAAGAGGCCCCGGACAAGGAAGCCGACGGCTCGCCTGAATCCCCGCTGCCGCTGCTCGATCTCAACGACGCCGGCGTCAAGAAGATGATCAAGGCCGCCAAGAAGCGCGGCTTCGTCACCTTCGACGCGCTCAACGCCGTGCTGCCGTCCGAATCGACCTCGCCGGAACAGATCGAAGACATCATGGCGATGCTCTCGGAGATGGGCATCAACGTGGTGGAGACCGAGGACGCCGAAGCCGAGGATGGCGAGACCGAAAAGGCCGCCGACGAGCACGACGACGATGACGACGACGACACCGGCCGCGAAGTGGTCGAGACCAAGCAGAAGGCGCTGGCCACCACCGAGAAGAAAGAGCCGTCCGAGCGCACCGACGATCCTGTGCGCATGTATCTGCGCGAGATGGGCTCGGTCGAGCTGCTGTCGCGCGAGGGCGAAATCGCCATCGCCAAGCGCATCGAGGCCGGCCGCGAGGCGATGATCGCAGGGCTGTGCGAAAGCCCGCTGACGTTCCAGGCCGTCATCATCTGGCGCGACGAATTGAACGACGGCAAAGTCTTCCTGCGCGACATCATCGACCTGGAAGCGACCTACGCCGGCCCCGACGCCAAGCAGATGCAGGTGCCGGTGATCATCGGCCCCGACGGCAAGCCGGTTCCGCAAGCCGTCGTGCCCGGCGCCGTGCCGGTTCCCGGCGCGCCGCATTTGCAGGTCGTGCAACCGGTGGCGCCGCCGGCAGCTCCCCCCGCCGCGACCCCGTTCAAGGCCGGCGAAGCTCCCGCCGAGGGCGAGGAGAAGGACCCGGCCGAATCCGCGGCCGAAGGCGATTACGACGAAGACGACATGGAGAATTCGCTGTCGCTCGCCGCGATCGAAGCCGAGCTCAAGCCGAAAGTGGTCGAGACCTTCGACAACATCGCGGATTCGTTCAAGCGCCTGCGCCGCCTGCAGGAGCAGGACATCGAGTTCCGCCTGAAGAACACCTCGCTGTCGCCGGCGCAGGAGCGCAAATACAAGAAGCTCAAGGACGAGATCATCACCGAGGTGAAGTCGCTGCGGCTCAACCAGGCGCGCATCGATAGCCTCGTCGAGCAGCTCTACGACATCAACAAGCGCCTCGTTTCGAACGAGGGCCGCCTGATGCGGCTGTCGGAAAGCTACGGCGTCACGCGCGAGGACTTCCTCAAGCAGTACATGGGCAACGAGCTCGACCCGCGCTGGCTCAACCGCATCTCGAAACTCTCGGCCAAGGGCTGGAAGGCGCTGGTCGCCAAGGAGAAGGATCGCATCAAGGAGATCCGCAGCCTCGTGCACGAGCTCGCCGGCCAGACCGGCGTCGAGATCGCCGAGTTCCGCAAGATCGTGCACATGGTGCAGAAGGGCGAGCGCGAGGCGCGCCAGGCCAAGAAGGA
>PMAF01000013.1 GCA_003152455.1 Hyphomicrobiales bacterium
GGCAGTTCGTGATCTTGCCCGCGGAACTAGTGTACTGCCGCGCCACGCCGCACGACGCCTTGCCCTGCTTCAGAAAGCCGGTCTCGTCGATCACGAGGACCGCATCGTCATCCGCCAAATGCTCGATGATATAATCACGGACGATATCGCGCAGGCCATCAGCATCCCAATCCCTGCGACCCAGGATCGCCTGTTGCCGCCAAGGACCGGGATCGCCAGCCGCCTCCGCGCGCATCCAACCGGTTTTGCGTTGCTCATCTCCGAGCAGACCTTCCAGAAACAAGCCTGCATTCGTCGCAACACGCTCTTGCCTGAACAACGGACGTATCCGCTTCTTGATCTGCCGAAGCGACGCCGCCAATAACGCAAGCGTCTCTTCAATCGATGCTGCCCGCGTCCACGATCTTCGAATCATGGTTGCCCATGGATTCAGAAACCTGCAGAAAAGGCAACTGTAGTGTTAGGCGGAATTAGAATATCTAATGGTAAGGAAGTAACTGTTTCAGAATGCATCAAGCGTTCGAGAGCTTCGGGCACTTCCGAAGTCGTCCCGTTACTATCAGTAGCATTCAATATCAATATGCCGATGTTTCGACCTGCTGCGACTTGAACAACGTTAACCCACTCGAACCCATTAATTCGTCTGCTCGCTTCTAGAAGCCGGACATTCTTTGGGTTTGGTTCGACAGCCAATACGTAGCCGTTCGCTCCAACAATCGATGCTGCGTGCAACGTGTGTGGACCCGCATTTGCACCTACATCCAACACCGACATGCCAGGTTTAAGGAAGCGACGAAAGATAGCCTGCACTTCAGGCTCAAAATCGCCGGTATAAATAGCCGGTATCGTCTGTCGCCCGATTTGCTTCTTCCCAGCCACTGGCTCGATAGGATCTGGGGCGAGGACGAGCCCGCCTTCGACAGCCTCGATCAGACGCAAACCGTTATCGCCGCGGTAATGGACCACTACAATGCCATCATCGCCGCCCTTGATGCCGGCTTCAAACAAATTGAAGCAAAAGAACGCGTCGACTATCGCCCGCTGTTCTTGGCCGCCAGCGACAAACCAAACCATGACGTCGTGCGGACCTGGGTTCGCGGCTTCGGCAAGGCTATGGCACTTGCACCCGAACGTTGGAGCTCCCTTGCCGAAGATGAACGCCTGCAACCACTTCTGACGCCGTTCATCGGCTTCCTGGATGTCAGGGATCCGGACTTCGAACCAGCCGACAACATCGAAGAACTCCTCGACGAGGCCGCGACCGCTATCCCGCGCGCAGCCATTATCCTGCGCAAGATCGCTCAGTTCAGCACTAGGCCCACCGCTGGCCGTCGCAGCAAAATCGGCTGCAACGATCCATGCCCCTGCCGTTCAGGTCTCAAGTACAAGCGATGCTGCGGCGCAGACCAGGCCGCCCCAAACTAACCGCGGCCCTCAGCGGAAGGTTACGCACTATCCGCCGCGCCTTGGAGTCAGCCGGCATCGAACTCGTCGACGAAAGCGGCGGCGGCGCCACGATGTTCGTCAAGAATTTAGGCGGACACTGTCGGTGGCAGGGTTCCTGCGGTCAAATTATAGCCGAGGACCGCGTTCTCTAAGATATCCGTCGACGACACGGTTGTAATAACTCCGGGCGTGCCGAAGGCGTCATAGGCGTCGTTGACCACAGAGGAAGCCCAGTCGGTTGCATCGCCGCCATTGTTAGGATTGTTGTACGTGCTCAAGTTGCTTACGCCGCCATTGGTCGAGAAATAGCCGGCAGTCGGCGTAAGGTCGCGGACGCCGGAAGATGTATAGCGGAAGAGGTCTAGCGGCGTATAAACGTTACTGTATGGGCCGAGTGATGTGCCTACCAGGCCGATGCGCCCCATGACTTCGCTGATTTCGTGCGTAGCGATGCCGACAGCATCATATTGGGTTGTTCCGATTGTGCCACCATTGGCAGCAAAATAAACAGAAGATGAAGCGCTGATACCGATATAGCCATCGATTGCCGTTGAACTACCAACCAAGCCCAATGCCTTTGCTTCCGCGCTGGTCACAAAGAAATTGGCATTAGTGGGTGGACTGTTTGCTGAGATCGCACCTGACGACAGCAGTCCATCAGCTACCAACCCTGCATCGGCAGTGTTCAAAGCACCTTGGACCGTCGAGTAATTGGCGATGTAGCGAATACTCTCGCTTTCACCAAGCGCCGAGGAACTCATTGATGAACCACCAATTTCTCCAAGACCGACTGCAATATTAAGCACAACGTGATTCGAGTAATCCTGCGTATAAAGCTGCGCAGCGGCAACGACGGCTGCTTCGATGGCGGACCAGTTCGCGCTTTTCGTCACGGACGAGTCCCAGATTAGGTTGATTTCCAAGCCACTCGACGAGCCGACAAGAGTCGACGCCGGCGAGCCTGTGGAGGGAGGTGGGGGCGGTGGGCTATGCGGGCCGCCATGCGAGCCACCGCCGGGCGAGCCGCCAGGCGAACCACCGCCGGGCGGGGATGGCGAATGCGAATGAGCTGAATTTGTCGAAACCAGTTGGTTAGAATCGGTCAGCAAATAGTCATGCCCGAGATGCAAATTCGTTCCATCCAACCCGTCCGGTACAATCCCTACGACCTGCATATCTCGGTATCCCTATTTGAGAGTACTTGCTTTCGGCTCGTCTGTACTTTCCCTGGCCCGTCGTCCGAATCTGACATTCGGTACCGCCGCATAATGCGGCTTGCAGTCACATATCGGCACTTCTTGAATGACCCATCAATTGAATTTCACCGCTACCTGCCAAGCCAAGGCATTCTTTGCAAAAAGAATGAACAATCTTTATGGAAACCTGCTGCCGTGCTAAATAAATTTTACATAAATGCGCCGGGAATTGTCAACGAAACGCGTGTTTTATGGCGGAAGTCCAGAGGCGCCACTTAAAGGCCGTTTCGAAAGAGGTTGAGTAGCTGGAGTCGACGTGATTCCAGGGGGTTCTGACACCAACCCCGGAGTTGCCATGTGGACCGCAGCCCCGATGCACCCAGTAGTGTGAGAGATTCGCGCTAGGGCCGACATTCGACTGAAGGTAGCCCCATTCATCAGACGCCATGTCGGCGTTCGTGGATCACTTTGTCACCGTCGTCTTCGTCGCTCTTCGAGACAAGTCGAATGACGACGTAGGTCACGACGCCTACGATCGGCGGCACGATCAGCATCACCAGGAGCTGGCCCACTCGCACGCCCTCCCGTGCGACAGACTAGACCACTGTCGAAGGCGCCGCTACGTCTCCGAGCCGCCCGGCCGCTCGTCGGGCCGCCGTCCGGACCCGCCGCAAGGACGTGGAGGGATTTTCGGCGCGACGCCGATGGTCCCCCAAGGCCACGACCGGCGCCGGAGCCCTCCGAGGCGGTGTGGCGGGCGAAATGCATAGATTCATCGAGAGCCATTCAGCATTACTGACGCTTCCACGTCTCCCAGCCGACTGTCTGGCCGCCGGCGACCGTCCACACGCCAGCCCAATCGCTGCCGTTCGGGCGATAGAGTGCTAGACCAAAGCCCTTGTCGGGCGCGGCGTACGCGACCGAGAAGAAATCGTTGGTTTCTATGCCGGTCCCGACGAACCTCGTCGCGCCAATCGTCCAGACCACGCGATATGTTTGCCCGGTTTTCTGCACGGTCACCGTTCCCCGGTAAGCGCCAGCGTTCCCCGGGTTGCCGCCTTCGACTTGATATCTACCGACTGGATCGGCCGCGAACGCCGCGGTATTGCACAACAGCCCCACATAGACCAAAGCCATGTATAGGTAGCGCATGCAGACCTCATTTGTGAGTTAGCCTGACAACAAATTATCGGCCGAGATAGATAATTGCACCATCTGTGCCTATTGCGTTGATATAGCGGCTCAAAACATTTGGCGAATGTTGGAACACAACGCCGGGCTTAGCGTTTTTCGCGCAGCCGCCAGCGAAACCATCCCCGAACCCCTTGTTGGCGGCATTATTTTAAAAGCGGGTCGCGCCGGATGCCCATCGTTGACGGCCCGCATTTACGCGTCATCACCCCCTCATTGGCCTCATAGAATACGTCGACGAATGACGTGATCGCGCTGCGATCAGGCTTCGACCTCGACGGCTTCGGTTGTGCGTGAGCAAACGTCAAGGGGGGCTTTGCCAATCTGCGAGTGAGTTAACTTAGCGCGCGTCCGTGCATTAGGCCTAACGATTATCTATGCACTTAAGCTTGAGCCCAGTTTTCGAAGGCAACTGATATTGGTTCGGCCGTCAAAAGGGCACGAATGCATAAGACGCTGGCTCAGATCGCCCGCTCGCTACGTGGGCTTCGAAACGCGCACGGGCTGGGCTTGCTGCGCAGCGTCCACCTCTCGCCGGGACGCGGCGCCTGCGAAGCCGCCCGATCGCAACGTGGCCTCGAGTACATGGGCAACGTCGTGCCCCGCTTGCCGCTCGCTCAATGCACGCGTGACCGGTGCGAGTGCAAATACGTGCCGGTTGGTAGTGAGCAACTGCGTCGGCTCGACGCAAATGAAAAACCATCGTCCAAGCCACATCCTGCTTCATCTCGATCCGACGAATAAGGCAATGTCGGCTCGGTAATAGCGTCGAGTTGACGCATTTCGAGCCCACAATAACGTCTGCTGGCTTATTCAGCTTCCCCAATGGGAAGCAGACGGACACGAATTCGCGTCTCCTCCAGAACAACCACACTTCCAAGCTCTAGCACCGTTTCAAGCGCGGGCAAGTTCGCGAGCAACAGGGAAAGCTGTCGTTCAGGTTTCCGATCGGTTCCTCGCCTGAAAAGGATTACCGACGGTTTCGCTGGCGCCGAAGTGCAAGCAAGGTGCCGAAATCAGTATCGGCAGAGAGCAGAATGCGATTTTCGTCTTTGCCCAGCGCAAAAATCTTCTCGTCTTCGGCTGCATGCAATGCATAATCACGAACGTGCGTGGCATCGTGGCCAATTTGCCGAAGTCCGTATGCCACAATCGGCGATAGTGCGTTATCGACTAGGAATCTCACGGAATAGCTAAGGGCAGTTCGCGCTCGCGAACGGCATCCGCCGCATACCGTAATGCCTCGTGAATATCCGCCCGCTCAAGGTCGGGAAACGCCGCAATGATCTTTTCTTCAGTTAATTGATCAGCTACCATTCCCACAACAGTTGCCACAGGAATGCGCAATCCTCGGATACAGGGGACGCCACCCATCTGCTTCGGATCAACGGTAATTCGGGTAAATTTCACGATAATATCATAGAACTACTAAATCATGACATTATTGTTTCGGCTTGTTGATTAGGTTTGCAGCGAAATACGCCCAGGGATTATCGTCCGCTGCCTTCGCCGTCGAGAAGATCAGAAGCTGTGCGAGACGCTATGTCTGCAAGACGCACATCTTTCGCCTTGTATTCTTAAACAACGACCGCATTTTTTCGGTCCAGGCCGTTTTACGAGCGTAAAGACCCGCGGGACTTTCGAAAGCATCTTTTATCGAAAGATTGTAGGCCGTTAGATAGCGTGGACTGATGCCGCCGTCAGCAATATATCGGCGAGCGCGCTCGACTCCCGGTACGCCGACGAGACGCGGAAGATGCTCCTTGTCATACCAAGAATTGTAGTCATCAACGATGTCTGGCGGGATATCGGTATGAACAATGTAAAGCCAAGGTGTAGGCGATGCGGATATGATGCCCACGTCCCGCGCCAACTCGAAAGTAAATATTTCTGCGCTCGAGAGCAACAACTCGTCTTTCGCCCGCTCAAAAACATAATGGCTATCATTAAACCCCTCAATCCAGAGCATGTTCTCTTCCGCGTCGCCATCGACGCGATAGCAATGGACGACTGTCTCGCTTGAACCAACTGGACCAAGGCGCTGCAGGCCGGGCGCACTGGCGCCTCGATACCACACCGCTGTCAACCGATTCACAATTTGCAAGCTTTTTGCGCCTATAGAACGATCTGATGACTGCATCTACTACCGCGTTCCGCTATGCAGGACGTTCGCCTTTGAGCATGAGACGATAAAGATAGCGCACTTCGCCGATCGGATAGTCTCCATTGGCCTTGTGCATCAAACAGCGGTTGTCCCAGATTACAACATCGCCGGATTGCCATTTATGGCGGTATTGGAACTTGAGCTGCGTTGCGTGCTCCATAAGTTCATCGAGCAACGGAAGGGCTTCTGCATTGCCCATTCCGATGATTTCTTCAATTCTAATGGGATTAATGTAAATCGCCTTCCGGCCGCTTTTGGGATGGGTCCGAACGAGAGGATGAATCACAGACTCCGACCCGATGTTTTTTCGCTCTTCCGACAACTTGGGAAGTTTACGCTCGCTGTGCTTGCTCTGGTAAACATGACGCGCCTTCAACCCACCGATTTTCTTTTTTGTCTGGTCGGGTAACGCATTGTAGGCCTCATACATATTTACAAACTGCGTGTCGCCGCCTGTTTTTGGCAACTTCACAGCATGCAGAGCCGTTGCTTTGGGCGGTTCGGCATCGTTGGAGTGATCGGTATGATAGCCTTCGCCGGGGATGTAAACCTTCCCGTCCTCCAGTTTGTCTTGATTGGAGATATAGTGGATTGCAGGACATTCCGGCACTTGGAAGCGGGTATTGTGCTGCGGAAAAAGTTTTCCAAAGACTTGCATCGCCTCCAAGAATTCATGCGCGCTAAGTTTTTGATCGCGAATGACAAGTACCGCATGATCCATAAAGGCTCGGTTCAATGCTGTCCGCATTTCCTCGTCGACGGGCTGGCGTAGGTCAATGCCGCGGATCTCCGCGCCGGTGTGTGGAGAGAGAGCCTTGATCAAAAATGAGGTTACCGCTTGATCCATTTGTTTCTCCCGTGTGACCTAGAGCAACAAGCTCTTCGCATTATGAAAGAAGGTAGCGAATGTAGCTTGCCCCGACAACTATGGATGCGGTACGCCAAAATTCCGGCTCGCCAAGCGTAGGCTTCGTTTCACTTCTGTCGTACAATTATGCGCATGGTGCCCATGGCATGTGCGACCATGCGTCCGGAACTGTCCTCAACCACCGCCTCGGCGCTACTGATCGTGCGACCGGAACGCACGACCCGCCCTTTGGCTATAAGTGGGGCATTGCCTGGCTCCAGATAGTTCACGGTCAATGATACCGTGGTCGCACCCTCGCCGTTCACCAGTAGCGACCGCACGGCTACGCCCATGGCTGCGTCGAGCATGGAGGCGACCACACCGCCGTGCACATCACCTCGGCTGTTCTCAAGTTCAGCGCGGCTGTCGAGCCGAACGGTCGAGTGCCCGGCCGGCATGCCGGTCTCGACGCGCAAACCAAGTAGACGGTAATAGGGCCGCGAGGCGGCCGGATCTTCGCTGATTGTTGGCGCATTTGTCATGGTGTTCATTCCCGCAACAAGACGCCAGCCGAGGGCAGGCAATAGAGACCGACGGAAACAGCCTTGCAAGCAACAGTAACGCTGCGTGGCGCCATTACCGTAGAAGCGTCGTCCCCTGTGCGCCAACTAGCGTGGGCCGAGGCGTCCAGAAACCTTAGGCGGTTAGACTGTGCTCCGCAAATCTGCACAGGGCGATTAGTGGATGTTTTGCCTGACAGTGGGCACGCTGTGCCTACGAATCGGGAGGGACAATGAGCAGACGACCCTGCCGGAACCACACGCCGGCCTTCACGGCGAAAGTGGTGCTTGCCGCCATCAAGGGTAATCGAACGCTGACTGAACTTGCGGAGCAGTTCGCCGTTCATCGGCCATCATGAGAGAGAATAGTCCGACTCTTTCGCTTCCTTCCTGCCTTTTGGTGGTGTGAGCACGCGTTACGGCGGCAACACGATGTGATGCGGGAATCGTCTGAAATGCGCCGCGCCACTAGCCAAACACCAGATTCGACAGCCACAAGGTCAGGAACGGCACGTAAGTGATAATGCCGAGCACTATAGAAGCAGCAGAATCAGGAATGGCAGAATGCCGCGGATGACCTCGCCCACCGGCGCCGCGGTAATGGTTGCGAGCACTTAGTGATTGAGGCCGACCGACGGGTGCACCAAGCCAATCTCCATATTGTGGGTGTAGATAATCGCGAATTGGACAGAATAGATGCCGAGCGGCCTTAGGGCGGTGCCAGAATCGGCAGCACCAGGAGGAGCTTGGAGATGACCTCCAGGAAGTGACCACCTGCCATAGACCAATGACCAACGCGCATAGACCGAGCAGCCCGACGACAGTCTGCTCGATCCGATCCGACACTTTCATGACGTCTATCCAACGCGAACGGGATCAGCTGGCCGAAGTGAGTGCCAAACTGATCAACCACAGAAAATTTAGGGGGGTTGATCTAAGTCAAGACCGCCTCGCGCCGGATGGGGGAACAATGCCCCACGAGAGTG
Source organism: Hyphomicrobiales bacterium (assembly GCA_003152455.1). Classification (GTDB taxonomy): domain Bacteria; phylum Pseudomonadota; class Alphaproteobacteria; order Rhizobiales; family Xanthobacteraceae; genus Pseudolabrys. The sequence goes on from PMAF01000013.1 coordinate 8,391, forward strand.
AGGGATTAATTAGCGGCAGGTTTGATTGATCGGCACACCTTTATTCGCTCTTATTAAGCTAAGGACGGGAAATGAGGAAGTGCCGAGTCAAAGTTGTGATTTACGAAGAAGCCTGCAAATCGTGCGATCTTTGTATAGATATCTGCCCTCGGCACGTGCTCGCCTATAAGCGCCCCCTCCTCAAACCTATCGTCGTCGATATCGATGCCTGCACGGGCTGCAGGCTTTGCGAATTGCTATGTCCTGACTGGGCCATCAGCGTTGAAATGGAGGACTCTCGTGTCGAGGTCCGTTAGAAGCCTGCTGTCGGGCAACGAAGCCTGCGTGGAAGGTGGCCTTGCCGCCGGCGTTCGATTTTTCGCCGGTTATCCGATTAGTCCTGCAACCGAAATCTCCGAGGGGTTCTCGCAGCGGTTGCCCCAGGTGGGCGGCCGCTTCATTCAGCTGGAAGACGAGCTAGCCAGCATGTCGGCCGTAATGGGCGCCTCGGCCGGCGGCGTGAAGGCCATGACGGCCACAAGCGGCCCCGGCTTCTCGCTGATGCAGGAATCGATCGGCATGGCAGGCATGATCGAAATCCCATGCGTTATTATCAACGTGATGAGAGTCGGCCCTGCAAGTGGAATCGCAACCATGCCGGCGCAATCAGACGTGATGCAGGCGCGCTGGGGCACTCACGGGGACCATCCCGTCGTCGTGCTCGCACCGTCGACGGTCGCCGAATGTTTCGACATGGTGGTGCAGGCCGTCAATATTTCGGAACGCTTTCGGGTCCCGGTGATCGTGTTGTCGGATGCCGGTCTTGGTTACATGCGCGAGGTGGTCACGCTGCCCGACCCAGAAGAGTTGAAATTATGGGAGCGGCCCCGACCCAAAGATCCACCCGAAGCGAAAACCGATCACACCTTCGATGCCGACGAGGGCGGTGTCCCGCCATTAGCGGATTTTGGTGAGGGATATAGCATTAAGCTGGAAGGACACGTGCACGACTATAACGGCATGTCGGTGACTCACGACTCGGAATTGGTCGAGAAGCACCTCCATCGCCTCCAGGACAAGCTAACCAAAGCGATCAATGAAATCACCATTTTTGAGTCAACCGGCGTAGCAGACGCTGAGGCCTTGATAATCGCTTACGGTCCGGTCGGACGCTCTGCAAAGCATGCCGCGGCCGAAGCGCGAGCAAATGGAAAGAAAGTCGGCGTTTTGCGTTTAGGAACTCTTTGGCCGTTCCCGGACAAGCTCGTTGCAGAGGCCGCGGAAAATAAAAGCTTGATTCTAGTTCCAGAAATGAATCTGGGTCAGATCGTCGGCGAGATTGAGCGCGTCACGCGGGGCACAGGCGTTCCTGTTAAAGCGCTCAATCGCAATGATGGTCAGTCGATTTCGCCACGGGCGATGCTCGAAGCGATCGCGGCTGCTTCAAACTGAACAGAATGAATAGGGAGTAAAATATCGTGCTCCGCGATATAACAAAGCTCAGCGATGGGCCGGTTTCGCGGCTGCGCCAAGAAGCCATCGAATTGAAACACACACCGACGACCTGGTGTCCCGGCTGCGGCGATGGCATCATCATCCAAGCGCTCCTTCGCGCAATCGCAGCAGAGAATCTCGACTGTCGAAAAGTTGCTTTCGTTGCCGGCATTGGCTGTTTTGGCCACGCCGGCGAATATCTCCCCTTCGATTTCTTCCATGCGCTTCATGGCCGCTGCCTGGCGACGGCAACAGGACTCAAGTTGGCGCGTCCTGATCTTAAAGTTGTCGCGCTTATCGGCGATGGCGATGGACTAGCCATCGGCGGCAATCACTTTATTCACGCCGCGCGGAGAAACATCGACCTGACCGTTATTATGTTCAATAACAGCGTTTACGGGCGGACGGGCGGTCAGGTAAGCCCAACTTCAGAGGTGAACACAAAACTGCAGACCGCACCCTATGGATCGATCGAACGAGCATTCGATCCTTGTGCCGTGGCCATTAGCGCCGGTGCCGGCCACGTCGGGCGGATCACCGTCTATCACGCCCGACAGATGCAAATAATGTTTCAAGAAGCGCTGCGACACCCAGGATATTCCTTCATCGAAGTGATTCAGAACTGTCACGTTATGCTGGGACGATATAACGATGTTGGGAACGCCACCCAAATGATTCTCGGCTATCGGGATAGAGCCATCAATGTCCATCTTGCAAAAACCCTGTCTGCCGACGCGCTAAAGGACCGGATCGTTATCGGGAGACTGTGTTACAAAACGTTCCCCGAGTTGACAGCCCAGCATGCCGAGTTGTCTCAGCGGCTCAGAACCGTAACGTCGCCCCGTCGCGGATTAGCCAGCAGTGTTGCCGTCAAGCCGACGAAAAGGATCGGTCGTTGCGAAATCCTGTTGAGCGGCACTGGCGGCCAAGGTTTGCAACTTGCCGGAACCGTTTTTGCCGAAGCAGCGGGCATCCTGGGCGGTTTCCAAGCGGTCCAAGTGCAGAATTACGGTCCGGCCCCCCGCGGAGGCGTATCGACCTCCGAAGTTGTCATCGCCGACGATGAGGTACTTCATCCCCGGGTTGAAATGCCCGACGTGTTGTTGGCCATGTCCCAGGCGGCGTTCGAAACCTATGCCAACAAGGTGCGCGAAAGCGGGTTTATTCTTTACGATCCCATGTTTGTGAAGCCGGCTGTCATGAAAGTGCCGGCCCACGCTGTTGCCATGACGGAAATTGCCGATCAACTCGGCCGCCGCCTCGTCGCCAATGTCGTCGCCGTCGGTGCCCTAGCCAAACTTTTGGGAATTTTAAGCATAGATCATTTGGAGCGGACGCTGCTCGCCCGTATCCCAAAAGGTACCGAGGCTTTGAACAGCAAGGCCCTGCACGCCGGCTATGAAGCGATCACAGTTTAAACCCATGAATATCCATCATAAACTGAATCTCCCCCGCCTGATTACCGCTGAAGCAGCGGCAGCCATGGTGAGCTCAGGAGATTCATTGGTTCTTAGCGCTGGCAGTGCGTTGCCACGCCGCTTCTTGGAGGCATTGGAAGCCCGGGCCGAAACGCTTAATGACGTCAGGATCATGCATAGCCGTGTCATCGGCGACGTGTCGTACCTGGCGCCGCCCTTCAACGGTCATCTTCGACAAAACACCGTCCTTGTTTCGCACGATGCGCGTCTGGCCGTTGCCGAGGGGCGCGCGGACTATACACCGTGCTATCTCTCGGACTGGCCGCGCTTGATACGCGACGGCACCTTTCCAGTTAATATGGCTGTGGCCCAGCTATCGCCGCCGAATAAAGATGGATATTGCTCCTACGGCACGTATTTATTTTACGTTGAGGCGGCACGTCAGGCGGCAAACATTTTCGTTGCTGAGATCAATGATCAGGTGCCGTGGACATATAGTTCTCACAACGTGCGCTACTCCGAGATCGATTATGTCATCGATGTATCTTATCCTCACACCGAACTTCACCCGCGCAAAGCCGAGCCTATTGCTGACAAGATCGGCGCCCACCTGGCGGATTTGGTAGAGGACGGTGCTACCCTGCAACTTGGCGCAGGCGGCGTACCCGACGCGCTGGCTCGCTTCTTGGTCGATAAGCGCCACCTCGGCCTCCATAGCGAAATGATGTCCGATGGCGCAATCGACCTTATCGAGCGAGGTGCGATCGATAATTCGAGAAAATTAGTGTGCCCAGGTCGATCTGTCGTCAGTTTCATGCTCGGAAGTCATCGACTCTATGATTTCGTAAACGGCAACAACGCGATCGAGATGCGCCCTATAGATTTTACTAACGACCCCATGGTTATCAGCCAGAATCCGAACGTCGTTGCGGTCAATTCAGCGATCCAAATAGACCTGACGGGCCAAGCAAACGCCGAGAGCATGGGTATTAAGCAATTTAGTGGTGTCGGAGGCCAAGTCGACTTTGCACGTGGGGCCGCCCGCTCACCGGGAGGAAAATTCATACTGGCGCTTCCCTCAACGGCTAAAGATGGAAAAGTGTCGCGCATTGTGCCAACCCTCGATTTTGGTGCGGCAGTGACCACGCCACGAAGTGATATCGATTATGTTCTAACTGAATACGGTGCAGTGCGACTTCGCGGAAAATGTCTACAAGAGCGGGCCCAGGCATTAGTTAGCATAGCCCATCCAGATTACCGCGACATGCTGTCGAGGCACATACACGAACGTAATTGGGCGTAAAGAGCGTTCTTAATCCTTGTTGTACACATCGTAGCTCGGACGCCGCGGGGCCTCGCGTGTTTCAGGATCCAAAATAGGATCAAGGGAGAAAACGATGAAAAAGTTCTGGATGACTGTGGCGTTGCTGTCGGCTTTCGTGCTGCATGCAGTCCCGGTCCGAGCGGAATATCCTGACCGCCCGATCCGGCTGGTGGTGCCATTTGCGCCGGGTGGCGCGAACGATTCTGTTGCCCGGCTGCTTGCCGAGAGACTCGGCAAAGTCCTCGAACAATCGATCGTAGTCGAAAACCGTCCGGGCGGCGGTACTGTCGTGGGCACCGCTGCGGTCGCGAGCGCTGCTCCGGACGGCTATACATTGCTGCTGGTTTCGCCAGCGCTCGTGATCAACCCGTACATCAACAAGAGTCTTCCATACCGGACGTTGGAGGACTTCACGCCGATAAGCCAGATCACGCGCTCGGCCTATGTGCTCGTGACAGCGCCGGGATCATCGTTCAAGACCGTCAAGGATTTTGCGCGGCTAGCAAAATCACCGGCTGATCAATTCTCATTTGCATCGTCCGGCACCGGAAGCGTGCCGCATCTTGCCGGCCAGTTGCTGGCAACGATGTCAGGCGCGAAAGGGGTGCATATCCCGTATCAGGGTGGTGGACCAGCGATGATCGGCGTAATCCGCGGAGATGTGGATGTTTATTTCTCGAGTATTGCGGGTGCACGCTCCTTAATTGAGTCCAAGCGGGTGCGTCCGCTTGCTGTATCGAGCGAACGCCGTGTACACGCCTTGCCGGATGTTCCGACCGTAGCCGAAGCCGGTCTCACTGGATTTGCGGTCGATGGCTGGTACGGAATTGAAGCGCCAGCCAAATTGCCGCCCGCGATTACTGCGAAACTGAGCGGCGCGGTTCTGGAATCACTGAAGGATCCGCAACTGGTGGCCCGTCTGGAGCAGGAAGGCGAGGAGGTGGTAGGCGGCACTCCGGAAGAGTTCGCTCGGCTCCTGCGTCGTGACGTGGAGAAATATCGCACTCTCGTGGCTAGCGCGGGCTTGCAGCCGCGATAAGAATTCCTCGGTAGACGTGAGATCCCGCTAAGAAGGTCGAAGATGTGCGATTGCGCAAGATGACCGTGTAGTCGTCCAAACCTTGGATTTCCCAAAGCTCAATCGGCGTTAAGGCGGCGACCGCGGTCTAAGCGACGGATTGTTGCACAGGCAAGTGGCTCGGATCTATTCCGAACATTACTTGACCTTTACGCTCACCATGTGTCCCGAATGCACTCGGTGATAACGGATGATCCGCTCGACATAAGCGTTCTGCCAGGGTGATCGCGGCGCGGTAACGATTTCGTTTATTCCCATCACCTGAACGCGATCGCGGAAGCTCTGACCATACGGCGCGTCACGATCCCGCAGCAGATAGCGGGGCGCAGTGTCCCAGGGAAATGCCTCGGTCATCTGGCGCGCGAGCCAAGCTTGCGTCGGATTTTCGGTGACATCAAAATGGATGATTGTTCTTCGGTCGTGGCGGAGGACGATCAGGGCGTAGAGAAGCCGAAACGTCGCGGTTGCAACAACGAACATGTCGATCGCCGCAATCTCGGTCAGATGGTTGTGCAGGAAGCTACGCCAGGTCGGGGAGGGGATTTTGGGCCGCCACGGCAGGTATCTCCCGACCGTGGCTTGGCTGACCTCGATGCCGAGCTTGAGCAGTTCGCCATGAATGCGGGGGGCACCCCAGAGGGGATTGGCCACGCTCATCTGGCGGATCAGTTCACGGATCTCTGAGTTCATCTTGGGCCGTCCCAGACGGCGTGATCGCCATCGCCAGTAGAGCCGAAAGCCTTTGCGGTGCCACTGGACCACGGTTGTTG
>PMAF01000240.1 GCA_003152455.1 Hyphomicrobiales bacterium
ACAGCGGCTCGTCGAACAGGAAAACCTTGGGATTGCGCACGATGGCGCGGCCCATGGCGACACGCTGGCGCTGGCCGCCGGAGAGCTGCTTGGGGCGGCGCGCGAGCAATTCGGTGATGTCGAGAATGCGGGCGGCGTTGTCGACCCGCTCCTTGATCTCGACCTTAGGGAATTTGCGCAGTTTCAAGCCGAACGACATGTTCTCGGCAACGGTCATGTGTGGATAAAGCGCGTAGTTCTGGAACACCATGGCGATGTCGCGGTCCTTCGGCGGCAAGTCGTTGACCACGGTCCCGCCGATCGAGATTTCGCCGTCGGTGATCTCCTCCAGGCCCGCAATCATCCGCAATGTGGTGCTCTTGCCGCAACCGGACGGGCCAACTAGCACGACGAATTCCTGATTGGGGATATCGAGATTGACGTTGCTGACGGCGACGACGTCGTCGTAGCGCTTCCCCACGTTCCGCAATGTGACTTCCGCCATGGCCTATTCCTCCGAATTGCCTTTTATCCGCTCATGCCCGCGCATGCGGGCATCCAGAACTTTGTTCTGGGTCCCCGCATGCGCGGGGACGAGCGGCGGTTGGCTCCCTGTCAGCCCTTGGTCGCTCCCGCCGTGAGACCGGCGATGTAGTAGTCCATGAGGAACGCGTAGATCACCAGCGGCGGCGCCGCGGCGAGCAGCGCCCCGGCCATCAGCATGCCCCACTTGTAGACATCGCCGCGGATCAGGCTAGTCACCGTGCCGACCGTGAGAACCTGCTGATCGGACGAATAGAGGAAGGCCAACGGATAGACGAAGGCCGCCCACGAGACGGTAAAGGCGAAGATCATCGCCGCGATAATGCCGGGCAGCGCCACCGGTATGAAAATCTTGAACAGCATCTGCATGTGGCCGGCCCCGTCGATGAGCGCTGCCTCGTCGAGCTCCTTGGGGATCGACTGGAAGTAGCCGATCATAATCCAGGTGCAGAACGGCACCGTCAGCGTCGGATAGACCAGCACCATGCCCCAATAGGAATTGAGCAGCCCGATCGATTTGACGATCTGGAACATCGGGATGAACAACAGCGTGTCGGGCACCAGGTAGGTGAGGAAAATGCCGGTCGCCAGGATGCTGGAACCCCAGAATTTCATGCGGCCGAGCGAGAACGCCGCGAGCACGCTCACGACCATAGTGATCGCCACCACGCAGACCGTCACGATCACAGTGTTTTTGAAAAAGATCAGGAAGTCGGTCTGAAACAGCAGAATCTTGAACTGATCGAGCGTGACACCGTCGAAAATGAACCACGGATTGGTCGCCAAGCGCGCCATCTCGGCGTCGCTCTTGAGCGCCGTTACGACCATGTAGTACGGCGGCAACAGGAAGAAGATCGCAAATATGATCAGGAAGACGTAGGACACGATCAGCGCCCAGCGGCGATTACGCGTCAGGCTGGCGCCGATACCGATGCGCCGGGTGAGAGGAACTGCGACTGTCGCTGTGCTCATGCGATCTCCCTCCCGCGCTTGCGCACGCCGCGCAGGATAAACACGGCGGCGATGGCCAGGATCGGCACCATGAACAGCGACGTCGCGGCGCCGAGCGGAAGGTCGCCGGAGCGGATGCCGAGCAGGAATGAGTAGGTGGCGAACATGTGCGTCATATTACGCGGACCGCCCGCGGTCATGATCTGCACGATGTCGAAATTGGCGAAGGTAACGATCAGCGAGAACAGCACCGTGATGGCGATGATGTTATGCATCATCGGCAGCGTGATGTGGCGAAATTTCTGCCAGGCGGTGGCGCCGTCGATGGAGGCGGCCTCATAGAGCTGCTCGGGCACCGACTTGAGCGCGGCCAGATACATGATCAGGAAGAACGGCGCGCCGTACCAAACGTTGACCAGAATCACCGAGAAGCGCGCCCAATAGGGATCGCTCAGCCAGGGAATTCCCGCGAAGCCGAAGCTTCTCAGCGTATAATTGAATGCCGAATTTGTCGGATCGAACATCCACCACCATCCGAGCGTCGAGAGCGCCAGCGGGATCACCCACGGCACCAGCAGCATGCCACGCCATTTGCGCTGGCCCTTGACCGGCAGGTTATTGACGAGATGCGCGGTGATCAGCCCGATCAGCGCCTTAAAGAATACGGCAGAAAGCGCGAAAATCGTCGATTGCTCGGCGACCATCCAGAACGTGTCGCGCGACATCAGGAAGGCGAAGTTCGACAGGCCGATGAAGCGCGTTTGCGCCTTGTTCAGCATCGAGAGGTAAATCGAATAAAACGCCGGATAGATTATGAGGCACACGACGATGGCCATCAGCGGCACGCACATCGCCACCGCGATGGTGGAGCGGCGGCGCATCAGGCGCTGAAATCCGTTGCGTGTGACGGGCGCCGCGGCGGTGTCCGCCATCGCTGACGGAATCCAGGTTCGAGCGGTGTCGGCCATAATCACGATCCTGTCGGGATTCATGCACTCGCACACGCCGGCCACCCAAGGCCGGCATTCACGTGTTTCTCAAGCCTTGAAGAACGCCTAGGCGCGCAAGGTGCCTTCGAGTTCCTTCTCGGCCCACTTGATCACGTCGTCGAGCTTCTCGTTGCCCTGCGTAAACTTCGCTACCATCACAGTGTTGATGGCCTGATTGTAAATCTGGGCGCCAACCTCCGAGCGCGCCGGAGCGCCGGCGATTGAAGTCTGCTCGTCACCGCGCGGCGGGTAGCTGTAAACGGTACCAACCGGCGGTTCGACCGTCTTCCAAGTATCGAGATCGTACATGGTCTTGAATGACGGCAGGTCGTAACCGACCGACGCCTCGACCAGCTGAGCAACCGATTCCTTCTGCGAGATGTAGGTGAGCAGATCTTTTGCTGCCGCTTTGTTCTTGGAGAACTTCCACAGCCCGTAAAACTGCGGCAGCTGCCCGACGAAGCGGCCCTTCGGGCCCTTCGGCATCCCGTGCGTCCAGCAATTCTCCGCCACTTTCGGATTGTCGCGCTTGGCGACCGCCCAGGCGCTCGGCGGATTCATGATGCTCGAGCCCTTACCAGAGATCAGCCAACGATTGTTGCCGGCATCATCCCAAGCGTAAACCTCAGGCGGATTCACCGCCATCAGTTTCTTGAGATATTCGAGCATCTGTCGGGTTTCGTCAGAGTTGATCTTGATGTTGTCCTTGGCATCGACGAACACGACGCCAAAGGAATTGGACAGCGCACCGACCCAGTCGATCGCGTCAGAGGTCTGTCCCATCGGCAAGCCGACCGGGAAACCGGCCTTGTACAATTTCTGAGCCGACTCAAGATAAACGTCCCACGTCCACATGTCGGTCTTGGCCCTGTCGTATTTCGACTCATCTGCTGGGAACATGTCGCGTAGATCGAGGCCAGCGTGCTCCTTGTAAAGATCGAGTCGCGAGCAGCACGGCTTGACCTGGCTGCCAACCGTGGTCGGAATGCCGCGCCACGTGCCTTTGATCCGAGCGAGATATTCGGCGACCGGGCTGATCGGGCCGTACTTCTTGATAAGCGCATTGACGACATCGTCGAGCGGCTCAAGCACGTTCTGGTGAATCTTAATGTTCCAGTCGCGATGCGACATGATGTCGTGGCCGGTGCCGGCTTGCGCTTCGGCGGCGGCGGTGAGCTTGTCCCTCTCGCCTTGCGACGTGATGAAATCGATTTTCACGTCGACTTTATTTTTTTCGCCCCACTCATTGCAGAGCTTGATCAGCGCCTTGTTGGCACCGGGCACCCAATGATCCCAGCAGCCGAGCGCGAGCGAGCCGGCGGCGTAAGCGCCCCGCACATATGGGGCCGTGATCATCGTGGTCGACGCGAGGGCTGCGGTCTTCAATACTGTCCGTCGAGACATTCCTGAACGCATCGAGGCATTCCTCCCTGTTGACGTTGAGTTATTCTTGTTTTGCATTAAGGCTATACTCAAACGGAATGGGTGCCTAGCGCCAAGCGAGAATATCGCGCCGCAACAACTTCGATAGATTTGGCATTGTCGAGTTCCGGGCGAGCGATTCCGCCCGCGCAGGGCCGGTCAAGAAGTGTCGGAAATTGCGGACTTTCCGGGGTGGGCAAGCGCCCCCGCAGCGGTTGGGAATGAGGGCGGGCCATGGCGCAAACACCGGACTCTGAGTCTTTCGACTATATCGTCGTCGGCGCTGGGTCGGCCGGCTGCGTCCTGGCCAATCGCCTCACCGCTTCGGGCCGCCATCGCGTGCTGCTGTTGGAAGCCGGCGGACGCGACCGCAACATCTGGATTCACATCCCGCTCGGCTACGGCAAGCTGTTCAACAACGCCAAGGTCAACTGGCTCTATTCGACCGAACCGGAGCCGGACATGAACAACCGCACGCTGATCCAGCCGCGCGGGAAAGTTCTCGGCGGATCGAGTTCGATCAATGGCTTACTCTATATCCGCGGCCAGCCGCAGGATTTCGACCACTGGCGCCAGCTCGGCAACGCCGGCTGGAGCTTCGAGGACGTGCTGCCGCTTTTCCGGCGCGCCGAGCATCAAGAGCGCGGCGCGGATGCCCTGCACGGGACGGGTGGGCCGCTCGCCGTCTCCAACGTGAGCGAACCGCATCCTTTGTGCGAAGCCTTCATCGAGGCCGCGCAGCAGGCCGGCTTTCCGCGCAACGACGACTTCAACGGGCCAGCCCAGGAAGGCGTGGGCTATTTCCAACTGACGACGCGCAATGGCCGCCGCTGCTCGACGGCCGTCGGCTATCTCCGCGAAGCGCGGCGCCGGCCCAACCTCAAGATCGTGACCGACGCCCTGACCAGCCGCATTCTGTTTTCCGGCCGGCGCGCCACCGGCGTCGAATACCGGCGCGGCGGCACCACGCATGTTGCCCATGCGCGCGGCGAAGTGATCGTCGCCGGTGGCGCGTTCAATTCGCCGCAACTACTTCAGCTCTCCGGACTGGGGCCGGCGGCACTGCTGCGATCGCTCGGCATATCCGTGGTCGCCGACATGCCGGGCGTCGGCGCCGACCTGCAGGATCATCTTCAAGTCCGCATGCAGTACCGCTGCACCGAGCCGATCACGATGAACGACGTCGTCAATAACTGGCGCCAGCGCATCGGCGCCGGACTGCGCTACGCGCTGTCGCGCAAGGGCATGCTGACCATCGGCGCCGGCTATGCCGGAGGCTTCTTTCGCACCCATCCGGACGCGCTGACGCCGGATGTGCAGGTCCACTTCATCATCTTCAGCGGCGACGCGTCCGGCGCCGCGCTGCATCCATTTCCAGGCTTCATCGCCTCGGTCTGCCAGTTGCGGCCGGAGAGCCGCGGCTTCGTGCGCATCAAGTCGGCCGATCCGGCAATGCCGCCGGCGATTGCGCCGCGCTATCTTTCGAGCCGCTTCGATTGCGATACGGTCGTCGCCGGGATGAAGCTGCTGCGACAGATCATGAGCCGTCCAGCGATGCGCCGCTATATCGCCGAGGAGCGCGCGCCGTCGCCCGCCTGCACGAGCGATGCGGACCTCTTGGCTTTTGCGCGCGCCACCGGTTCGACCGTCTTCCACCCGACCAGTACTTGCCGCATGGGCTCCGATCCGGCCGCTGTGGTGGACGCGCGACTGCGCGTGCACGGCATCGAGGGCCTGCGCGTGATCGACGCCTCGATCATGCCGACGGTCATCTCCGGCAACACCAATGCGGCCGTCGTGATGATCGCGGAGAAAGGCGCCGGCATGATCCTGGAAGACGCGGCGGCAAACGTGCCGGTCGCGATCTCGGCTTGAATTATTGACGCCGCGCCGGCGGGTCGCGCGACAAGTTCTTGGCCGCCAGTTCGTCGACATAATCCTGCCAATAGCGCGCCTGGTTGCGCCCGAGCTCGAGCAGGTATTCCCAGCCGAAAATGCCGGTCGAGTGCAGGTCGTCAAACACCAGCCGGACGGCGTAATTGCCGACCGGCAGCACCTCGAGGATGCCGACGTCGCGCTTGCCCGGAACGGTCTTGCGCTCCTCGGCGGAATGGCCCTGCACTTCCGCGCTTGGGCTCTTCACCCGCAGATATTCCGCCGGCAGATCGAAGCTATGGCCGCCCGCGAAGGTGACGGTGAGCGTCTTGCGATCTTTGTGCAGCCGCAGTTCGCTCGGCCACGCTTGCGTGTCGTTGGCGGTCATGGCGCTTCTTACAGTGCGGTCGCTCAAACCACAAACCGCACCGAGCCGGCGGCGCCGAGATCGAAGCCGCCCATTTCCTTGGCGCGGGCGGCGAGTTCGTCCGATTGCAGAAAACGGATCAGCGCCTGCAAGGGCGGACGAAAATAATCGCGCTGGCGCATCAACAGGTCGAACGGTTCCCAGACAATCGGCACGAAATCGAGCCCGGCGGAATTGGCAACCGACCGCGTGGCGATGCCGGTATCGGTGCGGCCGGCGCGGATTGCCTGCGCGATGTCGGGGCCGGTCGGGCAGACCGGGCTGACCGAAACCAGCGCGTCCAGCTCGGCCTTCGCCCGGTGCAGCAGCGAGAGCAGCAGCAATTGCGCGCCGGCGCCTTTCGGGCGCACGGCGACGCGGGCGCGTTTGGCGATCACGTCGTCGATCGAACGGATCTTGAGCGGATTGCCGGACGCCAGCAGAAAGCCCTGCTCGCGGCGGCAGAAGGCGACCAGCACCGCGTCCTGCAGATCGTTGCGGGCGGCAATGGCGGCCACGTTGGCATCGGCCTCTGGGTCTTCCAAGGCGTGAAGATGAATGGCGGCGGCGATGGTTTCGCCTGCGATGAACCGGGCAACACCGGCTTCGCTGCCGACCGCGAGCGTGGCCAAGCCCGAGCCGCTCTCGCGCAGCGCCCATTCCAGCAACGGGTCGTGGCTGCCGCCGATGATCGGCGCCGGTTCGGCGCGCGTCATGCCGGCGGGCCGGGTGACGCTGGAAGCCAGCCAATGGTCGAGCTCGGCCTTCGGGAACAGCCAGCGGCCGGTGACTTTGGTGCAGGGCACCGTGCCTTCCGACACCATTTCGTAGATCTTGCGTTCCTTCAGGCGAAGATAACGGGCGGCTTCGGCGGTCGTGAAAAGCTGCATGGCTCACCTGCACGCATATGCATATTTTGTGCGCTGGCTAAACAAGGCCGAAAATACCAGCCAGTCAACGGCCGGCGTCGCGCTCGGCCCGTAACGAAACATCCCGATTTAAAAAATATGCGGCGGCCGATCCGAAACATTGCCCGAAACAGCAGGGCTTTCCGTCGCGACGCCCCGCCGCCTGTACAGAAAATTTGTACTTCGGCCCCGCCGGCGATTGCAGTCTGCCCGCCTGCTCCACCATTCAAGCCATTGTCCCGATTGTTAAAAGCGCCGCCGGCCAAGCAGTGGCATGGCGCTTGCTGAACAGTCGGTACGAACCTGACTGCAAGCAAGGTGGCGAAGATGACCGACAACAACAGAATTCTCATCGTCGATGACGACGAAACGGTGCGCTGGAGCTACCTGCGGTCGCTGCAAGGCATCTCCTGCAATATCGCGACGGCCGGCAACGGCGAAGAGGCGCTGGAAACGATGGAGCAGAACCCCTTCGACGTCGTGTTGCTCGACATGCGCATGCCCGGCCAGGACGGCCTCTCGGTGCTGCGCACCATCAAGCAGAAATGGCCGGAAAGCGAAGTGGTGATCATCACCGGCTATCCGACCGTGGACAGCGCCAAGGAGGCCGTGCGGCTCGGCGCTTACGATTATGTCGCCAAGCCGGTCGGCCCGCAGGACGTGATCAACGTCGCCGACGCCGCCATGACCCGAAAACAGTGGGCCTTGCGGCGGGTTCCGGAAAAGACGGATGCCGCCAGCGGCGCCTGCGCAGCCTGAAGAAACAACCACGGACCCATTCCAACACACACCAGCACAGAGAAATTCCAAAAGGAGAAGGCCATGAACGCATCCCGCAAAGTACTCGTCGTCGACGACGATCCGGCCGTCCGCAAGAGCATCGACCGGGTTCTGACCGGCAAGGGTTACGCCGTCATCACCGCCGAAACCGGCGAAGAGGCGTTGCGCAAGCTGAACGAGGAAAAATACGACCTCGTCTATACCGACATCCGCATGCCCGGAATGAGCGGGCTTGAGGTGGCCGAACAGGTCAAGGCGCGCAAACCGTGGACTCCGGTGGTGATCATAACCGGCTACGGCACCGATGCCGCGCAAGCCCGCGCCAAGGCCGCTGGCGTCTCGAGCTTCGTGCACAAACCGCTGTCGCCCGCGATGATCGAAGACAGCGCCCGCGACGCCCTCGCCGTTCCCACGGCGCAAGTGTTGGCTTTGCCGGCGCCCGTTGAAGCGCCGCGCGCCGAACCGGCCGTCCGCGGCAGCGCGCTGCTGAACATCCTTCTGTTCTTCGCCGCGCCCTTCATCGGCCTCGCTTATATCGTCGCGCTGCCCTTCGTCGGCCTCGGCGTCATGGCGGTGCTGGCGACACGCGCCGCCCTCAAGATCGACAAGGTGCGCGCGGTAGCTGTGACGTTGAAGAACATCGCGATGGTGTTCGCCGCGCCTGTGTTCGGACTGGCCTATGTCGTGCTCTTCCCGTTCATCGGCCTGGCATCCTTGCTCTGGCTGGCGGGCCGGGCGGTGGCGGCGCGGACCAAAGATTGAGTGTGGAAATGGCCAACTGAGGTCTCGCCCGGTCCAAGGGCGAGGCCGCGAGGCGGGGATTTCCTCCCGGCCTTTTTTACGTCGGACCGGGCCCGCGCGCCCAGAAGGTTTCGCTGCGAGCTCCGGCTGTATAGCAAAAACATACATCGCGAAAATAGCCTAAGTATTTGAGATGATTGCAAATCCAACGGCCCTGCGGCCGCATTGGACAAAAAAACTATACTCAAAGCCTCCGCCCAAGCCTTTCAGCGGCGCCGGAAAGATCATCTAAGCATTTGAAATGTAATCGATATCAGGCCGCCTCCGGCGGCTGGCACGACCTATGCGATGTAGCAACCGAGAAAGAAAACCAGACAAAAAACAGGAGTTCGCCATGACCGCCCTTCGCAAAATCCGCATCGAGGAAGAGCCCGTGTTCACCGCGCCGGTCGCGCGCACCAAGCTCTATGTCGTCGCCAACAACGCGCCGGCGAAAGCCGCAACGGCCCCGGAAGCCGAGGGCAATGCGCTCAAGAACATCTTCCTGTTCTTTGCCGCCCCGTTCTTCGGGTTGGCCTACATCATCGCGCTTCCCCTCGTCGGGCTGGCGGTTCTGGCCGTGCTGGCGGGCCGTGTCGCCGCCAGATTCCAAGCGGTCCGCACCACCGCCCGCGTCTTGAAGGATGTCGGGATGGCCGTTGCCGCCCCACTGCTCGGCCTCGCCTATATCGTCCTCTTTCCCTTCATCGGCCTGGCCGCGCTGGCCTGGATGGGTGGCCGGGCGGTCGCAGCCGCGGCGCGCTGAGTGAGATAGATCAATGAAAGCCCGGTCGACTTGCCGCAGATAATTCAGCAGTCTCTTGATTATTCCGGGGGGTCTACGGCCTCCCGGACGACTTTGAAGGCGAGGGTTCCATGGGGCGGAAATCGGATCGCTACGACGCCTCGCGCAAAATCCTGCCCGGGTTCCTGCAGACGAGCTTGGCTATAGCCGCCATTGCCGCGGCGCTTACCTTGCTACCGCCCTCGCCTCCGGCTTTCGCCGCCGACCCGGCGCCCTCCAAAGCCGACCAATATTGCCTCGGCTGCCACGGCGCCGCCGGCATGGAGAAAAAACTGGCGGACGGCGATACCCTGCAACTGCACGTGCCGGGCGACGGCTACGTCAAGTCCGTCCACGGCGCCAACGGCTGCACCAGCTGCCATTCCGACGTCGATCCCGCCAAGCATCCGCCCGAGAAAAACGACATCGCCAGCAAGCGCAGCTTTGCGCTCGCCATGACCCAGGTATGCCGCACCTGCCACGCCGACAAATTCGAGCAATGGGAAAGCAGCGTTCACGCCGCGCTGGTTCGCAACGGCAATCCGGCGGCACCGATCTGCACCGACTGTCATAACCCGCATGCCGTCATCAAGGGTGCGGCGGCAACGGTCGAGCAGACGCCCTGCAAGAACTGCCATGCCGATATTTACACCGCCTACCTCGGCAGCATGCACGCGAAGGCGCGGCTACACACCAAAGACAGCTATGCGCCGGTCTGTTCCGGCTGCCACACCGCCCACGCGGTGAAGCCGATCGCGGCCGGCATTCACGGCCAGGGTCCCGAGGCCGCCTGTTTCGGCTGCCACGCCGGCGTGCTGGAAGCGCACCAGAAATGGCTGCCGAACGCCGCCCTGCATTTCGAAGTCGTGTCCTGCCCGGCCTGCCACGCGCCGACGGCGCAGCGCCGAGTCGACCTCATGCTGATCGACGCCAAGGGCGAGGCCAGAGGCACCGAACAAATCGGCGTGCCGCTGTTCGACGCGAGCACCAATTCGGCCGGCAAGGGAATCGATGCGCGGACGCTCTACAATCTGATGCAGACGCTCAATCGCAGCGGCATCGCCGGCAAGACCGTCTTGCGCGGCCGCTTGGACGTTCTCACCGGCCCGATGGCGCATCAACTCGCGGGCAAGGACCAGGCGATCAGCGATTGCCGCACTTGTCACCGCGAGGGATCGCAGGCCTTTCAGAGCGTGACCATCTCGCTGGTCGGGCCGGACGGCCGCCGCGTCGGCTATGGCGCCAACGCCGACGTGCTCAACTCCGCGTTCTCGGTCGACTCGGTGAGCGGCTTCTATGCGATCGGCGGCACCCGGATCAAGCTTCTGGATATTCTGCTGATCCTCGCCGTCGTCGGCGGCGTCGGCATTGCGGTCGGGCACGTGGCCTTAGGCTGGCTGTTCAAGCGCTTCGGCTTTTATCATCCGCACAACGGCGGTCACGGCACCCTGCCGGCCGGCGGCGACGGCCCGCAGGCGGCGGCATGACGGCGCGGGCGCGCTAAAAGGAACTGCACCATGTACAGACTCTACATTCACCCGTTGCCGGTCAGGATCTGGCACTGGACCAATGCCGTCGGCTTCGTCCTGATGATTCTGACGGGCATGCAGATCCGCTATGTCGGCCTGATCGATGTGGTGACGTTCCGCACCGCCGTCCGCGTGCACAATTTCGTCGGCTTCGTCCTGATCGCCAACTTTTTCCTGTGGCTGCTGTTCTATCTATTTTCCGACCGGATCCGGGCCTATCACCCGGAACTGAGCCTGCGGAAGCATTTCACCGGCAGCCTGCGGCAGGTCTATTACTACGCCTACGGCATTTTCCGGGGCGAGCCCAATCCGTTTCACGTCGGCGTCTATCGCAAGTTCAATCCGCTGCAGAGCATGATCTACCAGATCATCATGATGTTGCTGTTCCCCATCCAGATCTACACCGGCATCCTGCTGTGGGACGTCCAGCGTTTCTCCGCGCAGGTCAATTTCTTCGGCGGCGTGCGGGTGGTCGACACCGTGCACGTCCTGGTGTTCATCGCCTTCGTTTTCTACATCTTGGTCCACGTCTATCTCGGCACGCTCGGCCACACCCGCATCGCGCACTTCAAATCGATGATGACCGGCTACGAGGACGTCGATGAGGAGGAAGCCAAGGCCGCGGCGGAGCCCTGAAAGCCCGCCCGGCAACGGACCGGCCGCTTACGAGGCGTCCGGGCCGTCGGCCTGATCGGCGTCGTGCCCGGTGTCGCGCACGCGAATCGTGTATTTCTTCATCAACGCTTGGAAATTAGGGCGCTGCATCCCGGTCTCTTCGGCGCTTTTGGTCACGTTCCAGTCGTTGCGCCTGAGCGCCTCGAGCACGAACTGCTTTTCGATATCCTCCACCGATTTTTCGCGCGCGGCCTTTTTGACCCGCTTGAGTTCGTCGCCGGTGCGCGGCACCGCCAGGTCGGCGGGCGGCTGCGAAGAGTCGATGATGTTCACGAGATGGGCCTGACGGACGACGCTGTCGCCGGTCAGGATCGCCGCCCGGTACATGACGTTTTCGAGTTCGCGCACATTGCCCGGCCAGCCGTAATTGGTGAGCGTCGAGAGCGCGCCTTCCGAAATGTCGGTGATCTTCTTGCCCAGCTCCGCGCTGAACACTTTAAGGAAATGATAGGCGAGCGCCGGGATGTCGCCTTTGCGCTCGCGCAGCGCCGGGGCGTGGACCGGAAAGATGTTGACCCGGTAATAGAGGTCATCGCGGAACGTGCCGGCCGCCACCATGGCCTTGAGATCCTTATTGGTGGCGGTGACCAGCCGGAAATTGGCGGTCTGCGTGCGGGTGTCGCCGACCGCCCGGAATTCGCGTTCCTGCAGCACACGCAGCAGCTTGGCCTGGATCGACATGGAGATATTGCCGATCTCGTCGAGAAACAGCGTGCCGCTGCCGGCAACCTCGAACATGCCTTTCTTGTTCACGACCGCGCTGGTGAAAGCGCCCTTGACGTGACCGAACAGTTCGCTCTCCAGCAGGTTCTCGCTCAGCGCATTACAGTCCACCGCGACGAACGGCTTGTCCTTGCGCAGGCTGTTATAGTGAATCGCGCGCGCGATCAGCTCCTTGCCGGTGCCGCTTTCGCCGGTGATCAGGACCGTCGAACTGGTGGGCGCGCATTGCGCGATCAGCCGGTAGACGGCCTGCATCTGCGGGCTCAACCCGATGATGTTCTCGAAACGGTATTTCGACGACACCTCGCTGCGAAGGGTGAAATTCTCCTGCAGCAGCCGCCGCCGCTCCAGCGCGCGGTACACCACCAGTTTGAGTTCGTCCGGTTCGAACGGCTTGGAGATATAATCGAAGGCGCCGAGCTTCATGGCCTGCACCGCGGTGTCGACCTGCGACAGGCCCGTGATCATGATGACGTCGACGTTGGGATGCGTCTCCTTGACCCGGCGCAACACTTCGAGCCCGTCGATGTTGGGCATCATGATGTCGAGGATCACCACGTCGTAGGGATTTTCCTCGATTTTCTTCAGCGCCTCGCGGCCGTCCTGCACGGACTCGACCTGGAACTCGTCGCCGGCGAGAATCCGCAAGCAGCTTTTGATGACGATCTCCTCGTCGTCGACGATGAGAATTCGCGCGCTCATGCAACGCTCCCGCTGGCCTTGCTCTTAGGGCCGGCCGCTGGCGGCGTCAGCGGCAGAAAGACGGTGAACGTCGATCCCTCGCCGACTTTGCTTTGCACCTCGATAAGGCCGCCGTGGGCCTCGACAATGCCATGGCTGACGGAAAGCCCCAAGCCGGTGCCCTCCCCCACGTCCTTGGAGGTGAAAAACGGATCGAATATCCGGCGCAGGTTCGCTTCCGGAATGCCGCAGCCGGTATCCACGATCGATATCGCCACCATCGGCTTGGACTCGATGGCCGGGCCGCGCGGATCCTGCGCGCGGCGGGTGCTCACGGTAATGGTCCCCTTCTCCTCCACCGCGTGCTGGGCATTGACCAGGATGTTCATGACCACCTGCTTGATCTGGTCAGCGTCGATCCAGATCGGCGGCAGCGTACGGTCGAGGTCCAAGCTGATCTCGATATCCCGCAGGTGCGCCGGCTGCTCGACGATCCGCACCGTATCGCCGATGACCTGATTGAGATCGGTGAATTTCTTTTCCGGCTGCTTCTCGCGGGCGAAATCGAGCAGCCGCTTGATGATCGCGGCGCAGCGCTTGGTTTCGCGGATGACCAGGTCCATGTCCTCCGCATCCGTGCTCTTGTCCGGCATATTCCGCCGCACGAGGTGCGAAAAGGTCAGGATGCCGGTGAGCGGGTTGTTCAATTCATGGGCGACGCCGGAGGCCAGCAGGCCGACCGAGGCAAGCTTCTCGCCGCGCATCGTCTCGGCTTGCGCGCGGCGCAGCTCCTGCGTGCGCTCGTCGACTTTCTGCTCAAGCGTATGCCCCCAATTCTGCAGCTCGGCGCGCGAATTGCGCAAAGCGCCGGTCATCGTATTGAACGAGGCGGCGAGCTTTCCGAATTCGTCGACGCTGCGCACCGGGATCGGCTGATCGAGATTGCCGCTGGAGAGCCGTTGCGCCCCGCCTTCGAGATCGCGCAGCGGCACATAGACCAGGCGGTGCACGAAAAAGCCGACCAGCAACGCCGCGAAGGCGATGAAGCCGAGCGAAAAGCCGGCGATGCCGAGCGTGCTGGTGCTCAATTTGCGGTCGATTTCGCCGAGCGAATAGACAATGTCGATAACGCCGAGCACCGAAGTTTCCTTCGAGTGCTGATGGCAGGCGGCGTTGTAACAGGACGGCTCGTTGTGGATGACTTCCATGGAGCCGAGCAGCGACTCGCCGTTCGGACCCACGAAGGTCCAGGTGCGCTCGTTCTTCGGCACTTGCTCGAGCGGCCGTTCGCTCTGGTGGCAACGCGAGCAGCCCTCGGCTTTGCGGTCGACGGTCTGGCCGATTTCCGGCGCGTAGGTCGAATGGGTAATGCGGCCCTCTTTGCTCAGGATCCGGACGCGGTGGATTCTCTCCTGATTGGCGACGTCGTGGATGATGCGATCGACGTAGGCCGGCTGGTTCTGCAGCATCGCGAAGCGCGTGCTCTTGGAGATCACTTCGGCAACCTGGATGACTTGATCGGACACCGCGCCGAGGACCTCGTGGTACAAGAACCAGGCGACCGCGCCGGTGAACAAAAGCATTGCCGCCGACAGCGCAATCGTCAGGTAAAGCACGACCTTGAACTTGAGGGTACGCGGCTGCAGTTGCATGACGACCGTGGCGTCCCATTCGGCGCCGGAAAGGGAGGCATGTTTTTTGATGTCGATGGATCGCCGTCAAACCGGCCGGGGGGCGTTTGCGCGCCCAAAAACCCCCAAAAATAGCTTAGCCGTTTCGCCCGAGACGGTCTTTGATACGTATCAAACGGCGGTTTCGGCCTGCGCGGGCCGCATTCATCGCTAAATAAAGCTTATCGGAGATTCAATTTTCGAAATTTGACGGCACAAGGAAAGCGGCGCCGCCCGCATTTTAGGCGCCGGCCAATTCCGGCGCCCCGTCCATTCGGACCGACATCGCCGCCATCTTCCAGCGGACGGCGATCGGTTAGTGGCTTGCCTTGTACTTCTTGCCGGCGTCATTCAATGCCGGCGGTGCCGTGTGGCATGCCGCACAGGCCTTCTTTTCCTTCGCCGCGATCGCCGGGGTCGCCATCGATTGCCCGGCCGTGATCACGATCACCGCACCGGCGAGCAGTAACGCCGACGTCGTCGCAACGGCCCGCCTAAGAACGCTCGTTTGCGCATTTCGCATTATCGCCCTCCTGAATATCCCATCGATTCATCCGGCGTTCCCCGAATGAGATCTGGAACGCGCGGACGATAGCAGACGGCGCAGTTATCGAGAAGGCATAGCGGGATTGCGGCGAATGAGTTTCGGCTGGCTCGGAAGATCGGGCTACTACTTGCCGCTATCCAGCACCCGGTCGGCGTCGCGCAGCACGACGTAGATTGCCGGGATCACCAGGACGGTGAGCAAGGTCGACGACGCCAGGCCGAACAGCAGCGAGATCGCTAGGCCCTGGAAAATCGGGTCGACGAGAATCGTCGCGGCGCCGATCATGGCGGCGAGCGCGGTCAAAAGGATAGGCTTGAAGCGGACCGCGCCGGCTTCCAGCAACACCTCGCGCAAGGCTTTGCCCTGCCCGGCGCCGTGGCGGATGAAATCGACCAGCAGAATCGAATTGCGCACGATGATGCCGGCGAGCGCGATGAACCCAATCATCGAGGTGGCGGTGAACGGCGCGCCGAACAGCAGATGCCCGATCACGATACCGATCAAGGTCAGCGGGATCGGCGTCAGCACGACCAGCGGCAGCTTGAAGCTGCCGAATTGCGCGACCACCAGGATATAGATACCGACGATCGCCACCATGAAGGCGGCGCCCATGTCGCGGAAGGTGACATAGGTGATCTCCCACTCGCCGTCCCACAGGATCGCCGGCTTGCTCTCGTCGTCCGGCTGGCCGTGGAAGCGGATGGCCGGTGTGCCGAGCGCGCCCCAATCGTGCACCTCGATTTTCTTGTCGACGTCAAGAATGCCGTAGATCGGCGCCTCGTAGGCGCCCGCCAGTTCCGCCATCACCATGTCGGCGAACCGCCCGTCGCGGCGGAAGATAGTCGGCGAGCCGACTTCCTGGCTCACGCGTACCACGTCGCCGAGTTCGACCACGGTCTTATTGCCGGGCACGCTGTTGGCGGGCACCGGCGTCGAAGCCAGCAGTTCGCTCCACGACAGATCGCGTTTCGGCAGCCGCACCACGATTTCGATCGGGTTGCGGCCTTCGCCGCGGTGCGAATAGCCCACCGTGGTGCCGCCGAACAGCGCCGCGATGGTGTCGTAGACATCGCGCTGCTCGACGCCGAAGAATTCGAGCCGGTCCTGGTCGATCGAGATGCGCAGGCGCGGCCGCGGCTGGGCGATCGAATCGTCGATATCGACGACGTAGGGCACGGACGCGAAGATCTTCTTTAACTCATGCGCCACCGCGCGGCGGCTGGTCGAATTGGGGCCGTAGACTTCCGCCAGCAGCGTCGCCAGCACCGGCGGCCCCGGCGGCACTTCGACCACGCGGGCGACCGTGCCTTGCGGCAAGACCACCTTTTTCAGGCGAGCGCGCAGATCGAGCGCGATGGCGTGGCTCGAGCGGTCGCGGTCGTCGCGCGGCGCCAAATTGAGATGCAGCTCGCCCAGCTCGGGCGATTCGCGAAAGTAATAATGCCGCACCAGCCCATTGAAGTTGAACGGCGCCGGCGTGCCGGCATAGGTCTCGATCGAGCGGATTTCCGGCAGCTGCCGAGCTGCGCCGGCGATCGAAAACAAAGTGCGTTCGGTGTCCTCGAGCGTGGCGCCCTCGGGCAGATCTATCACCACGGCCAATTCCGACTTGTTGTCGAACGGCAGCAGCTTGACCGTGACGCTGCGCGTCACAAACAAGACGCACACCAGCACGGTCGCCACCCCGACCGAGCCCAGGAATATCCAGGCCGAACGGCGCGAGCGTACGACCGGAGTGGCGAAGCGGCGGTAAAGGCGGCCGAGCAGACCCTCGCCATGCGCGGCCTCGTGCTCGTGCACCGGTTTTCCTTCCGGATGCAGGCGCAGCATCAGCCAGGGCGCGATCACCATGGCCACGACGAACGAGAACACCATCGCCGCCGACGCATTGGCCGGAATCGGCGCCATATAGGGCCCCATCATCCCGGAGACGAACAGCATCGGCAGCAGCGCCACCACCACGGTCAGCGTGGCGACCACAGTCGGATTGCCGACTTCCGCCACCGCCTCGATCGATCCCTGCAGGTGCGAACGGCCGTCCTTCATCGCCCAATGGCGGGCGATGTTCTCGATCACCACAATGGCGTCGTCGACCAGGATGCCGATGGAGAAGATGAGCGCGAACAGGCTGACGCGGTTGATGGTGTAGCCCATCACTTTCGCGGCGAACAGCGTAAGCAGAATGGTGGTCGGGATGACGACCAGGGTCACCAGCGCCTCGCGCCAGCCGATCGCGAAGGCGATCAGCACGACGATCGACACGGTCGCCAGGCCGAGGTGGAACAGCAGTTCGTTCGCCTTGTCGTTGGCGGTCTCGCCATAGTCGCGCGTCACCGTCACGTTGACGTCGGCCGGGATCAGCCGGCCCTCGACGCTGTGCAGGCGCGCCAGCAATTGCTCGGCCACGACGACGGCGTTGGCGCCGGCGCGTTTGGCGAAGGCGACGCTGACCGCCGGCACGCGGTCCCAATGGCCGCCCTTCTCCGGCGTATCCATCCATACGCGGTGCTCTTGCGGGCTCGGCCCGATCACGACCGAGGCCACGTCGCGCACATAGACCGGACGGTTGTCGCGCGTGGCGATCAGCAACAGGCCGATATCCGGAATGCCGGCGAGCGTCTGCCCGGCCGCGATATCGCGCATGATGCCGTTGTCGCGCACCGAACCGGCCTGGAACGAGCGGTTGGCGTCGCGCACTTTGGCGACCAGTTGCTGGAGCGGAACGCCGAACAGCGCGAGCTTTTCCGGGTCGGGCTCGACACGGATCTGCTCCGGGTTGCCGCCGGAAATATAAGTCAGCCCGACATTGTCGGTTTTCACCAGTTCGGAGCGCAGCTGGTCGCTGAGCTCATACAAATCCTTGTCGGTCCAGCGCGCCGCCGCGTCCGGCTTGGGCGACAGCGTCAGCACCACGACGGCGACGTCGTTGATGCCGCGGCCGACGATCAGCGGCTCCGGAATGCCGACCGGGATACGATCAATGTTGGCGCGGATCTTCTCGTGCACGCGCAGGATGGCGTCGTCGGACTTGGTGCCGACCAGAAAACGCGCCGTCACCAGGACGCGGTCGTCGACCGTCTGGCTGTAGACGTGCTCGACGCCGTCGATGCCCTTGATGATGGCTTCGAGCGGCTTGGTCACCAGCTCGACCGCGTCCGGCGCCTTGAGACCGTCGGCATTCACCCGAATGTCGACCATCGGAACGCTGATCTGCGGCTCCTCCTCGCGCGCAATGGTGGTTAGCGCGATCAACCCGACCGCGAGCGCCGCCAGCAGGAACAGCGGCGTCAGCGGCGAGCGGATCGTGGCCTGGGTGAGGCGTCCCGACAGTCCGAGATTCACGGCCGCACCAATACGTCGCCGCTCTTAAGTCCGGAGAGGATTTCCAGCGCATCCGGCATGTCCGGACGCGGCAGTTCGCGGCCGCGCTGCACCGGCACGTCGATCACGCTCTTGTCGTCCTTGCGGACGCGCGCATAATCGATACCGAAACGGGTGACGATGAACGCGCCCGGCACGATGATACTGTCGCGCTCGCCGGCCGAGACCCATACGCGGATGCGTTCGCCGACAAAATAATCGCCGAGCCCCGCGACCGCCGCGTCGGCGATCACCCGGCCGTCCTCGATCTGCGGATAGACCAGGCGGATGGTGCCGAATTGGACGCCGCTCTTGCGAAGCTCCTTGCCGAGTTCCTCGCCGTCGATGCGGACGGAATCGCCCGCCTTGAGAAAGCGCGCATGCCGTTCCGGCACGCGCAGCCGCAGGATGAAATTCTGCTCCGCCACCGTGGCGACGGTTTCGCCCGGCAGGATGACGGTGCCGGTGGTCACCGGCACTTTCAAAACGCGGCCGGAGGTCGGCGCCAGCACCTTGCCTTCGGTGACCTGCTGCTGGATGACCGAGCGTTCGGCGGTGCGTGCCTTCAGCGCGTTGGATGCGACGTTGAAGGCGGTACGGACCTGATCGAGCGTCGTCTTCGGAACGGTGCCGCGCGAGAACAAATCCTCGGCGCGAGTGAGATCGTTCTGCGCCTGGGCGACCTGGTCTGCCAGCCCGGAAATCTGCGCATCGAGCGACTTCATCTGCAGCGCGAGCTTCTCGTCGCCGATGGTCGCGACCACCTGCCCCTGCTTGACGCTATCGCCTTCCTTGACGGCAAGCTCGACCACCGTGCCGCCGATGCGCGCGCGCGCCGGCACCACGTTGGCGCTTTCGACGGTGGCAAAGACCGCCTTTTCGTCGGCCACCGATTTCGGCGCGACGGTGAAGATTTCTTGCGCAATCGCCGCTTGCGCCAACAGCGCAAGCCCAGCCGCCATGGCAAATCCGGCACGCATTATTATTTTACCTCTGTCGTACAATTCAGTGTTCATCGTGCGGCGCGAACGCCGCGCGGTCATTGATGTGACGCAGGATTCCGGCGGCCCGCCGGCCGCCCCTTGCGGCGCGCTTGCGGGCCGCCGCCGGAGGTGGTCCCGCAATAGACCCGGTACAGCGTGCGCACGAGTTCGCGCGCCTGCGGGCTGCCGATCGAATACCAGATGGTCTGCCCGTCGCGCCGCGCCGTCACCAGCCCGTCCTTGCGCAGCAAGGCTAGATGTTGCGACACGGTCGAATCGCGGATTTTCAACAGCGCCGCCAACTCGCCGACCGAGCGCTCTTTCTCGGTCAGCTGGCAGAACAGGATCAGGCGGTGGCGATTGGACAGCGCCTTGAGCAGGGTGCTCGCCTCGTCTGCCGCCGCCAGCATTTCATTGGCTTGTATTTTCATAGTTGCGTATATACGAATTATCGCATATATAGTCAACAGGCAGCGTCGCCGAGGCCGGGCGCAGCCGGATATGTCAGTCAGGCCCATTGATCGGAGATTTGCCGTGAACGTCGATCGCGCCGTATTCGCCCTTGCCGGCACCATGGTGCTGGCGAGCCTCCTGCTGGGTTGGCTGGTCAGCCCCTATTGGCTGCTGCTCGCGGCCTTTGTCGGGGCCAACATGCTGCAAGCCGCTTTTACCGGCTTCTGCCCGGCCGCCATGATCTTCAACAAGCTCGGCCTCAAGCCGGGTGCCGCCTTCGCCTGTGGTATGACGGCGCGCTGACGCGACAATGCCCGCGACGGCAATCGGCCGCGCGGGCATCGGGTCGCTGTTAGGTCACGTCGGCTGCGAGACGCTCAGCTGTTGTCTTGCGTGTAGGCGCCGGTGTGGCGATTGATGATGAAGCGCTGCACCAGGGAATTGTCCTTGGTCACGATGTCGGCCGTGATCGTGTCGGCATCCTTCTCTTTCACATCGCCGACTTTGAGCCGCGGATTGCCGCGCCAATTGAGCCAGCCCTCCATGCGGGTCTTCACCTGGTCGGTGGTGAGATTGAGATTTTGGTTGGCGGTCTGATCGGCTTGCGCCGCCGGGCCGCGGCCGTAACCGGGGCCATTTCCCTGCATCATGCCGGGGCCATAACCGCCGCCCCAACCGCGCATACGATAGCCGGGGCCATAGCCTTGCCCTGGGACTTGGCCTTGCGCCCCGGCGGGTCCGGACTGCTCGTTTTGCCCGAAGGCCGGGCAATTCCACGGACCCGCTCCTTGTCCGCCGCCAAAGCCGCGCATGTGAAAGCCGGGACCGTTGCCGCCCATCATGCCGGGCCCGAAACCACCGCCCATCATACCGGGGCCGTAGCCGGGGCCGCCTTGCGCGAGGGCGGTATAGCCGTAAGCACCCGCCGCCAGTGCCGCCGCAACGCCGAGGGCGATGAAGACATTTCGCGATTTCATTGGATTGCTCCTGTTGCTTGCAACGGTATCGCCGTCGCTGCCGGTCATCAGCAGCGTGGCGTGTCACTCAAGTTTGTCGCGAGGGGGCGATTTGGTGACAAAGTGTGTCAGAGCCGCTATCCGGCAGATATCGTTACAATCTTTTTGCCCTAAACGGCCCGGCCCGAACTAAATTCAAGCCCATGAACGATGGTCCGCACATCCTGATCGTCGACGACCATCGCGAGATGCGCGACCTAGTATCGCGCGCGCTCGCCAAGGAGGGCTTTCGCGTCAGCACCGCCGGCGACGGCAAGGCTATGCGCAAACTCATGGCCGATGCGCGCGTCGACCTGATCTTGCTCGACTTGATGCTGCCGGGCGAGGACGGGCTGTCGCTCTGCCGTTCGCTGCGCGCCGACAGCGATATTCCGATCATCATGCTCACCGCCAAAGGCGACGAAGTCGATCGCGTGATCGGGCTGGAAATGGGCGCCGACGATTATGTGCCCAAGCCGTTCGGCAGCCGCGAGCTGGTTGCGCGCATTCGCGCTGTGCTGCGGCGCAATCGCGCGCGCGCGCGTACCGCCGGTCAAGACAAGCCCAAGCGCTACCGGTTCGAACGCTGGACCTTCGACGTCGACAAACGCGAATTGCTCGGGTCGGATGGCGTCGCGGTGCCGCTGAGCACGGGCGAATTCGATCTGCTGCTGGCGCTGGTCGAGCATCCACAGCGCACCTTGAGCCGCGACCAGTTGCTCGATCTGGCGCGCCACCGAGCCGCCAACACTTTCGACCGCAGCATGGACACGCAGGTGAGCCGCCTGCGCAAAAAGGTCGAGCGCGACCCCGCCGAGCCGGCGATTATCAAGACCGTGTGGGGCGGCGGCTATATCTTCACGCCCGACGTGAGCCGGGAATGAGCCGCTTTTTCCCAAAAAGCTTGTTCGGCCAGACGCTGCTGATCCTGCTGGTCGGGCTGGTGATCTCGCATGCGATTGGCGCCTGGATCTATGCCGGCGCGCGCGAGCAGGCGGTGCGCGCGGTCAGCGGATACGCGGCGGCGCAGCGCGTCGCCAATTTGTCGCGCCTGGTCGAAGAAGCGCCGGCCGACTGGCGCGCGCGCATCGTGGCGGCGCTGAGCGACCCCACCTTCCGCGTCGCGCTCTCGGGTGAGGCGCCGGCTTTGCCGCCGGCCGACGCCGAAGGCGCCGCCGCGGCGGTCGAGGATTATGTGCGCCAGCAGCTTCCCGCGCTGCCCGACCGCCAGGTGCGGGCTGCGGTCTTGGCAGACCGGCCGTCCGGCGCGCCTTTCGGGCCGCCATTCGATCGCCGGCCATTCCCGGGGCCGATGGGCGAACCGGGCGGCATGGGCGGGATGATGCACGGCATGATGGGACCGGGCTTCGGCGGCTTCGGCGCCTGGCGCGGCCTGCAGGTCGCGGTCAAGCTCGCCGACGGCCAATGGCTGTCGTTCGCTACCGCGCTGCCGCAGGGCGCGCCGTCGGTGTCGTGGCAATTCATCATCTCGATGGCCTTGATGGGGCTGATTGTACTCGCTGTCTCGGTCTGGGCGGTGCGCCGCGTCACCGCGCCGCTCGGAATGCTGTCGGCCGCCGCCGATCGTCTCGGCCGCGACGTCACCGCCGAACCGCTGGCCGTGGCCGGCACGGTCGAAATGCAGAATGCCGCGCGCGCCTTCAACCGCATGCAGGAGCGGCTGCGCCGGCTGATCGAGAGCCGCACCCAGATGCTAGCGGCCCTGTCGCACGATCTGCGCACGCCATTGACGCTGCTCAGGCTTCGCACCGAGGAGGTCGCCGACGCCGGCGAGCGCGACAAGATGCTCGCCACCATCGGCGAGATGAACGAGATGATCGGCTCGACTTTGGCTTTCGCCCGCGACGAAGTGCGCGCCGAGCCGCGCCGGCGCGTCGACGTCGCCGCACTGCTCGCCAGCGTGGTGGACGACATGGCCGACGCCGGCTTGCCCGTGACCATGACGCCGGCTTCCCCGCTGAGCTATGAATGCCAGCCGATCGCGTTGAAGCGTGCGCTCACCAATCTGCTCGACAACGCAGTGAAATACGGCAAGCGCGCGCAAGTCGCGATTGCCACCATGGGCAAAACGATCGCGATCAACATCGACGACGACGGCCCGGGCATTCCGGAGGCGGAGCTCGCCAAGGTGTTCCAGCCGTTCTACCGGGTCGAGGATTCGCGCAGCCGCGACACCGGCGGCACCGGGCTGGGCTTAGCGATCGCGCAAGCCATCGTGCAGGCGCATGGCGGCGAACTCACGCTGGCCAACCGGCCCGGCGGCGGCTTGCGCGCCCGCATCGAACTGCTGGTCTAGCCGCGCAAAGTAGCCGTTGAACAGCCGCAATTTTCACTTTCGCTTAGATTTTCGGCCGACGCCTGCACGTGAAGCTGATCGAGCACGAACACCCGCACGGCGGAGGACAGGTTGCCCCGATGTTTTTTGCGCGCAATCTGCAGCACGAGTTTTGACGCCGTGGTTTGCTTGCGGCGGGCGATTTTGCGCAGACCGATCCAGAAAGCGTCTTCAAGTGAAATGCTGGTCTTGTTTCTGCCGAACGTCACGGTGTGCGGGCTGATGCCGGATTTCATGCGAGACTTACCCTATTGCCGCTCGATTTGATTTGCCGCAAGGCCCGACCGTCCAAAAACTGCCATACGGAACCTGGCCCAGCGGTTAACCGGCCATCGGCAATTCGCTGGGTAGATGCGGCGCTTGCCCACTCCAGGCTGCGCGAGCGGGTGCGCGGTACATGGTGACATCTCGCCGCCAATGTCAATTTGGGTGCATACATGAATTTCAAGCAAGCGACCGACGGCCTGTTTGATCGGATTGACCACGCGGATTTGGCCAAAGCCTTGAAGGTGTCCGTGGCCTCCGTCCGGCAGGCACGCCTGAAACGAACGGCAAATGCTTTTCGAGAACCGCCGGCAGGTTGGCAGAAGGCCGTCGTTCGACTGGCGCGCGGACGCATGGCGCACTACCGAAAGCTGATCGGCAGACTTTTAAAGAGCGCCTGAACGCGCGCGTCTCTCCCCGCTTGGCCGTCGCCGCGACGCCACACGGCGGGCGATGGATTACGACGCCCGCCTGTTGTAAGAAGGCGCTCCGTTTCAAAGAGACGCAGCCGATGTTCGACAAGGCGAACAAGTCACCACGGCCCGGTCCGGCGATGGCCGGCGGTCCGCCGCTCGATTTCCAGGAACATCTGCGCCGCCTCGAAGCGCGCGGCCTCGTCACCCGCATCGATCGCGCCATCGACAAGGACAGCGAGCTGCACCCGCTGGTGCGCTGGCAATTCCAGGGCGGGCTGGCCGAGGATCAGCGCCGCGCCTTTCTATTCAGCAACGTGGTCGACGGCGCCGGGCGGCGCTACGACATTCCGGTCGCGGTCGGCGCGCTTGCCGCTTCGCCGGAAATCTACGCGGTCGGCATGGGCAAGCCGGTCGAGGAAATCGGCCAAGCCTGGACGCATGCGGTCGCGCATCCGATCGCGCCGGCCGTCGTCGCCTCGCCCGCCTGCCAGGAGGTCGTCAACAAAGGCGGCGACTTGCTGAAACCCGGCGAGGGTCTCGCCCGCCTGCCCGTTCCGATCTCGACGCCCGGTTTCGACTCCGCGCCCTATCTCACCGCGACGCTCTGCATCACGCGCGATCCCGAGACCGGCGTGCAGAATATGGGCACCTATCGCGCGGCGCTGAAAGCGCAGGACCGCCTCGGCGTGCGCATGTCGTCGCGCCCCGGCGGCGCCGGCGGCTATCTGCACTGGCGCAAATATCGGAAGCGCAAGGAGCCGATGCCCTGCGCCATCGTCATCGGCTGCGCGCCGGTCGTGCTGTTCACCGGCCCGCAAAAACTGCCGATCGACGTCGACGAGATGGCGGTAGCCGGCGGGCTGGCCGGCTCGGCCATCCGCATCGCCAAGGCGGCGACCGTCGACCTTTACGTGCCGGCCGACGCCGAGATCGTGATCGAAGGCCTGATCGACAGCGAACGGCTCGAGCCGGAAGGTCCGTTCGGCGAGAGCCACGGCCACGTCGCACTCGAAGACTTCAACATGTCGATGCGCGTGACCGCGATCACCCACAAGCGCAAGCCGGTGTTCGTCTCCATTATCAGCCAGGTCACGCCAAGCGAATCGAGCGTGATGAAAAAAGTCGCCTTCGAGCCGATGTTCCTGTCGCATCTGCGCGATCAGCTGGGCGTGCGCGGCATCAAGCGGGTGGCGATGCACGAACCGTTCACCAATTTGCGCAAGGTCATCTTCCTGCAATTCGCGCGCGGCACGGCGCGCACGGAAGTGTGGCGCGGCCTGCAAGGTGCGTCCTCGCTACGCGCCGACTGCGGCAAGATCTGCATCGCGGTGAGCGAGGATATCGATCCCGCCAATGCCGACGCCATCTTCTGGTCGCTGGCCTACCGCTCCGACCCCGGCATCGACATCACGATCATGCCTTACCGCTCGGCCGGACACGGCCCGAAATCCGGCAAACGCGAGGATTCCACCATCCTGATCGACGCCACGCTCAAGAGCGACATGCCGCCGCTGGCGCTGCCGAAGCAGGAATTCATGGAGCGCGCGCTCACGCTCTGGAAAGAGCTTAACTTGCCGCCGATCACGCCGCAGCCGCCGTGGCATGGCTATTCGCTCGGCGATTGGGACGACCAATATGACGTCTACGCTCGGCGCGCGGTCGAAGGCCGCTGGGCCGAGAGCGGAAGCGAGACCATCGAGCGCCGGCGCGCCGGGTTGATACCGGAAACGCCGGTGCGCGGTGTCGAAACCCCCAAGAAAAAATCCTGAAAGCTACGCATGATCCGTTCGCTTGCCGTCCTCCTCGCCGCTTTCGCCATGCTCGCGCAACCCGCCCGCGCCGACGATTATCCCTCGCGCCCGGTTCGCCTCATCGTCGGCTTCGCCGCCGGGTCAAGCGGCGACGTGATCGCCCGCATCGTTGCGCACAAGCTCAGCGACGAGCTCAAGCAAAGCGTGATCGTGGAAGACAAGCCGGGCGCCAGCAGCATGGTCGCGACCGACTACGTCGCGCGCAGCGCCAAGGACGGCTACACGCTGATGTTCGCGACCATCGCCACCACCATCAACATGACGCTGCTGGCGGGCAAGGCGCCCAATGTCGAAAAGGACATGACGCCGATCGCGTTGGTCGGCTCGATCCCCAACATACTCGTGGTAAACCCCAAACTCGGCGTCAGCGACGTGAAGGGCCTGATCGCGCTCGCCAAGAAAAAGTCGGACGAATTGCTCTACGGCGCATCCGGCATCGGCAGCGGGCCGCATCTTGCTACCGAATTGTTCAAGCAGATGGCCGGCGTCAAAATGACCGGCGTGCTCTATCCCGGCAGCGGGCAGACCGCGGTCGATCTCATCGCCGGCCGCATCCAGGTGATGTTCGCGCCGGCGCCGACCGTGCTCGGGCTCATCAAGGACGGCCGCGTCAAGGCGCTGGCCACCACCGAAGCCAAGCGATCGAGCGTCGCGCCCGACCTGCCGACGATTGGCGAAGACGCGCTGCCGGGGTACGCCGCCGGCCTCTGGTTCGGCATCCTCGGCCCGGCCGGCCTGCCCAAGCCGGTGACCGACAAAGTCTCCGAAGCAACCAATGCGGCGCTGAAGGACCCGCAGCTACTGCACGAATTGCAAAGCCAGGGCCTCAATGCCGCCGGCGGCAGCCCGGAGGATTTCGCCCGCCTCATCAAGAGCGAAACCGAGCGCTGGGCGCGCGTCATCAAGTCCATGGACGCGGCGAAAAAAGCGGAAAGCCCCGCCAAACCCTGACCGGAAGATATCGTCGAACGCGTCGCCAAGGTCTTCAAGGAATAAGGTGTGCAAGGAATAATGTGCATTCGTAACGTGCCCGGTGCCGGGCAATGATTAAACCGGAGACCGGCTTCCGCTTCATCGGCCAGCCGATGCCGCGCCATGAAGACGCGCGGCTGCTCGTCGGCAAGGGCCGCTACACCGACGATTTCAGCTTTCCCGGTCAGACTTACGCGGCGATGGTGCGCTCGCCGCATGCGCACGCGCGCATCGTGTCGATCGACAAAACGCGCGTGCTGCCGATGCCCGGCGTGCTCGGCGTGTTCACCGGCGCCGATTGCGCCGCCGACGGCTTGGGCGCCATCCAGCACGATCCGCTGCCGAAGACCCGCGACGACATTAAGCTCGCCGCCCCCGGTGGCGGCGAGGTCTTCATCGGCCCGCATCTGCTGCTGCCCGCCGACAAGGCGCGCCATGTCGGCGAAGCAGTCGCCATGGTGGTGGCGGAAACGCGCGCGCAGGCGCTCGATGCCGCCGAAGCGCTCGAAGTCGTCTACGACGAACTGCCCTTCGTGCTGCATTCCGAAGACGCCATGGCGGCCGGCGCCGCCACGGTCTGGGACGAAGTGCCGAATAATATTTTGGTCGATACCCGTTTCGGCGACGCCGTGGGAACCGAGCGCGCTTTCGCGCAAGCGGCGAACGTCGTGGCGATGGATTTCAACATCGGCCGCGTTACCGGCGTGCCGATGGAGCCGCGCGCCTGCGTCGCCAATTACGACGCGGCAAGCGCCCGCTACACGCTGCACGCCGGCAGCGGCGGCGCGGTGCGCCAGAAGCGCGAACTCGCCGGCGTGCTCGGCATCGAGCCCGACACGCTGCGCGTGCTGTCGTTCGACGTCGGCGGCAATTTCGGCACCCGCAACCGGGTCTATCCGGAATACGGCCTGGTGCTGTGGGCCTCGCGAAAGCTCGGCCGCCCGGTCAAGTTCACCGCCTCGCGCTCGGAGTGCTTCATCAGCGACTACCAGGGCCGCGATCTGGTCACCAAGCTCGAATTAGCGCTCGACGCCAAAGGCCGCTTCCTGGCGCTGCGCGCCACCAATATCAGCAATGCCGGCGCGCGCTGCGTGTCGCTCTCCCCGCTCAGCAAGGGCGCCGGCCTGATCACTGGCAACTACGTTATTCCCGTGGCCTCACTGCGCGCGGTGTCGGTGTTCACCAACACCATTCCGACGCAGGCCTACCGCAGCTCCGGCCGCCCGGAAGTGACCTTCGCCATCGAACGCCTGATCGATATCGCCGCGGCCAAACTCGGCATCGACCGCGTCAGCCTGCGCCGCCGCAATCTGGTGCGGCCCAAATCCATGCCCTACCGCAACGCCGTCGGCATGACCTACGACAGCGGCCGCTACGAGGAAAACATGGACCTCGCCATGCGCATTGCCGACTGGGACGGTTTCACGGCGCGGCGGCGCGAGGCCAAGAAGCGCGGCAAGCTGCTCGGCCTTGGGCTGGCCAACTACGTCGAGTCCTCGATCGGCGCGCCCAAGGAGCAGGCCCGCATCACCATCAAGCCGGAAGGCCGCGTCGACGTCATCATCGGCACCCAGCCGGCCGGCCAAGGCCACGAGACCAGCTTCGCGCAAGTGGTCTCGGACCTGCTGCACGTGCCAGTCGAAAGCATCAGCATCATCATGGGCGACACCGACGTGGTGCGCGCCGGCGGCGGCTCGCATTCTGGCCGTTCCATGCGCCATGCCGCCACCGTGTTCTCGCTCGCCGCCACCACGCTCATCGGCAACGGCAAGCGCGTCGCCGCGCACATTCTTGGCACCACGCCCGACCGCATCGACTTCAACGAAGGCCGCTTTGCCGCGCGCGAAACCAACCGCAGCTTCGATTTCCTCGAGCTGGCGCAGGAGATGACCAAGCACGCCCTGCCCGACGATCTCGTCAGGGGCCTCGCTATCGTCACCGACAATGAAATGCACGATCCGGTGTTCCCGAACGGCTGCGCGGTCTGCGAGATCGAAATCGATCCCGACACCGGCAACCTCGCCCTCACCCGCTACGCCTGCGTCGACGACGTCGGCCGCTGCATCAATCCGCTCATCGTCGACGGCCAGACCCACGGCGCCATCGTGCAGGGCATCGGCCAGGCGCTGTGGGAGCAATTCGTGGTCGACGATTCCGGCCAGCCGCTCACCGGTTCCCTGATGGACTACGGCATGCCTCGCGCCCATCTGCTGCCGTCGTTTCGGACCGAGATCGTCGAGGTGCTGTCGCCGACCAATCCGCTCGGCATCAAGGCCGGCGGCGAAGGCGGCACCACCGGCGCGCCGGCCGCGATCGTGAGCGCGCTCGCCGACGCGCTCAAGCCTTACGGCATTCTCAATTTGGAAATGCCGGCCACCCCCTATCGCATCTGGCAGGCGATTCAGAACGCCAAAGCGGGGATGAAGGGCGCAAGCTTAAGCAGCTAGCGCTCCTTCTTCCCGCTGCCCCATCGCCGTCATTGCCGGGCTTGACCCGGCAATCCATGAGGCCGTCCGTCGGCGACAGACTTACGTGAGGCTGTCATTCGATGACCGTCATCATGGATGCCCGGGTCAGGCCCGGGCGTCACGCCGCGCCGTTCTCGCGCGCCGGCCCGAATTGCCGCCGCACCATGCCGCCGCGCCATGCCGCCGGCGCATGGCCCGGATAGGAATTGTTTCACATGAAACGCCGGATTGGGTCTTCTTTCGTCAACCTTTAGCGCCTATATTCATCGGTGCCGGAGCAATCCGGCTATGGCGATAAATGGCCGTCGTAATAAACCTTTCGGACCCGGGGGCAGTACCCGGCGCCTCCACCCAAGTCCAGATTTGCCCGGCTACGCTGGGCTTCGGCGGGGGCGAAATAGGATCGACGAGGGCGTAAAGGACGAACTTTTGCTCGGCATGGTACCGCCGTTATCGGGCCAAATCGTAGTTGCAAATGACAACTATGCTCCGGTTGCTCAGGCCGCGTAAGCGGTTTGAATAACCAAGCCTACAAGCCCTAGCCGTCTTAGCAGCGGTTAGGCGGGGTTCGGAGGCACCTGGCAACAGAAGCCTCCACTTTCACTCAACGATTACCATTTGTGCGAAGCGGTTGCGTGGGGATAGCGCCCGGCGGTGCCGGCGCGCTAGCATCTAACTGATTCCCGTCCTATTTCCGGCGAAACATGACCGACCATTTCCGCTACGATCTCCTGACCCAGCACGCCCTGCGCGGGGTGGTGCGCAGCGTGCTCACCGAGGCGGCCAAGAAGAATGACTTGCCGGGCGACCACCATTTCTACATCTCGTTCGACACCCAGGCCGAGGGCGTGCGGATGTCGGAGCGGCTGCGCGCGCAGTATCCCGAGCAGATGACCATCATCCTGCAACACCAGTTCTGGGATCTGATCGTGAACGAGCAAGGCTTCGAGGTCGGCCTGTCGTTCGGCGGCATTCCGGAAAAGCTCGGCATTCCGTTTGAGGCGGTCAGCGGCTTTTTCGATCCGTCGGTGCAGTTCGGCCTGCAATTCGAGGAGGTCACCGAGGGCGAGGAACGGCAATCGCCGGCCAATGCGGAGGATACGCCGGTCAAGAAAAAGAGCGTGACGCTGCCTTTGGCCGCATCCATCTCGGCACCGGCCCGTCAGGCGGCGGCCGAGGCCAAGCCTGATCCTGAGCCCGAGCCAAATCCCCACAAGCCGACCGGCACCGGCGGCGAAGTGGTTCCGCTCGATCGCTTCCGCAAGAAAAAATAAGCGGCAAAGCCGTCCTTTCGCTGGCCCGGCGAGCGGCGTACATTCGTTCATGGCCAAAAGACCCGGCAAATCCCGCACCGAAACCGACGCCTTCGGGCCGCTCGATATTCCCGCCGACAGACTGTGGGGCGCGCAGACCCAACGCTCGCTGCATAATTTCCGCATCGGCACCGAGCGCATGCCGATCGAAATCGTGCATGCGCTCGGCCTGATCAAGCGCGCGGCCGCGGAAGTCAATCGCGATCTCGGCAGTCTCGATGCCAGGCGCGCCAAAGCAATCGTCGCGGTCGCGCAGGACATCGCCGACGGCAAACTGGACGCGAATTTTCCGCTGTCAGTCTGGCAGACCGGCTCCGGCACCCAGACCAATATGAACGTCAACGAGGTGATCGCGAACGCCGCCAATGTCGCGCTCGGCGGCGAACTCGGCGCGAAAATGCCGGTACATCCGAACGATCACGTCAATATGAGCCAGTCGTCCAACGACTCGATCCCGANNGCCGCACTCGATCGAAAAGCCAAACAATTCGGAGAAATCGTAAAAATTGGCCGCACCCACACCATGGACGCGACGCCCCTCACCTTGGGTCAGGAATTTTCCGGCTATGCGAGCCAGGTGAAATCGGCAATCGCGCGGCTGAAACTGGCGCAGCGCGAGTTGTATCCGCTGGCGCAAGGCGGCACCGCGGTCGGAACCGGTTTGAATTCCAAACCGCAATTCGCCAAGGCTTTTGCCAAGCGCATCGCACAACTGACCAAGCTGCCGTTCGTTAGCGCGCCGAACAAGTTCGAGCACATGGCCGGCCACGACGCCTACGTGTTCGCGCACGGCGCGCTCAACGCCGCCGCCACCGCGCTGTTCAAGATCGCCAACGATATCCGTCTGCTCGGCTCCGGGCCGCGTTCGGGACTTGGCGAGTTGATCTTGCCGAGCAACGAGGCCGGATCGTCAATCATGCCCGGCAAAGTCAATCCGACCCAGAGCGAAGCGCTGACCATGGTATGCTGCCAGGTGTTCGGCAACCAGACCACCGTCACGGTGGCCGGCAGCCAGGGCCACTTCGAGCTCAACGTCTACAAGCCGGTGCTGGCCTATTGCATGCTGCAATCGATCCGCCTGCTCGGCGACGCGGCGGCGTCGTTCACCGACAATTGCGTGGCCGGCATCCACGCCAACGAGCCGCGTATCCGCGAATTGATGCGGCGCTCGCTGATGCTGGTGACGGCGCTCGCGCCCCGCATCGGCTACGACAAGGCAGCAGCGGTCGCCAAGGCGGCGCACGCCAATGGCACTACCTTGCGCGAAGAAGCGATGCGGCTCGGCTTTGTCAGCGGGGCCGAGTTCGACCGCCTGGTACGCCCTGAAAAAATGACCCGTCCGCATTAAGTTATATGCGTGGAGCGCAATGTATTGCCGGTGCGCGCGGTGCGTATCCCGTTACTAGACTACCACAGACACCGTACCATATCGCACCGACTTATGCTGATCTTCTACAGTACGAATA
>PMAF01000216.1:0-31213 GCA_003152455.1 Hyphomicrobiales bacterium
GGATGCGCCGGACGGGCGCCCGGTCGATCGCTTCGGGGACATCGTCGCACATGCAATCTTGGGCGGATTGCATTACCGGTACGCACGTATCTAGTTTTTGGAAGCGACAACGGTGGCTAGTGGCGCCAATTTGTTCCAATCGGGATAGGCGCCGGAGGCAAATCCGCGTGCGGACAGTGAGCCGATATCCATGCGTCCGTTCCGAATCTTGAGCCGCACCGCGCCGTAGCTTTTCTCGTAGAGGTCGGGATGCGCAGCGAGGAATCCTGCCTGCTCGGCTTGTGGCAAGCCAGCCATGCCATTGACATAATGATGACCGTTGCGTTCGACGTGCTGCAAGCCGAGCAAGTTGACCAAGGCGAGATCTTGCTGAACCGCAAGCCCCGCCTGGGTGGTGAGGTCTTCGCCGGTCATGAAGTAGCGGGGAGTGCCCGCTTGGGCATTCCATAGGCTGCAGCGAGAGGCATTAAGAATCGATTTGTACAGGCCCTTGCAGCATTTACTTGAGACACCAAGGTAGCCGAGGTCGCGCGCGCGGGCGAAGACACCGAGGCCGTCGTCCGATTCATCGATGATCACTGGCTTCACTTGCGACAGCGAAGAAACGTCGCTGTCCAGCGCGCGGGCGCGCGTGATCGGCTGCTCGATGAACAAAATGCTGGCGACCAGCCGCTTGAGTTGTGGTGCTGCCTCCATACGCCGCCACAACTCGAGCAGTGCGTCGATGTCGTCATACTGTTCATTGCCGTCGAGCGATACGTAACAAGGCTCCGCGATGCGATCCAGCACCGAGGCAATTTCAATCAGGCGCTGCTGATCGGCGGCGAGGTTGCCACCAACCTTGAGCTTGAAATAGCGGTGGCCATAGGCGGCGACGACTTCTTCCAGCGATTCCGGCAAACCGTCGTTGACTTGGCCAGGATGACCTCCAATGGCGTCGAGCATCCCGACCGTGTGGCGCGCAGCGATACTGTCAGCGGGCTTAAGTTGAGCAAGAAAACGCATCATGTCGAAGCCCGCCAGGTCAGGAAGGTGCTGGCCGAGCAGCGCCGGATCAATGCCCACGAGGTTGCTTTGCAGCGCTTGATAGAACGAGCAGCCGGCACCTTGGCAAAGTGCATCGAGAATCGCTCGATCAAGTTGCGCCGGGCCGAAATTGGCGACCAGCGCGTTGAGGCCGCGTTCAGCACCGGCGGTGATCTGCACGTCGTAATGCGCGGCGAAATGGCCGAACGCAGTGCGCGCGACGCCGGCTTGCAGATATAAATCGGCCGCGAGCCGGAGCGAAAGTCGCAGTTGATCGAAATTATCGGCGTTGGAAAGCGCGAGATTCTTATCGAACCATTTGGGGGCAAGGAGTTCGGCGGCGGCTCCCCAATGCGAGCGGCCGTCGGCAAACTCGATGCGCACGCAAACGAAACACTGTGGCGCTTGCGTCAAGGTAACGACGCCGAAGCGGAAGGGCATGCGTAGGTGGACATCTCTTTCGTAGAGACGTACTTCGCGCACGATTAGCTGCGGCGCGCTCACGTCAAGTCCGCCGACGTTTGCCGCAGCGCCCTTTCGGCGCTCTGCGGGAACTCCGCCGCTCCGCGGCACAAGAAATTGAAATCAGCGGGTATTTTGCTTGTCATGCTGCTCTGCCGCCGCCGCCGAGAAAACCGAGTGTGCCATAAACATTTGCTCGCGTTGATCTAACCAGATAGTTACGCTGAATGCCAGTCTCGGGAGGGCGTGACTCGATAAGTGAGACCGCGCCGATACGAAAGCCTGACAGGATCGCATCTGACATGGTTCAGATTACGCACTACGGCATCATCGATTCGATCGTCCGCTTCGTAGCGAATTAAAATCTTTAAACGGCCGCGTGACCGTCGATTGTCATTCTACTGACCGACAAGAACGGCATCCAGAGACGGGGGCAATCCGTTTCACTCGAAACCGGAACCTACGAGACGATTGAGATCGCACCGGCGATGGACAAAAGACCGGCTGCGCGCATCTTCCGCCTAAGGAATGATGTCCAGGGCAAGCGAGCCGAGCGCGCCGAAATGGCCGACGTAATGACCGGGACAAGGCGGGATCGGTGTTGTGCATGTGCCGGTTGTCACAAACTGGCCGCGTTTCAGACCGCCAGCGGCAAGCGGTTGCGCGTTGGCCAGTGCAATGACCGCAAACAGCGGGTTGCCGAGAATGCGCGCACTGGTGCCATACTCGACTTCAATTTCGTCATGCGACAGCGTCACGGCAAGACCGGATAGGTCGAGCATTTTCCAGTGCTTAAGTGGTTGACCGACGAT
Organism: Hyphomicrobiales bacterium; assembly: GCA_003152455.1. Lineage (GTDB taxonomy): Bacteria > Pseudomonadota > Alphaproteobacteria > Rhizobiales > Xanthobacteraceae > Pseudolabrys. Next base: position 2,301 of record PMAF01000216.1, read on the forward strand.
AAAAGCGCCGTTTCCCATCGAATCCGCGAGCTTCAACAGGTCTGGAGCTTCCGGCGGCAATCGGCAATCGGCAATCTCCATCGCAGGAACGACCGCGTCAATCGCCGCCCTGATCTCCTCGCATTCGTAAGGCTCCGTGCGTGCCGGAAGGTCTTGACCTAAGACGAACGCCACTTCGCATTCGAGTAGCGGGGTGACGAATCGCGCAAGCGAGAGCGTCACTGGCGAAACATGCACATAAGGCGCAAGCAGTGCGCCGGCGACGGGCTGGGTCGCCAAATAACCACGTTGCTGTTCGGGGCTGAGTGCGGTGACCTTCCAACCGCGCACTTCATTGCCTGCGAGCTGAGCCAGTTGCGCCTGCACCCGGTAGCCACATTCGACGTTTGTCACCGAATCAAGCCAAAACCCGGCGTCGAGAACTCTGGCCTGCGCGCGGGCGCTGGCAAGCTGCCGCGCAAGATGGGCGAGGTTCACTTCCCCGGTTCTCGGCTGAAGAACTTTGCAAATTTGTCCGGCATGCCGTCGTATTCCTTGGCGTCTGCCGGAGGCGGCTTGTGCTTGGTGATGTTCGGCCAAATCCGCGCACATTCGACGTTAAGCGACAACCATTTTTCGAGCGCCGGCTCTGTATCGGCCTTGATAGCTTCTGCGGGACATTCCGGCACGCATACGCCGCAATCTATGCATTCGTCGGGGTGAATGACGAGCATGTTCTCGCCTTCATAGAAGCAATCGACCGGGCAAACTTCGACGCAGTCCATGTATTTGCACTTGATGCAATTCTCGACGACGACGTAGGTCATGTTCTCTCTCTTGTTTTCGAATCCGGCGTCTGACGCGGTCGGCCTTATCTGGTCAGCGGCGTGCTGAGGCCCAGAAACTGCATCATCAGCTCAAGCTGGCCGTTGAGCATGTGCGTGCCGAAATGGATGGCGTGACCGCGTCGCTTGGCGGCGATCAGCAACGGCGTCATTTCTGGCTTCATCACCACCTCGGCCACGAGTGCAGACGGGTCGGCGCTTTCAAGATTAAAAGAAAGAGCATCATCCGGTTTCAGGCCGAGCGATGTGGCGTTGACGACAACGTGGTGGCCAGCCGCATCGCTGCTGCCGAGCCGGACATCGCAGCCGGGGAATGCCTTACCGACGCCGATAACCAAGTTTTCGGCTTTGGAGCGGGTCCTGTTATGGATCGTCAGCGCGGCGGCACCGCTGGCGGCCAGCGCATAGGCCAGTGCCGTGCCGGCGCCACCGGCGCCCGCGATGTAGAAGCGGCGGTCCTTGACTTCATATCCGTGCGACGTCAGCCCGCTCACGAATCCGCGGCCGTCGAGAAGAGTGCCGGTGAGACGTCCGTTCGGCTCTCGCCGGACGGTATTGACGACCCCGGTGTAAGCTCCATCGGCGTCAAGCGCATCGCACAACCGGGCCGATTCTTGTTTGTGCGGCGCGGTTACGATGAAGCCGTCGAGGTTGAGGATCGAACGCAAGCCGGCCCAACCGCGTGGAAGATCGTCGCGACCGATGTGAATCGGCAAGCAAACCGCATCGATGTTGGCCGCCGAGAAAAAATCGTTGAACGCCATAGGCGTCCTGACGTGCGCGATGGGATCGCCGATAATGGCGTAAAGCCGCGTCGTGCCTGTGATCATGGAAGATCTCTTAACTATCTAGTTAGATAACGTAAATGCGGAGGCCAAGCTTGTCAATGTTTGCTGGCCCGTCGGCGCGTTTGTGATCTATCTCACTCCCCGCCGCGCCTTGCAACGTGCGCCCGCCGGAGCTACGGAACCTGTCGGTCATGAGTTTCTACACGTCGACCATTCTGCCGCTGGCATTTCGTTTGGACGCTGAACGAGCGCACCATCTTGCGATCGGCGCCGGCGCGATGATGAGGCCCTTTGCCCGGGCGCTGTATCGGCTCAACGCGATCGAAGATCCGCGGCTCGAGACCGTCATCGCCGGCCTGCGGTTTCCGACACCCCTTGGCCTAGCGGCGGGTTTCGACAAAAGCGGGACCGCGATCGAGACACTCGCCGGTCTGGGTTTCGGTTTTGTCGAAATCGGTTCTGTTTCCATCGATCCATCGTCGGGCAATCCGCGCCCTCGCTTGTTCCGGTTGCCGGAAGATCGCGCTATCGTTGTACATTATGGCCTACCGAATGACGGTGCGCGTCAGATCGTCCAGCGCTTGTCGAATATCCATTTGCCGGTACCGCTCGGCATCAATCTTGTGAAGACAAATCGTGGGCCAGGCGCTTGCCCGGAAACCGCCGGTCAGATCATCACAGAGTACGTGGAGGCTGCGCGAATCGTCTCGCCGGTGGCCGACTACCTGATGCTCAATCTCAGCTGCCCGAACACCGAAGACGGTCGGGATTTTTTCTCCGATTCCGGTCATTTGCGTGCCGTTCTCACGGCACTGGGTGAGTTGCACCCGAGAGTTCCTGTTTTCATCAAGGTCTCGCCACTGGGTGGCATCGCCACCATCGAACGCGTGTTAGACGCAACCGAGGACTACCCTTACGTTTCTGGCTTCATGTTCAATCTGCCGTCGGTTAAGCCAGACAGTTTGCGGACGCCAGCTTTCGTCTGGCGCGCGATGCCTGGCGCGGTGTCAGGGCCGCCAGCGGCCGCGCTCGCTGATAGCTGCATCCGCGAAACCTACCGCCGCATGGACCGCCAGCGGTACGTGATCATCGGTGCCGGCGGGATCAGCACCGGCGAGGATGCCTATGCCAAAATCAGGCTCGGCGCTTCACTCGTGCAACTGCTCACGGCGCTCATCTATGAAGGACCAGGCGTGGTTCGCCGTATCACGCAAGATCTCGTGCGTCTTATCGAGCGCGATGGGCTAAGTCATATATCTGATGCGGTCGGTGTCGACGCTGCTTAGGGCCCGGCCAGCTGGGCGCGCCTGCATTTTGCTTACAGCGTTGCTGATGGCCGCAAGCCAAGCCGTTGCAAAGAACGATCGATCCACAAGCGCGTCATCTTTTCCTGCAAGCTATTCTGGCCCAATCGCCCGCGCAAACTGGCGAAGTCGACGCGGTCAAGATCCTGATCCTGATCGAAGCATGAGAAGACCACGCTCTCGAGACCGGTTGCCGGGTCGCGGTGTACCTGCAGGCACTGCCCGCAGATCTCCTTCATCATGCATTGCATCGGTGAATTGATCGAGCCGATCGCCCGGTGATCGGGCTTGAGGTGCGACGCCAAGCTGCCGTGCCGCGCACGCGCGACCGCTGCCATCATGCCGTCGGATCCAATAGCGACAATGCGGTCAACGTCAGAAAGAGGGATGGGTGGCGCGCCGAGTGTGCCAGAACCATAGGCGTCGAGCGCAGCGACGATATTGCCGATGAAGGCTCGGTCTTGTGGACGCTCAGGCTGAAAGCCGGGAGCTTCATCGCAGCACCACACGATCGCGTCGGCGGCGCGTTCGATCTCTCCGACATTGTAGCGGTCGATCGCGCGCTTGTAGCCGGCGAAGTAGATCACCCGGCTGCCTTGCGCGCGAAATGCCTGGCCGATCGAGAAGAGAACGGCGTTGCCGAGCCCACCGCCGATCAGCAGGACGGTTTCGTCGGCATGGATTTCGGTGGCATGCCCAGTGGGTCCCATTAGAACCACCGGCTCGTTCGGTTGCAGGTGTGTGCAAAGGTCCGATGATCCGCCCATCTCAAGAACGATGGTCGATAGCAGCCCTTTGTCGCGGTCGACCCAGGCTCCGGTGAGCGCCAAGCCTTCCATTGCCAATCGGGTGCCGTCGCTGCAGCGCGCCAAAGCCTCGTAATTTTGCAGCCGGTAGAACTGTCCCGGTTTGAAGCTGCGCGCCGCCATCGGCGCGTGCAGCACGACTTCGACAATGGTTGGCGTGAGACGGTTCACCGCATGTACGGTCGGGCGCAGCTCATTGTCGAGACGGGCAAACAGGGCCTCAGCGGTCGCGTTGGCGGCCGGCGGGCGCTCCGCCAGCTTGCGCGTGATCACCGGGTAACCTTGCTTGGCGCTGGCCATCGCCTTGACCACGTTGCCGGCATACGAGGGATGCAAATCACCGAAAAAACTGATGGCGCGCCCGTCTGGACGTAGGCTCATCAGGACATCGACGGCGGCAGGCTTGGTGACGCGCTCCGGCGTCACCCGCGCGCCGTGCTCGTCGAGCGCTTGGAAATACTTGCCGTCAACGAGTACCTGATCCGGGTCCTCGCGGCCGAGCACAGTGTTCGGCTGGGTTCCGGCGGCAACGAGGATCGTGCAGGCAGGGATGTCAAACGCCGTCCGAGCGGCCTGATCGCCCGACGACGACAAAACGCGCAGCGCGCGGGCTTGGCCGTGGCCGTCCAGCACAACTTCCTCTGGCACCAGTTGTTCGGCGAAACGGATTCCTTCTTCCATCGCCTTGGCCACTTCCTCGTGATTTAAAGTGTAGCTCGGCGAATCGATCAGCCGGCGCCGATAAACGATGGTGGCGCCGCCCCAACTCTGCAGCAGTTCGACCAGGTGCAGCTGCCGGCCCTCACGCGCGGCTGCCTTCCGCTCGTTACGGATCACGCGAGCATGTTCGATGAACTCGTCGGCGATTTCGCGTTCCTTCTCACTCCAATCCGCGCGCACCGACGTTTCGCCGCGTTCGGCGACCAGAATCTCGTAACGGGCGAGGAATTTCTCGACTTGCAACGGGTAATAGGCGAGCGCTTCGGTGGCGGTATCGATCGCGGTCAGGCCGCCGCCGATGACGATGACGGGCAGGCGCACCTGCAGGTTCGCCACGCTATCGGTCTTGGCCGCACCGGTGAGTTGAAGTGCCATGAGGAAATCGGACGCTTGACGCACACCGGGCGCGAGCCCGTTCTTCATCGGTACAATTGTTGGCCGGCCAGCGCCTGCGCAGAGCGCAATATGATCGAAGCCGAGAGAAAAAGTGCTGTCGATGGTCAGTGTCCCGCCGAAGCGTACACCGCCGAACATTTTGAATTCGGCGCGCCGCTCCAGCAGCAGGCGGATGATCTTCAGAAAATTCTTATCCCAACGCACGGTGATGCCGTATTCGGCGACGCCGCCGAAGCCAGCCATCACTCGGCTACCCAAAGGCTCGCGCAACTCCTCGACGTCACGGATGGGGCGGAACGGCTGGCGAGCGCCATGCGAGTCGACGCCGGAAATCTCCGCCGCCAGGGGTTCGATCTTCAGACCGTCGATGGCAACCACCGTATGCCCGTCATTGATCAGGTGGTGGGCGAGGGTGAAACCGGCCGGGCCGAGGCCGACGATCAGCACTTTCCGGCCGGTCGCAGGGCGCGGCAGCGGCCGCCGAAAATTGAGCGGGTTCCAACGCGTCAGCAAACCGTAGATTTCGAAGCCCCAGGGTAGCGCCAGGACGTCCTTGAGCACCCGCGTCTCGATCTGCGGAATATCGACCGGCTCCTGTTTCTGATAAATGCAGGCTTTCATGCAGTCGTTGCAGATGCGATGACCAGTAGCGGCGCACATCGGATTATCAATCGCGGCGATGGCGAGCGCGCCGATCGTGCGCCCTTCGGCTTCGACGAGGTTCATCTCGGAGATTTTTTCTTCCAACGGGCAGCCGGCCATGACGACGCCGAACGCATTCCGTTTGAATTCCCCGCTCTTTTCGCGAATGCCCCCGGCGCAACTGTCCTTACTCTGGTTGTGACACCAGATGCAGTAATTGGCCTGATCAAGTGCGCCTTCGATGCCAGTACCGGAATCAGTCAGCGCAAAACCTTCGCGTTGGCGCAGCCGCGCTTGTGGAAAGCACAGCGAAGCGATGCCACCGACTGTTGCGGTCTCAATCGGCACCAGGTGTTCCGGCTCGATCTTGTGCGGAATCTTGAACAGTACGCCGTTCCCGTGCCGGCGTTTGCCCTCCGCGCTGTGTGTCGCCCAGGCGGCATAGCGGGCAGCGACATCGAGGGCCTCGGAGTTCTCGGCTTCAACGCCCAGCCAGGATTCGACTTTTTCTGAAAACGCAGTTCGGTGAGTTCGCCGCCGAGATGGCGCTCGAGTTGTTCGCGCAACGCATCACCGTCGAAGGACTCGGCCTGCACTGGGGTGAATTTTTTGGCGGCGCGGCGCTGAACAAACTGCCGCTTAACCGAATAGATCGGCGCCAGCGCCTGATCGCGCGCGCGTAGAGCTTTCACTTCGGGGGCGATACCGAACAACTCGGCGGTGAAATCGTCCAGCACGGGAGCCAGATCGACGACCAGGTCTTTTTCCATCTTGCCGACCGCGGCATCAGGCGCAGCCCGTGCCGCGGCGAGCCGATCGTGCAATTCGAGATTTCGCCGTTGCAGGAATTCGACGAAACGATCGTCGATGGTCTTCAGGCCATCGCGGCGATAAAGCGAGTCGAATGCAATGCCGAAGCCGAGAACAAGCGGTACGTCGGCCGGAGCGTCTTGAAGTAGTTGCGTTGCTACGTGCATCAGCGTCCACAATGCTCGAATGAAATCAGTCGTTTGCGTCGCCGGGAGAGCGCCGTGGCACCACGACGCAGAATCCATTTCGCATGGTTTCGATTTATGTAACTAGATAGTTACTTCGCTGTCAAGCAGTCACGATGCCCGTTGGCGCGAGGCGTTGCAAGTAACGAAACCGACCGCTCGATCACGAGGGCTTTTGCCACCGAAGACGCCTATTGACGGCCTATATAATGGCATGGTGAAGTAGTAACCATCCAGTTACTTAACAGTTGGATTGGTTGAAGGGATGCGATGCAACGCCCGATCCGAAATAGTTCATGTCCCTTGACGCGATGGAGAAAGATGCCGTGTCCAAGTCGCAGCCGATCGAGGCGCGTAAGCTCGTCCGTGGCCCGCGAAGGAGAGCTTTCGAATTTGGTCGAGCGCAGTTAGCACAAGTGAGCTGAATCGGGCGCTCACATTCCGCCTAGGAGAAAGAAATGGCAGTCGATCGCATGGCAGTTTTGTCGGCGATGATGGATCAGGGGGTGATCCCGGTTTTCTATCATCACGATGTCGAAGTCTGTAGGAAAGTCATCCAGGCCTGCGTCAACGGCGGCGCCAAATGCATTGAGTTCACCAATCGCGGCGATTTTGCTTCTCACCTGTTCCTTGATCTGGCCCGGAACTTTGCCAGGGCAGATGCCAGCGTGATCATGGGCGTTGGCTCCGTCGTCGACGCACCGACCGCCGGCATCTACATCGCCAATGGCGCGAAATTTGTCGTCGGTCCTCTGTTGAACGCCGACATCGCCAAAGTATGTAACCGGCGCAAGATCGCTTACAGTCCCGGATGTGGGTCGCTGTCGGAAATAAGCTACGCCGAGGAACTCGGCTGCGAGATCATCAAGATATTCCCCGGCAATTCGGTTGGCGGACCGGATTTCGTTAAATCGGTTCTTGCTCCTTGTCCGTGGACACGCATCATGCCGACCGGCGGCGTGGATTGCACCGAAGAGTCTTTGCGCAAATGGTTTGACGCTGGCGTCGCATGCGTCGGCATGGGTTCCAACCTGATCACTAAGCAGCTTATCGCCAATCAGGATTATGACGGAATCGAGAAGAAGGTCCGCGACACGATCCAATTAATCAAGGCTATTCGGCGGAAGTAAGCAATGAACGAGATCGTGCAGATCAAAGCGGCCGGCGAGGCCAAATGGGACTGCGCCGCATTCGGCGAAGTTATGCTGCGTTTCGATCCCGGCTTTGGCCGCGTGCGCAATGCTCGGAATTTCCAGGTCTGGGAGGGCGGCGGCGAGTACAATGTCGCGCGTGCAATGCGCAAGTGCTGGGATAAGCGTGCGACCGCGGTCACCGCTTTACCGCGCAATGATCTCGGCTGGCTGGTTCAGGATTTTATCTGGCAAGGCGGGGTCGATACCTCGTACATGATCTGGCGCGATTATGACGGCATCGGCCGAAACACACGGGTAGGCTTGAATTTCACCGAGAAGGGCTTCGGCGTACGCGCGGCGCTAGGCTGCTCTGACCGCGGCCACTCGGCCGCCTCACAGATCAGGCCGGGTGAAGTGAACTGGGAAAAACTGTTCGGCGAAGACGGCGTGCGCTGGTTCCATACCGGCGGCATTTTTGCCGCACTGGCGTCCAATACTGCCGAAGCGGTTATCGAGGCAGTAGAAGCGGCGCACAAATACGGAACCGTGGTCTCTTACGACTTGAATTATCGCGCTTCGCTATGGAAGAGCCAGGGCGGCCAAGCGGCTGCGCAAAAGATCAACCGCAGCATCGCTCCCTATGTCGACGTCATGCTCGGAAACGAGGAAGATTTCACCGCCTGCCTTGGATTCAACGTCGATGGCCTCGACGAACATATCTCGCAAATTGATCCTGCCAATTTCAAGAAGATGATAGCCACCGCGGTGAAGGTGTTTCCTAATTTCAAGGTGGTGGCCACCACGCTGCGCAATGCCAAGACCGCGAGCATCAATGATTGGGGCGCCATCGTTTTTGCCGGTGACGCGTTCTACGAAGCGCCGTTGCGCGAAAACCTTGAAATCTACGATCGGGTTGGCGGCGGCGATGGCTTCGCTTCCGGACTGGCTTACGCCTTTCTGGAAGGCAAGGGCCCACAGGCGGCGGTTGAGTACGGCGCGGCGCACGGCGCATTGGCGATGACCACTCCCGGCGACACCTCGATGGTGAACGCCAAGGAGGTTGAAGCCATCATGAAGGGGCAGGGTGCCCGCGTGATCCGCTGATCGCCTTATCGACAAGGGTCACTACTCATGAAAATCGATGCCGCCGTTTCTCCTGCCGATCTGCTGACTGCAATTCGTCGGATGTGGGAGGTCTCGGGCACCAAGATCATATCCATCGATCGGACTATGAACCGGTCGAAAGGCGCGCCTGTGCACACAGTGGCGGGACGATATCAGCCGCGTGGATGGACCGACTGGACGCAGGGCTTCGAGTTTGGCAGTGCCGTGCTGCAGTTCGACGCGACCGGCGACAAGACCTTCCTTGCGCTCGCGCTCGATCGCATTTGCGCGGAAATGCCCGTCCATGTCACACACTTCGGCGTGCATGATCACGGTTTCAATCAGATCAGCACCTATGGGAATCTACGCCGCCTAGTCGGCGAGGGACGCATCGCTCACGATTCCTGGCAGATGGAATACTTTAATCTCGCGCTCAAGTGCTCCGGCGCGGTGCAGGCGCATCGTTGGACTGAACTCGGCGGTGGCTTCGGCTATATCCAGTCGTTCAACGGGCCGCACTCGCTATTCATCGACACCATGCGCACGCTCCGGGTGTTAGGCGTGGCGTACAAGCTCGGACATGTGGTGAAAGGCGAGGGCGATCAGGTGATCCCGTTGCTGGGGCGGCTGATCGCACACGCCCGCACCACCGCGAAGTACGGTGTTTTCTACGGCGAAGGACGCGACATCTACGACGTGCGCGGCCGGACCGCGCACGAAGCCATCTTTAACGTGGCGAATGGCGCTTTCCGGTGCGTGGGCACCCAGCAGGGCTATTCCGGCTTCTCCACCTGGACCCGCGGCCTGAGCTGGGCCATGTGCGGTTTCGCCGAGCTGCTCGAATTCGTCGAAGCGCTTCCCGCGGCGGACGTGGCTCCCTTCGGTGGCAAGGACGAAATTACCGCTATCATGGAGAAGGCTGCCGCGGCGACATGCGATTTCTTCATCGACCACACCGCCAGCGACGGAATCCCCTATTGGGATACGGGAGCACCAGGAATGCGCGATCTCGACGATCCCTACGGGCGTCCGTCGCAGCCGGAAAACGACGTCGAGCCGGTCGACAGTTCGGCGGCGGCAATCGGTGCGCAAGGGTTGCTGCGCTATGGCGCGTGGCGGCAGGCCAGCGGACGCGAGGGCGGTGAGCGTTACCGACAGGCAGGTCTGACCGTGCTCAAGACGCTGCTTTCCGATCGTTATTTGAGTCACGATCCCGACCACCAGGGGCTGGTGCTGCATAGCCAATACCATCGCCCGAACGGTTGGGACTATGTGCCACCAGGCCGAAAGAACCCTTGCGGCGAAGCCACCATGTGGGGCGACTACCACATGCGCGAGCTCGCCCTCTATGTCCAAAGATTGGCCGAGAAAGGTCCATATCTGACCTTCTTCGCATCCTGAAGCGCCGAACCATGACCGGAGATCATAGATGATGCAGCGGACCGGGAGGCGTGTGGCATTAGTGACCGGCGGACGTCGCGGCATCGGGATGGCAGTGGCCGAACAATTGGCCGCCGATGGATTCGATGTGGCGATCACCGGCACCCGCGATGACGATGCCGCCCAAGCGGCGGTCGCTAAGCTTAAATCCACCGGCGCTGCTGCGATCTTCATCGCCAGCGATGTCAGCGTCGTTTCCGATCATGCCCATATGCTCGACGCCGTGGAGTCCGCGCTTGGTCCAGTCGACGTTCTGGTGTCGAATGCGGGGATCGCGCCGCCGCGGCGGCTGGATCTGCTGGAGACCACGGAAGCAAACTTTGACGCCGTTCTCGGTGTCAATTTGCGCGGCGCGTTCTTTCTCGCCCAAGCGGTTGCCAAACGTATGATCGCGCGCGGCAAGATGGACGCCGGCTACACGTTGATCTTCATCAGTTCGTCTTCGGCGGAGATGGTCTCGCTCAGCCGTATTGAATACTGCATTTCGAAGGCCGGGCTGGCCATGGTGGTAGAGGGATTTGCCGTTCGCCTCGCCGCCCAAGGCATTGCCGTATTCGAGGTGCGGCCCGGCATCATCCGCACCGACATGACCGCCGGGGTAGCGCAGAAATACGACACGCTCATCGGTCGTGGCTTGGTGCCCGCCATGCGTTGGGGCGAACCGTCGGATGTCGCCGCGGCCGTTAGCGCTTTGGCGAATGGCAGGCTCGGATATTCCACCGGTACAGTGGTGAATGTCGACGGCGGACTGACCATCAGCCAGCTATAAGAATTGGTGACTGTCCATCTCTGCGTTGAAGTGGCGGCGGATGATGCGGGCGAGTTCCAGAAAAACTGGATCGATGAGCTTGAGCCGCCGTGGTTTTGGCAATGGGCGCGTCATAGATTGCCGCGATCGATCCGCGCCGTTTTGTCGCGCCATGAACCCGATCGGTTAATAATACCGCAATACCGCGTCGAGAAGCAAATAAGTTGTCGCCAGCGCCGCTTGCTGAAGTATCTAGTTAGTTATATAATATTCAGCGTCCACGTCATCTTCACAATGACCGAGGTAGTAGCCGTGTGTCGTCCGTTCCAAAGATCATCTGGGGGATGTCGTATGAAACAACTTGGCGCTTTGAAACTGATTTTCGGTTCCGCCCTCGCTGCGGCCGTCGCGGTGCCGCTTCCCTCGATTGCCGCCGACTGGAAACCGAACCGCCCGATCAATTTGATTGTGCCTTGGGCGGCCGGCGGATCGACCGACCAAATTACCCGCCTCACAGCGGCCCAGCTGGAGCCGCTGCTCGGGCAGACGATCGTGATCGTGAATCAGGGGGGAGCCTCCGGGGCGCTGGGAACCAGAAGTGCGCTCGAGGCTCCCAAGGATGGCTATACCTGGACCGCTGGTGCTGCTCAGGACCTGGGAGTGTACGAGACATTGGGCCTCCTCAAGACCCGCATCACCGACTGGCACGTTTTCACCAACGTGGCCAACATCCAGGTGCTCAGCGTGAGTGCTAATTCGCCCTACAAGACCGTGAAGGAATTGCTCGACGCGATGAAGGCGAAGCCGGGACAGATTTCGGTCGGTACAGCCGGCGTCACCTCGACCGGACACAACGCGATGGAAGCCATCGCCAAGGCGACCGGCGTGAAATATCGCCATGTCCCCTATGACGGCGGCACTCCGGCGGTGTTGTCTGTCGTGGCGGGTGAAACGGACGTAAGTACACAGTCCGCCGTCGAGCAGGTCGACATGATCCGCGGCAAGCGCCTGCGTCCACTCGCGGTGGTGGGGGACCAGCCGCTGGAGATCGAAGGCTACGGCACGATCCCGCCGTTGTCCTCGATAATTCCCGGCTTCACTGCGCCTGCCATCTACTTCGGCATCTTCATTCCGAAGGGCGTGCCCGACGAGGTGGTGCAGACGCTCGAAAAGATTTGGGCAAAGAACATTGTCAAGAACGAAGCTCTGAAGAAGTACGCGGTCACGCGCGGTGCTCTGTTTTCGCCGCTCTATGGCGAGCAAGCGCAAAAGGCCGTGTTCCCGGCCATCCAGGTGAATGCTTGGCTCATGTTTGACAGCAACAAGGCAAAGGTCTCGCCGGACACCGTCGGCATTCCGAGACCGTAAGCGCGGTAAAGAGTTGCCGTGGCTCCGTGCAGGGGCATCTTTAAGCGATGCAATCTTCCAATGAAAATCCCGGCCTGAATGAGGCTGCTCGTTCGGCCGGGAGCCTCATAACGCCGCGATCAGATTTCATTGCCGCGCTGGGCTGGATCGCGTTCGGCATTACGGTTGCCATCGGCTCTTGGAACATGGATCGCCTAGAAAACCAGGACGTCCCTCCATATGCCGTTCCTGGTCTTCTGCCCTTCTTTCTCGGTCTTGCTGTCGTCTTTTTCAGTACGCTGATGCTGGCGCGCGCCTGGAGGCAGGGTGCGCTCGCCAAAGACGCGATTCAGGCAGCCGGCATGTCGATGGCCGAGCGCAAACGCTTCCTGATCGTGCTGAGCCTATGCCTGACGTTCGGCATCGTCCTGGTGGGCCACGGGCTACCCTTCTGGCTCGCGGGCGCTATTTTTGTCTCCGCCACGATCTCCGTTCTGCAATACCCACAGCGCCGAGCCGCCAACCAGGTAGTGCGCGGAATCGCTCTGTCGATCGTGATCGGACTTTGTGCTGGCTTCGGCGTCACACTCGTTTTCCAGGAGTTCTTTCTGGTGCGCCTTCCTTGAACGACGTAGACAAGTGGGTTCTGCCATGCTCGACGGTTTAGTCTCACTAGGTCACGCGTATCTGGCACTCTTGCTCAGCCCGACGTCGCTCGTCCTCGGCTTGGCCGGCGCGCTGACCGGCATTCTCGTGGGCTGTATGCCGGGACTCTCCGCCACGCTTTGCATCGCACTGCTGACCACTCTCACCGTAAAGCTTCCCGCAAATGAAGCTATTCTCATTCTCGTCTGCTCCTACGTCGGGACACTGTACGGTGGCTCGCGTTCGGCGATCCTGCTCAACATTCCGGGGACCGCCGCTAACGCAGCATCGTGCGCGGATGGCCACGCCCTTGCGTTGCGCGGCGAAGCCGGACGCGCGATCGGTATCGCCACGTCGGGCGCGTTTTGCGGTACGTTTTTCGGCGTGGTGTGCCTCGCGGCGTTCACCCCGACGCTGGCCAAAGTCGCACTGTCATTCGGCGCCCAGGAGTTCTTCTGGCTCGCCCTGTTCGGCGTAACGCTGTCGGGGACGCTCGTCGGCAACGATCCGCTCAAAGGCTGGTTGATGGGAGCGCTCGGTCTCTTCGTTGCGCAGATCGGAGAGGAGGGGATCTATGCGTACGACCGATTTACCTTCGGCCTTCCCGCGTTCTCGGGCGGTATTGCACTCATCCCGGCGCTCATCGGGGCGTTCGGTTTTGCCGAAGTGCTGACCAGGCTGGCCGATCCGGTGGAACGCAAACTCTTGGAGATGCGCGATTCAATCCGGCCGCGGTTTGGCGAAGTCGCGCGCTACTGGCGCACCGTGCTGCGGTCCGGCGCGATCGGCGTGCTGACGGGCCTGATGCCGGGCGTCGGCGAGGATTCCGGGGCGTGGATGTCGTACGCCGCCGCAAAGGCCACGACCAAGGAGCCCGACTTATTCGGTAAAGGCTCCATCGACGGCCTGATGGCGGCCGAGACCGGCGACATGTCGTCGATCCCTGGGCACATGATTCCCATGCTTGCCCTGGGCGTGCCCGGCTCCGCGCCTTCCGCGGTATTGATGGCAGCGATCATCATCCACGGGATCCAACCCGGCCCGATGCTGATGGTCGAGCATCCGCATTTTGCCTATGACATGGTCGCGATGACGACGCTGGCGACCGTGTGCATCCTCATCTTCGGTCTCTATCTCGTGCGGCCGCTGCTCTACGTGCTTCGCATCAAGCACAGCGTGCTGATGCCAATCATCTTCCTCATGTCAGTAGTCGGCTCCTACGCGACGGCATGGCGCCTGTTCGACGTGTATGCGATGCTGGCGGTGGGCGTCGGGGCGTTTTTCCTGCGCCGCAAAGGCTATCAGATGGCGCCATTTGTGCTGGGGCTCGTCCTCGGCAACCTGCTCGATAAGAGCCTGCGCCGCGGTCTTGTGCTGACTGACGGCAGCATGGTTCCTTTTTTCACGCGGCCGATCTGCATCGCCTTCGCATCGGTGACCATCTTTACCATGCTGCTCTACGTTCCCGTATTCAATCGCGCCGTACATCGCGTCGCCGACGCGGTGATTAGTCCGCTGAAATCGCTCGTCGCGCGGCGGGGATGAAGCCTCATGCGGTTCGCGTTGTGTAACGAAGTGCTTGCGTCGATGCCGCTCGAACGCCAATGCGATTACGCTGCCCAGCTCGGCTACGACGGACTAGAGATCGCGCCCTACACGATTTTCGACGCACCCGATGCGGTGAGCGCGGCCGAAGCGTCCCGGGTTCGCGCCATTGTCGGAAGGGCAGGACTGGTGGTGACTAGCCTGCATTGGTTGCTGGTCAAACCGGCAAAGCTCTCGCTTACAGACCCTGACACGTCGATAAGGACGCGCACACTTGAGGTGATGACGCGCCTCACCGGACTGTGTGCCGCGTTGGGCGGAAACGTGCTTGTGCACGGCTCACCCAAGCAGCGCCAGATCGCCCCAGGCGAGACTCACGCGGTCGCGCGGTCTCGCCTCGTCGACGCGCTGGGGGCCGTCGCCTTGGTGGCCGAGCGCGAAGGGGTGGTGTATTGCATCGAACCGCTGTCACGCGAGGAGACCGCGCTCATCAATACGATCGCCGAGGCGGCCGAGCTGGTTCGCGAAGTCGCGCATCCAAACCTGCGGACAATGGTTGACTGCAGCGCGGCGGGCCAGACTGAGACAGAGTCGGTGCCCGCGCTGCTTGATCGTTGGCTTCCGACCGGTCTCATTGCCCATATTCAGATCAACGACCCAAATCGCCGGGCGCCCGGGCAGGGCACAATGCGGTTTGCGCCGATTGCAGAAACTCTTGTGAAACACGGTTATTCAGGCACGGTTGCCGTTGAGCCGTTCGACTATGTCCCCGACGGTGTGGGCGCCGCCGCGTTTGCATCTGGCTATTGGCAGGGCGTATGCGAAACCCTCAACTGAAGGATGTCTGCACTATGTCAGCGCTTTGCTTCGCATCCTCGACCTCGAACAGTCCGAGGGAGCTATGTTCGCTGTTTTGCTTCGACGTGGACGTGAAGGAGTTGGCAACGGAGCTCCAGAAATATTGACATCGACCGATTGGCCTTATATAACTAACTAGATACTTACATAGGTCTAATTTGGGCCGATGTCTCCCTGGAGTTGCCGGTCCGCGACATAGCCAGGTCGGCGCCCTCGGCAGCCTGCGATGCCCATATTCGCCGAGCCCGGGCTGGCCAATGCTGCGGGACTTATCGATGATCTCGTTGGTCGTCGATGCCACAGGGATACGGCTGGAGAAATAAATGGCTGTGCCGGTGCTTAGTGCCGAAGAAGCGGCAACGCTGGTTGAAAGTGGTAATACGCTTTTGATCGGCGGCTCAGGCGCCGGCCATTCTGTGCCCGACGCGCTAATCGCCGCGATCGGAAAACGCTTTCTAGCCGGAGGTGAGCCAAAGAACCTGACCACCGTGCACCCCGTCGGATTGGGCGACCGCGCGAATTGCGGGATTGGTCATCTCGCGCATCCGGGACTTCTGAAGCGGGTTGTTTGTGGCACTTTGGTCGACTCCCCGCCGGTCGAACGCATGGCGGTAGAGAACAAGATTGAGGCCTACACCCTCCCGCAGGGATGTCTTTCGCAATTAATGCGCGAAATGGCGGCCGGCCGTCCTGGTCTTATTACCCACGTCGGGCTGCGTACATTCGTCGATCCACGCCATGGCGGCGGTAAGCAAAGCAAGCTTGCCAAAGACGATCTCGTCGAACTGATCGAAATCGCCGGCCGAGAATGCCTGCTCTTCAAGCCGATACATGTCGACATTGCGCTTCTGCGCGGCACCACCGCTGACGAGGACGGCAATGTGACCATGGAGCAAGAAGCTGTCTTCGGCGAAATGATCTCGATGGCGCAAGCGGCACGACGTGTGGGCGGAATCGTGATCGTACAAGTCAAGCGGATGGCGCTGCGCGGCACGTTGCCACCCAAACAGGTGAAGATCCCCGGCATGCTGGTCGATTGCGTCGTCGTCGAGCCGGACCAAACGCAGACATTTTTTACTAAATACGATGCTGCTTACGCCGGCGAATTGAAAGTGCCGTTGTCGCAGATCGCGACGTTGCCGTTTTCGCCGCGTAAAGTTGTCGCGCGCCGTGCCAGCTTGGAGCTGTTTACCGGTGCGATATGCAATCTCGGCTCTGGCATCTCGACTGGTATTGCGTCGATCGCGGCGGAAGAGGGCGTGCTCGATGATGTCGTACTGACGAACGAGCAAGGGCTAATCGGTGGCGCTCCGGCGACGGGTAATGAGCCCGGCGCAGCGCGCAATTATCAGGCTATGATTGATCAGCCCTATCAATTCGACTTTTATGACGGTGGTGGTCTCGAGCTGGCGTTTCTTTCGTTCGCAGAGGTCGACGAACACTGCAACGTCAATGTCAGCCGGTTCGGCGATAGGATCGTCGGCCCGGGCGGCTTCATCAATATCAGCCAAAACGCGCAGACGATGATCTTCAGCGCGACCTTCACCAGCGGCGGCCTCGACATAAGCTGGCCCGGTGGACAAACGCAAATCTCGCGTGAAGGTCGCGAAAGGAAGTTCGTCCGCGCGGTGCAGCAGGTGACCTATTCTGGCGCGCTCGCACATGAGAATGGTCAACGAACCTTGTTTGTAACCGAACGGGCAGTGTTTCGCCGGAACGAGGTCGGGCGCCTCGAATTGATTGAGATCGCCCCAGGGGTGGATCTCGAAAGGGATATACTGGCGCACATGGGGTTTCGTCCTGAAATATCGCCGTCTCTTAAGCGCATGGAGGTGCGAATTTTTCTGCCGCGGCAGATGAATCTCGCGGAGACTATTGAGAACAACCGGCGTCCGGCGCGTTCGGTACGTCTTTCCCGTGTTTTGTCAGGGAGCCGCGCGTGAAAACTCTCACCGCCAATCACAAATCGCGGCATGTGTTACCTTCGTTAAAGCCGAAGTTATCGTCCGAATCGATCCGCGACGCGGAGCGAACCCAGCAAGCTATTCTTGCAGCAGCCGAGGACGAATTCGCCGACAAGGGTCTGGCAGGCGCGCGCGTCGACACCATCGCCGAGCAGTCCGGTGTGAACAAACGGATGCTCTATTACTATTTCGGCTCGAAGGAGAAGCTCTATATCGCGGTGCTCGAGCGCGCCTATCGCGCCATGCGCCAGGCGGAGACCGCGCTCAACTTGACGCATCTCGAGCCGCTCGACGCGATCAAGGCCTGGGCTGAATTTAAATTCGACTATTTCCTCGACAATCCCACCATCATCCCACTGCTCGCCGGCGAGAACATGCATAACGCACGATTCCTCAAGCGCGCGCGGAATTTGCGCGCCATGCATCTGTCGCTCCTCGCCGTGCTGCGCAAGATCATCGCCAAAGTCGACAGCGCCACGCAGACGTGAGCACTTCCTCTGCAAGGATTATCTCTTCTTATTCCATACAGAGCTGGCTCGGTTTGTCTGAACAGATTTCCCAGTTTGATAAGTGGAGCCTCTGCCGGGTTTAGGCCGCCGCGATCTGCGGCAGCCGGTTGAAGTAGGCCTGATCGGGTGAGTACCGCGAACACGACTAATGCAATGGTTCGCTGGATTTCAACTGATTGATCCGGTACTGCTCGTCTTGTAGCTGCTGCTGCGTCTGTTCCCGATTAATAGTCCCGTTGATGTTGCCATTCGGATTCGACAAGCGAGGTGTCGCCTGCTCGATATGCACACGATTGTTTAGCTGGTCGAGCCGGTTCTTTTCCTCCTGCACCTGTGGCTGCGACCCGTAGCGGTTCAACTGCTGCTGTTGCTCCTGTATCTCCTGCTGAGTCTGCTCGCGATTGAGCATCTCATTCACCGATGGGTTCAGTTCTTGCGTCTGGGCGGCAGAAACCTGCGCGTTAGCGGCTGAAGGAAGAACGAACAGAACCGCGACAAGAGTTGTCGCCGCAACAAACACTTCGCTAATTCGAGGGGGACGGCGAAGCATCATATGAATCTCTCTGCTGAGCCAAGTGGCTAAAGACAGTGCGCGCGAATCACGTCATCATCCTGACTACCACCAAAAACGACTTCAGGGAGAAATTCAATGTCACTCGGAATGTATGACGCCTCTGTAACGATCTTTACGCGGATGCTGACGAACCTCTTCGGCATTTTGGACAAGGCCGAAGCCCATGTCGAAGCCAAGAAGATTGAAGCGGCGGCCCTGCTGACGGCTAGGCTTTACCCCGACATGTACCCGCTGACGCGACAAGTGCAGGAGGCGACCAAGTATGTCCATTGGACCTGCGCCCTATTGGCCGGGCAGGAAATGCCCAACCACCCGAACACCGAGACCACGTTCAAGGAATTGAAGCAGCGGATAACGAAGGCGCTCGAATTCGCCCGTAGCTTCAAACCCGAGCAAATCAACGGCTCGGAAGAACGGAATCTGGCGATCAAATTCCCGTCCCGCACGCTGGAAATGAAGGGGCAGCCCTTTCTGCTCAACATGGTGTTGCCCAATTTCTATTTTCACGTAACGACCGCTTACGCGATTCTCCGGCATAACGGCGTGGAACTCATCAAGCGTGACTTTCAGGGACAGGTTTGATCGTGATTTACCCCATCGTGCTGGTCGGAGATGTACTCCCCTCATCCTCAGGAGTCTTCACGCCGCATACTGAAAGCCACCAGGAAAATCACGCCCACAATTACGATCAATCCTACGATCACCCAAATGGGTCCCGTCGTTTTACCCAAGATTGGCGACAATGCTGAAATCGCTGAAAGGATTGTCACGATTTCCTCCTATGGCGGTGCAGGATGCACAATTACTCGGTATCAGTCACGTTGGGTTGCTTAAGGGCTAAC
The DNA here is from genome assembly GCA_003152455.1 of Hyphomicrobiales bacterium. Lineage (GTDB taxonomy): Bacteria > Pseudomonadota > Alphaproteobacteria > Rhizobiales > Xanthobacteraceae > Pseudolabrys. The sequence continues at coordinate 21,485 of PMAF01000216.1, forward strand.
CACCTGACGGTTGGTGAGGCCATTGGTGTGGATGGCGAGGCGGAGCTTCCACCCGGGTAAGGGAGACGCCATATCCCTGCCCCTTGTGATCGATTGTAAGTGTCACCGCCGTCCCGACCTTGCCACGGATCAAGTGGCTAATGTCGTGAAGGGTCTTCCCTTTTATCGGCTGGTCATCAATCGTCACGATCTCATCGCCCCGCTGGACGCCACCAACTTGGGCTGGACTTCCGGGCAAAACGCGCTCGACAATCAACCGAGCGGGCGCTCCGACCGTATGGGCCGTGATGCTGATCGCGATGCCCACAATCCCATTGCTCGCAGTTCCCGCTTCCTGGGCTTTGGCAATAGGAGCGAAGGCACCGGCAGCAAGGATACTCAGGCCAAAGCTGACAGAAAACGCGACACGGGCCGCCACACGCCAAAACCTATTAGACATCTCACTCCTCCTCGACAGACCTTTTCACCAGCTAACGCGGCACGGCGGCTGGCGGCACAGACGGCACCTGTCGTCAGGGGCCCTTGCAAGATTGGACATAGGGGTAATAGCCTTTTGGATTGGCACAATAGTACCACGATGATGGCTCCGTAGGCGTTGCTGGGGCCTGCTGGATGACCGTAGTTGGTGCTGGGTAAACCGCTGGCGGGTACCCATACCCGTAATACGGCCAGTCCCAATAATACGGCCAGCCCCACCCGAGCCCGCTGCCACCATACCAGCCACCACTATGCCGGCCACCTTGTGCTCTGGAGCCGCCTCCGTGACCGTGACCTTGCGCCATAGCTGAAGGAACAAGGAACTGTGGGCCGCATGCGAGCAGCAGGGCCACGACAAACCACCCGAAAATCCTGATGAAGCGTGACAGGGTAGGATTACACATGAGGCACCTTTAAGGACCAAAGGATCGTCGATCGCAGATACGCTCGACCAGACATTGCAATTAGTCACGACGGCGCCCTCAAACAAGGGTGAAGAAACGTGGCCAACTCGATCGCTCCAGCGTTGCCCGTCAGCAGGATGATGCTCAATGTTCTCATTGTTCATCCTTACTAATGCGCTGGCGGTGTCGGTGGCGGCGCATTTCGCTGCCCATCAAGCGTAGCCCGGCACTGTGCATAATCTCCGGTGCAGTATGACAGCCCGTAGGATCGGCACTTAGCGTCATCACTCTGTACGATGTCGCCGCCGGGCCGTGGCCCATGGCAATGCCGGGAAGCTCTGGCATCTCCCTCCCTTGAACCAATGAGTCTCCGGTTCCCGGCGATCCGCCGGGAACCCTAGCCGATCTCGTCCCTGCGCCATCAAGGGATGCCTTTAGGCGGTGTCTCATGGGAAAGAAGCCGCGCTAATCTCCGAACTCGGATTCGATCCGGCGCCCGAGATCGGCCACGATCTCGTGAAATCGGTTCGCGATTTTCTGATATCCAGTCTCGTTCCTGTCGATTCCGTCAAGGAAAGCCGGGTCGATCGGCGGGCCGAACAGCAGCTTGATCGGATGGAGGCGGGGACATGGCGGCCACGAGGCAGGGCCTCGAATGTTCCCTCGATATAGAGCGGCACCACCGAGACCGGGACCGTTAGCAGCAGCTTGCCGATGCCGGGAAGAAAATGTTGCAGATGGCCGTCGGCCTTTGGGGAATTGTGAATAAATAGATCAGCGTTCGGCTCGGTGAGGATCTCTTTATGATGCAATGCTCGGTTATCGCCGGGTTACAGTTTCGTCGTTTTGCAGTAGTTCTCGGGAAATAGATTCCTCTCCAAGGGAGGGGCGGGGCTTATATAGACAGGCTTCACTTGAGCGGTATCCCGGCTGGCTTGCTGACGACCTCCCAGGTGTCCAGCTGCGGCGACCAGCGGGTCACGACCGAATCCGTGACATCAAGCCCGCGTTGCGGCGTCTTGGTGAAGTCGTAGACACCGTTAACGCCGGCGAACCCTTTCAGGTTTGCGATGTGCTCGCGGATCTGCTGCGCCGTAACGTTGGGCCCAAGCTTTCTGAGCGCATCGACGATGATCATTGAGTCATCCCAAGCAAGTTCGGAAGGGATGTCGGGCCTGACGCCGGCGTCCTGGAAGGATTCATAGAAGACCCTGTGCTTCTCCGCGACCTCCGGCGGCAGCAGCTTGGGATCGGTAACAATCCACTGCGCGGCCGGAATGTAGAGCTGCTTCGGCAGGAAATCCTTATACTGCTTCATCTGCGCGTAGGTCATGTTGCCGTCGGTGGTGCCGACCGGAATATCGAGCCCAACTTCCTGGATGCCGCGGAAGATGGTCGCGATCGGCGCGCCGGTGCTCCATGCGATCATGGCTTGAGCACCCAAAGTCTTGATCTTGGCCATCTGCGCCGCAACGCTGAGATCCGTGGTGTTGAAATGCGCGGTGTCGACCACGGTCATGTCCTTATTCTCAGGCAGGGCGAGGATCGATTTGATGCCGTTTTCCGCGTCCTGGCCGGTGGCGTCGGTGCTGAAGATGAGACCGATCTTGGTCCAGCCCTTGAGGCGGTAATAGCCGATCAGGGAAGTGGCGAGATCGAGCGTCGACACGCTGGCGGTGAAAACATAGCTCCCGGCCTCGGGATGTACGCCGGGCGAAAAGCAATAATCGACCGGACCGTTACTCATCAGCGGCTCGATCGCGCGGCAGGTCGCGACCAAAGAGGACCCCATCATCACGACGGGCTTCTGCTCCAAGATCTCGTTGGCAAGTTGCACGCCAAGTTGAGGCGAAGTCTGGTCGTCGTGAATGACGAAATGAACAGGACGTCCGTGAATGCCGCCCGAAGCATTGACGACTTTTTCCACGATACCGAGCGTAACCTGCTCGCCTTGGCCGAGAAAGGCCGCACCGCCAGTCAAAGGCAGAAGAGTTTGGATATTATAGGGCTCGGCGGCGTGCGCTGTCGCTGCGAGAACAGCCAACGCGGTCATGGTTAGGTAAAGCAACCTGATTTTCACGGCATTCCTCCCCAATTATATTTTTCTCGGTTCGGGCTATTATCCATCGGCGCCGGTGGCGCGCAAGGACCGCAAAGCGCTCTCTTTCGTGATCCTTACAGAGCTTTCCGGTCGAGTCCATGCGCGCGCGATCAGGGCAGTCATTGCATCCATGATTGGGGCTTTTTCCTGCCGATCTCTTGCGCTTGGCGGCCGGAGCCGCCGCATTGCTGTATCAACTATCTCCATCGATGAGACTAGGCGAATGACGGCTGCTGACCGCGATCGAGAGCGTCCCCGGCAGCGGCGATGCCATTCAAATATTGCTCCCACACATACAGATTGAAATGGCAGGCCTGTACCACTTGATCGACGACCCCCAATCGCTCGGCGTATTCGGCGATGGTGTTCCAGCCGAAATTAGAATGCTCAATGTCCGCTTCCTCGTGGAGCTCGAAAAACTCGAGTTCATCGTCGCTCAAGCCAAAGAGCTTTCCCCAGCGGTGGCGTTCGAGGCCAAACCAGCCATGCTTACGGAATATTCCTTTTCCGTATCCAGGAATATTGGACCGCTCAGCGCAAGTATTGGCGACCATACCTTCGAGCCAGTGGCGGTTCGACATCAAGGCCTCCCAGGCGAGCCAGCAAAGCTGAGTCGAAACTAGCGGTCGCGCCTCCTGTATCACGCTGCGCTTCAAGCCGATCCGGATGCCGAGTTCCTCCAGGATCACCCAATGCGACCTTCCTCCACCATGCTCATGATCGGCGATGATCTCCTCGGTGCATGCTTTGATGATTCCCAGGCGGATATTCCAATCAGGACAATTGGTGGCGACGCGCAGCTTGAGCACCGAGTTGCGCTGGCGTGTGTTAAGTCGATGCTGCATCGCGAACATTTCGGCCCGACCTCGCGTGAGCGGCTCATGAAAAAACCGGGTGCGACGGACAAAATCATTGACCGCCGAATCAAGCCTGTCGATGATTGGCGTCGCTATCCTTTTGGCGTTTTTTCGTATGGTCATGGTGGTTTCCCCATAAAATTATTATGAAGCGGCCCGAGATGCGCTGAGTCCTTCTAGGCGGCGAGACCGGCGCGTTTGTAGTCGAAGGCGATCGGCTCGATCTCGCCGCGGAAGATGGCGGCGATGCGCGCCTCCGACAATGGCAGGCTGAACTGCGCGTTGCGCATATGGATGCGGAGCTGCATCTGCGCCGTCACCAGCTCGCCGAGCAGCTTCCAATTCGCGTTGTCCAGGTCCTCGTTGAGGATGTTGGCGATGCCGCCCATCATGTGGACGAATTCGTCGTCATGAACGACCGCGCAGGCTTCGGCGATCTTGCCGTCTATGCCCGGCTTGCCCCGCATCGCCATGCCCTCGCGGAATAGCCCGCAATAGCCGCCCTCGGTCAGCTTGCAGGCGCGCATGCCGATGTCGCCGTGCTGATCCTGGTGACGGTAGCGCAGCGCAGTGAGTACATCGTCCTCCGGCCAGGATTTGAGCCCCTGCGGGTTGAGTCGCGGCGTGCCCGCCGGCCGTATTTCGTCATGCACGTCGGCGAAGGCGCAGTAATGCATGAACTCGGCCTTCAGCCCCTCGACGATATCGAGCATCTCATGACGGTCGATCGTCACGTCGATCTTGTCCGCATTGGCGACGACGCTTTTCGCGACGCCGAGGAAGACACCGCCGCGATCGTATTTGCCGACGCCGGAGCCCCAGAATTCCTTGAAGGACTGCCGCTCCAGCCAGAGCAGGTCGGTTTCTCGCGTGCGCTTAGGCGAGGTCCAATAGGTGCGGACTACCTCGCCTTCGCCTGCCCAATAAGGCGCCACAACCGCAATGAGCCGTTGGAGCCGTGCATCGATTGCCATGATCATTCCTCCGGTTTGACCTATGCCGATTCTCTGCTGAACCTCGAACTTCGGAACCAACTGCCACAACCCCGTAGCAGAAACATATTAACCCCCAGTCGTAGAGAAATTCATTCGTGATGCGTCGCCTTTTGATATGGCGTCGGATCCTCGGAAGCATCTTCGTTCTGACATCAAAAAAAGTGACCGTCCTCTCGGTTGTCGCGGGGTTACATTTCCGGCGCTGCGCAGCAGTTCTCGGGGTTTCGCTGTGGTTCGTTGACTTCGATTTTGTGGGCGTCTGCTCTACCCTAAAGACCGCGTGGCGCCGCGCACTCCAGCGCATTACTGCGTCATGCTAACTATCTGATACACATGGTAAAGTCGCGGTCGCCGAGGCTTTACCCGAAAATCTATATAGATAAACTGTCGATTGGCTCCGTCAGCGACGATAATGCTGCGCTGATGGAAAAGGGATCGGTGAAATGCCCAAGTATAATTTGCGCGTCAACGGAAGCGTGCGAACAGTCGAATCGGCAGATGCCGATAAACCGCTTCTCTATGTGCTGCGTGGCCTCGGCCTGACGGCGACAAAATTCGGCTGCGGGGTTGGCCAATGCGGCGCCTGCACCGTCCTGGCAGACGGCACGGCGGTGCGATCCTGCCGGATGACCATCGCGAATGCACAGGGCAAGGCGATCACCACGCTCGAGGGGCTCGGATTGGCGTCAAAACCGCATCCGATCCAGACCGCCTTCATCAACGAGCAGGTGCCACAATGCGGCTACTGCACGAGCGGTATGATTATGAGCGCGGCCGCACTGCTGTCCGAAAAGCGGAAACCCAGCGAGGGCGACATTCGCTTGGCCCTCGACGGGAACCTCTGCCGCTGCGGATCTCATGTGCGGGCCGTGCGCGCAGTCATGGCGGCATCGGGACAGCGAGGCTGACATGAACGCGTCGGTCAACACATCTCGTTTCTCCCGCCGCGCGGTCCTCAAGGGCAGCGCGCTTACCGTCGGCTTTGTACTCACCGGCCTCCGGACCAGCGCCTTCGCGCAAGGTGCGACGGGTGTGTCGCGGGTGTTGGACACCAATGAGGTCGATGCCTTCCTAGCCGTGAACGGTGATGGCACCGTGACTGTGTTCTGCGGCAAGGTCGATCTCGGCCAGGGGTTGCGCATCGCCATTCCCCAGATTGCGGCCGAGGAGCTAGGCATCGGTGTCGACAAAATCAAGTATGTCGAGGGCGATACCGCGCTCACGCCCAACCAGGGACGGACGTCCGGCTCGAACAGCATACAGCGCGGTGGCATGCAGATCCGGCAAGCCGCGGCGACCGCGCGCAAGGCACTGATCGGTCTCGCGGCGCAACGCCTCAACCTGAAACCCGAAGACCTCATCGCCACTGGCGGTGAGGTGCGGCCGAAGGCTGGCGGCGCCGGCATCCGTTTCGCCAGCTTGATCGCCGGACGCCAGTTCAATCTCAAACTCGATCCACAGGCGCCGCTGAAGGATCCCGCGAGCTACACGATCGTCGGCAAGCCTTTGCCGCGGCCCGACGTGCCGCTCAAATGCAACGGCACAGCCACTTACATACATGACTTCACTGTACCGGGCATGCAGCATGCTCGCGTGATTCGGCCGCCGGCGATTGGCGCCACGCTCATTTCGGTCGACGAGGCCTCGGTCAAGAATCTCCCCGGTGTGAAGGTGGTGCGGATCAAGAACTTCCTTGCGGTTGTCGCCAAGGATGAATGGACTACGGTGCGCGCCGCTCGCGTGCTCCGTGCACAGTGGAGCGAATGGTCGGGTTTGCCTGCGCAGGACACTCTCGTCGCGACCATGCGTGCTGACCCCGAGATCACCAATGAGACGCTGGTCACCAAGGGAACTGCTAGCGCGCCGCTGCCGCCCGGCGCAAAGCAACTCAGCGCGAGCTATTTCTGGCCGATGCAAAGTCACGGATCGATCGGTCCCTCCTGTGCGGTCGCCGATGTGCGCACCGACGAGGCGACGGTGTGGACTGCATCGCAGGGCATGCACGACAATCGCGTGACGTTCGCAAGATTTCTCGACTTGCCGCTGGAGAAAGTGCGGCTGATCTATCTCGAAGGATCCGGCTGCTATGGTATGAACGGCCACGAGGACGCGGCCGCCGATGCCGCGATTGTGTCGCGAGCCATTGGACGCCCGGTGCGCGTGCAATGGTCGCGCGAGGACGAACTCGGTTTCGATCCCAAGGGGCCGCCGCAACTGATTGATATTTCCGGCGCGGTTGGCGCCGATGGCCGTATTCTCGATTGGCGCACCGAAATGTGGCTTCCACAAACGACGCGGGGGTTGCTTAACATTCCGCTGCTCGGCCCCGAGGCGGCCGGCATCGACCAGGTGCACGGCCTCAACCCGGGTCAAATCGCGCAGAATGGCGATCCGGCTTATGCAGCGGACAGCATCCAAGTCATCGCGCACTGGCTGAAGAGCGCACCGTTGCGGCCGGCTCCGATCCGCTCGCCCGGCAAGCCGGCCAACTGCTTCGCGGTCGAGAGTTTCGTCGACGAACTAGCGGCCGCGGCGGGCTTCGATCCGGTAGAATTTCGACTACGCGGGCTCAAGGACCCGCGTGCCATCGAGGTCATAAAACGCACGGCCACGCTGATGAAATGGCAAGCCCGGCCTTCCCCCGAGCCTGACATAAGCGCAGCCGTCGCACGCGGGCGCGGCGTCTCCTTTATCCACTACAAAGATAGTGAGACCTATGTAGCATTGGCTATGGAGGTCGCGGTAGAGCGCGCGAGCGGGAGGATCACGGTCAACCGCGTCGCCTGCGCGCATGATTGCGGACAAATCATCAACCCCGACGGCTTACGCGCTCAGGTCGAGGGCGGCATTTTGCAGACCTTAAGCCGGGTGCTACTGGAAGAGGTGAAGTTCGACCGCTCGCACGTCTTAAGCGTCAACTGGTCGAGTTATCCGATTCTGAGATTCTCTGACGTGCCCGATCTCGAAATCGATCTGGTCGACCGGCCGAATGAACCGCCGCTCGGCGCCGGCGAAGCGGCATGCGCGACGGTTGGCGCGGCGCTAGCCAACGCCGTGTACGACGCGGCCGGCGTGCGGCTGCGCACCGTTCCGTTCACGCCGGAACGCGTGAAGGCGGCGTTGAACAGCAACGCAAGCTGATCGCGGGCGCGTAATTGCGATGTCTGCTGTTATCCCAAAAGTAGACATTGACCGAGACCTCGTCCAGCCGAGCGCTTTTCCAACCGATGGGTAGTGAGCCCGGTCATTTTCCTCGACAGCGCCGAGGATCAAGCTGCGACAGAGCGATAGACGATGAAACTCAATCCACCAGAAATGCGCAATATCACCGACCGCACACTGGAACATTACAACCAGCGCGCCGACGATTTCTGGCAAGGCACGCATGATCACGACGTCAGCCAGAACATCGAGGCACTGTTGCGTTATATCGAAGGCAAGCCGCCGTTCACGATCCTCGATTTCGGCTGCGGGCCGGGACGCGACCTCAAGACATTTGTCCAACGCGGCCACATCGCGATCGGCCTGGACGGCGCGGCGCGATTCGCCGCCATGGCGCGGGCTCACGGCGGCTGCGAAGTGTGGCAGCAGAATTTTCTCAAGCTCGACTTGCCGAATGGACATTTCGACGGCGTGTTCGCCAACGCCACGCTTTTCCATGTGCCGAGCCAGGAGTTACCACGCGTATTGCTAGAATTGCACGCAACCCTGAAGCCGCGCGGCGTGATGTTCACCTCAAATCCGCACGGCCAAAATAGCGAGGGCTGGGACCTCGGACGCTACGGTGCCTATCACCATATCGAGGCGTGGCGCCGCTATATGTCGGCCGCGGGCTTCGTCGAGCTGACACATTATTACCGCCCCGCTGGTCTGCCGCGGGAACAGCAGCCATGGCTCGCCAGCGTGTGGCGCCGTGGACCCATCACCGGCGTAGATCGCATTTGTGCCGTTTAATCGACGCGACGACCGTATACCGCACGGCAATTTCCAACCACGCTCATTTCAGATACTGGGCGAGAAATTCCTGCGTACGCTGCCAGGCGACATCGGCGGCGGGCTTGTCGTAGCGCGCGGATTGCGTATCATCGCTGAAGGCGTGGTTGGCGCATTTATAGATATACAGCCGATAATTCACATGCGCGGCTTTAAGCGCCTCTTCGTATGCCGGAAATATCGCACCCACACGAGTGTCGAGTTTGGGATCGGCATAGTTGAGAAGGAGGGGCGCCTTGATCTGTGGCACCACGGCGAGATCTAGCGGGGGTACGCCGTAATAGACCACGCCGGCGTTGAGCGTCGGATCGTCGGCCGCGAGCTCATTGATGACGCCGCCGCCCCAGCAGAAGCCGATGGCGCCGACCTTGCCGTTAACCTCAGGTCTTCTCCTCAGCCACGCGACAGCCGCCTTGGCGTTGGCGGCCGCCTGCAGTGGATAGCCTTGGGCGTAGAGTTTCATCGCCTGATCTTCATCGGCCGGTGTGCCGCCAAGCGGCGAGAGAAAGTCGACTGCGAGCACGACATAACCCCGTGACTGCCAAGCGGCGCGCGCGCTGATCCGAGCGAATCAATGCCAATACGGCGCCAAGTCTTTGATCTAGATCAATGCGTCCGTACAAGACTGGTTTAGCTTGTCTCCTACCCCTTTTGGGCGTGGGATAGGGCCATGAACGATACTTCGACAGGCCTATTCGGCCGGCTGGTGGGCAGGGCCGCGACGGCAATACGCGATATCGGCGCACGCCACGCGCTGCGCCAGGAGTTGCTCGAATGCGACCGCAAAGGCCTGCTTAACGACGTCCTTGCCGACATCAACCTGAGTCGCGGCGAACTTGAACCGCTGATTTCGAACTATCCGCTTTCGACCCGGCTACTCGGCGCTATGGCGGCTCGGAGAC
>PMAF01000216.1:31230-31399 GCA_003152455.1 Hyphomicrobiales bacterium
GCGCGTGTCGCCGCTGCGGTGCCGGTCATGAAAGGAGTACTCGCTGCAACGGATGGCTCGGAAAGCGCTGACCGGGCGATCGATGTGGCCGCCGATCTAGCGAGAAGGGCCGGTTGCGATCTGCTCTTGGTGAACGTGGCGCATCTTCCGCCGCGCGACGGCTACAAAC
>PMAF01000291.1 GCA_003152455.1 Hyphomicrobiales bacterium
TTGCCTTCCGCCAGCGCGGCTTCGGTTTCCTGTTCGCCGGATTCGCGCAATTCGCGCCACATTTTCCAGCACACCCACAGCAGCAGAATGCCGCCGGCGAGCAACAGGCCGACGATGGCCAGGAGTTCGACCGCGATCCCGGCGAACCCAATGCGCAGCACGGTTGCAGCGATGATGCCGACCAGGATGGCGCGCGCACGCTGGGCTTGCGGCAGGCCGGCCGCGGCGAGCCCGATGACGACGGCATTGTCGCCGGCCAGCACCAGGTCGATCATGATGACCTGAAGAAGGGCGGCGATGAATTCGGGGGTCAGCGAGAGATATTGGGACATCGGAGGCTCAAGGGCCCTTCGGGCTCAATCAGTCCGACATCGCAACCGTGTGGCTGCCAAAGGGGCCCGGCCTGACCAAACCAAAATGGCCCTGCGCAGGCGATCCGGCAAGCCCGGGCTACCGTACCCCAATGCCTCGCGTTGCACGTTTGACACTTGGCCGGTTCGCCCCTAAAACCCGCGCACCTTGCGGGATTTCAGTGCCCGGCAAGGCGTTTCGCACCCGAGGCAAGACCTTACGCTTTAAAGGTCTCACCTGTCGGTTCCGGGGAAACCCAGGACAGAGGAGGGCGCGGTTCCTCAACCCACAAAGTCTGACACGAGGACGCGATGACCAAGCGCATGGAATCCAAGTACAAGCTCGACCGCCGGATGGGCCAGAACATCTGGGGCCGTCCGAAAAGCCCGGTGAACCGGCGCGAATACGGCCCCGGCCAGCACGGCCAGCGCCGCAAGAGCAAGCTCTCCGACTACGGCGTGCAGCTCAAGGCCAAGCAGAAACTGCGCGGCTATTACGGCAATATTTCCGAAAAGCAGTTCCGCGGCATTTATGACGAAGCGATCCGCATGAAGGGCGACAGCGGCGCCCACATGATCGGTCTTTTGGAGCGCCGGCTGGACGCGGTCGTCTACCGCGCCAAATTCGTACCCACCGTGTTCGCCGCCCGCCAATTCGTCAACCACGGCCATGTCAAGGTGAACGGCCGGCGGGTCAACATCTCGAGCTTCCGCCTCAAGGTCGGCGACGTGGTCGAGGTGAAGGAAAAGTCGAGGCAGATGAACCTGGTGCTGGAAGCGCAGGCCTTGTCCGAGCGCGACGTGCCGGACTATATCGAGGTCGACAGCGCCAAAATGACCGCCAAGCTCTCGCGCATTCCGGTGGTCACCGATGTGCCCTATCCGGTGCAGATGGAGCCGCATCTGGTGGTGGAATATTACTCGCGCTGATCCGGCGCCTCGCCCGGCAGCCTGCCAGAAAAACGAAAGCCCCGCCCAAAAGGCGGGGCTTTGCGATTCTCGGATCGGATCTCAGGCGGCGGTGCCGGCCTTCACCGTGACGCCCTTGTCTTTGAGCGTCTGCTGCAATTCGCCGGCCTGGAACATCTCGCGCACGATGTCGCAGCCGCCGACGAACTCGCCCTTCACATAGAGCTGCGGAATGGTCGGCCAGTTCGAATAGGCCTTGATGCCGTCGCGCAGCTCCGTGGACTCGAGCACGTTGAGGCCTTTGTAGGCGACGCCCAAGTGGTCGAGGATCTGCACGACCTGGCCGGAAAACCCGCATTGCGGAAACTGCGGCGTGCCCTTCATGAACAGCACCACGTCGTTGGCCTTCACTTCGTTGTCGATGAATTTATCGATGCCCATGAGATTTCAGTCCTTTTGAGCGGCGCCACGCCCGCTTTGCTGGCGATATATGTAGCGCAGAAGCCCCCGCCAGCCCAAGCGGAATTGGCAGCGATTCACGCGGTTTTCGGAGCGTAAAACGTGCCTTCCACCTCGAAAATATCGTCCTGATTGAGTTTTGCGACCTCCACGATGGTGCGCGGCGGGTACGGCCCGCCCGCCCAAAGCTCTTCCTGTATTTGATTCAACAACGGCCGTAAGCGATTCATATCGGTGACAAAAACCGTCAGACGAACGCAGTCGGCGAGGCGAGCACCTTCAGAACCGGCGATGGCCTGCATGTTCTGAAATGCTTGTCGGATTCGATGTTCTGGCCCGGCGACCAGCGCGTTGCTCGCAGGATCGATGCCCCTGATCCCGGCGACGAACACGAAATCTCCGGCGCGCGCCCCCAGGCTCCAGGTTCCGGTCGGTTTGATGGCGCCGGCGGGCGACAGAATCTTGACCCCGCTTGGAGCCGCCATCACGCTTCCGGCGCGGCGGTCTGTAAGGCGAGCGCGTGCAGCACGCCGCCCATCTGGGTCTTGAGCGCCTCGTAGACCAGTTGGTGCTGCTGCACCCGCGACTTGCCCTTGAACGAGGCGGAAATCACCGTGGCCGCGTAATGATCGCCGTCGCCGGCCAGATCCCGGATCGTCACCTGGGCATCCGGGATACGCGCCTTGATCAGCCGTTCGATCTCGCCGGCATCCATGGCCATGGTGGACTGCTCCTCAGCGCTCAGGCTTGCGGCAGCTCGCCGGCCATGTAGGCCGGCAGCCAGCCTTCGAAACGCTCGCGCAACATCGTGACCAGGATGGGGCGCTCGCCGGGAAGCGTCAATGCATCGCCGCCGGTTGTCCCAATTTCCCACACCGGGACGCTCGCCGCACGGGCGCGCTCGACCACCGTCTTCACCTTGGCCGCCGGCACGGTGACGAGGTAGCGCGCCTGGTCCTCGCCGAACCAGTACGCATGGGCCGGGATATCGTCAGGCGCCGCGGTCAGGCGCGCGCCGATGCCGGACGCCATCGCCATCTCGGCCAGCGCGACGGCCAAGCCGCCGTCGGAGAGATCGTGCGCCGCGGTCACGCTGCCGTCGAGGATCAGCGCGCGCACGAAGTCGCCGTTCTCGCGCTCCTCGATCAGGTCGACCGGCGGCGGGGCGCCCTCTTCCCGCAGGCACAGCTCCCGCAGATACATCGACTGGCCGAGCCAGCCGGTCGTTTCGCCGATCAGCAGGATCGCCTCGCCGGCCCGCTTGAACGCCAGCGTCGCCGACTTGGTGAAATCGTCGAGTAGGCCGACTCCGCCGATCGAAGGCGTCGGCAGGATGGCGCGGCCATTGGTCTCGTTGTAGAGCGACACGTTGCCCGACACGACCGGGAAATCGAGCGCCTTGCAGGCTTCCGCGATGCCGCGGATGGCTCCCACGAACTGGCCCATGATCTCCGGCCGCTCCGGATTGCCGAAATTGAGATTGTCGGTGACGGCGAGCGGCTTTGCCCCCACCGCCGTCAAATTGCGCCAGCATTCCGCCACCGCCTGCTTGCCGCCCTCGAACGAGTCGGCCTCGCAATAGCGCGGCGTCACGTCGGTGGTGAGCGCGAGGCCCTTCGGCCCGTTCTCCACCCGCACCACCGCGGCGTCGCCGCCCGGCCGCTGCACGGTGTTGCCTTGGATAATGTGGTCGTATTGCTCCCAGACCCAGCGCTTGGAGCACAGATCGGGCGCGGCGATGAGCTTTTCCATCGCGTCGGCGACGCCCATCGGCGCCTTGACGTCCTCGGCATCGATGATCGCGGGCTTGGCCGCGTTGACGAAAGGCCGCTTGTATTCGGGCGCCTGGTCGCCGAGCTCCTTGATCGGCAGATCGGCCATCACGTCGCCGCTGTGGCGCACGATGAAGCGTTTGCCCGGCGTGGTCTCGCCGACGATCGCGAAGTCGAGGCCCCATTTGCGGAAGATCGCCTCGGCTTCCTGTTCCTTCTCCGGCTTGAGCACCATGAGCATGCGCTCCTGGCTCTCCGACAGCATCATCTCGTACGCGCTCATGCCCTCCTCGCGGCACGGCACCTTGTCGAGATTGAGCGTGACGCCGAGATCGCCCTTGGCGCCCATCTCGACCGCCGAGCAGGTCAGGCCGGCCGCGCCCATGTCCTGGATGGCGATGACGCAGCCCTTGTGCATGATTTCCAGACACGCCTCGAGCAGCAGCTTTTCGGCGAAAGGATCGCCGACCTGCACGGTCGGACGCTTGGCCTCGCTATCCTCGCCGAACTCGGCCGAGGCCATCGAAGCGCCGTGGATGCCGTCGCGGCCGGTCTTGGAGCCCANNGTCGGCACGCCGAACGAATTGCCGTAGCCGCCGACGCCGGCGACCACGCCGGACACCAGGTGCCGGGTCTTGGGGTGCTTGGGATCGCCGAAGGAGAGCGCATTCAGGCAGGCGACCGGCCGCGCGCCCATCGTGAAGACGTCACGCAAGATGCCGCCGACGCCGGTGGCGGCGCCCTGATACGGCTCGATGTAGCTCGGGTGGTTGTGGCTCTCCATCTTGAACACGCAGGCGAGTCCGTCGCCGATGTCGATGACGCCGGCATTCTCGCCCGGGCCCTGGATCACTCCCGGACCCTTGGTCGGCAGGGTGCGCAAGTGAATTTTGGAGGACTTGTACGAGCAGTGCTCGTTCCACATGGCCGAGAAAATGCCGAGCTCGGTCAGGCTCGGCTCGCGCCCGATCAAATCGAGCACGCGCTGATATTCGTCCGGTTTGAGGCCGTGTTCGGCGACCAATTCGGGGGTGATTTTGGGCTCGTTGGGGATCACTCTATGCCGCCCGTTTCAGGGCCTCCACCAGCCCGGCGAACAGCCCGCGCCCGTCGGTGACGCCAAGGGCTGCTTCGACGTGGTTCTCCGGGTGCGGCATCATGCCGAGCACGTTGCCGCGCTCGCCGACGATGCCGGCAATGGCGTTAGTGGCGCCGTTGACGTTCCAGGCCGGGTCGAGGTCGCCCTCGGGCGAGCAATAGCGGAACAGCACCCGCCCCTCGCCTTCCAGCCGGACGATGGTGTCGGCGTCGGCGATGTAGTTGCCCTCGCCATGGGCGACCGGCACGCGGATCACCTGGCCCCCGTTGTAGCCGCGGGTAAACGGCGAATCGGAATGTTCCACCCGCAGATAGACGTCGCGGCAGATGAAGCGCAGCCGGGCATTGCGCATCAGCACCCCCGGCAACAGGCCCGCTTCACAAAGAATCTGGAAACCGTTGCAGACGCCGAGCGTCAATCCGCCCTTGGCGGCGTGCGCCCGCACCGCCTCCATGATCGGGCTGCGCGCCGCGATCGCCCCGCAGCGTAGATAGTCGCCATAGGAGAATCCGCCGGGGATCACCACTAGGTCGGTGCCGGGAGGCAGCGCGGTATCGGCGTGCCAGACCATCGCCGGCGCCACGCCCGAAACCAGCGCAAGCGTGCGCGCCATGTCGCGCTCGCGATTGATGCCGGGGAAGACGACGACGGCGGCCTTCATCCCAGCACGTCCACGCGGTAATTCTCGATCACGGTATTGGCGAGCAGTCTATCGGCCGCCTGTTTGAGCAAGGCTTCCGCCTTGGCCGGATCGGAACCCTCGATTTCGATGTCGAACACCTTGCCCTGCCGCACGCTGGCGACCCCGGCCAGCCCAAGCGAGCGCAATGCGCCCTCAATTGCCTTGCCTTGCGGGTCGAGGATGCCGGTTTTCAGTGTGACGGTGACGCGGGCTTTCATGATTCGTAACCTAGAGACGCTGATGCCCGGCACAAGGCCGGGCATCAGGTAATTCACGGCCAAAAAGCCCGAAATGCGGCGATTGCCTAGCCTTTCACCAGGACAGGGCCGGCGCCGCGCGGCGGCTCGCCCTCGTTCATGATGCCGAGCCGCTTGGCGACCTCGGTATAGGCCTCCAACAGGCCGCCGAGATCGCGGCGGAAGCGGTCCTTGTCGAGCTTGTTGTTGGTCTTGATGTCCCACAAGCGGCAGCTATCGGGCGAAATCTCGTCGGCCACGACGATGCGCATCACGTCGTTTTCCCACAGCCGGCCGGTTTCCATCTTGAAATCGACCAGGCGGATGCCGACGCCGAGGAAAACGCCCGAGAGGAAATCGTTGACGCGGATGGCAAGCGCCATGATGTCGTCGATTTCCTGCGGGGAAGCCCAGCCGAAAGCGGTGATGTGCTCTTCCGATACCATTGGGTCGTTGAGCGCGTCGTTCTTGTAATAGAACTCGATGATCGAGCGCGGCAGCTGGGTGCCCTCGTCGATCCCCAAGCGGGTCGCCAAGGAGCCGGCGGCGACATTGCGCACCACCACCTCGAGCGGGATGATTTCGACCTCCCGGATCAACTGCTCGCGCATGTTGAGCCGGCGAATGAAGTGGGTGGGAACCCCGATATCGTTGAGGTGCTGGAATACGTATTCGGAGATCCGGTTGTTGAGAACGCCTTTGCCTTCGATCACTTCGTGTTTCTTGGCGTTGAAGGCGGTCGCGTCATCCTTGAAGTGTTGGATGAGCGTCCCCGGCTCGGGGCCTTCATAGAGGATCTTCGCCTTGCCCTCATAAATGCGGCGGCGGCGACTCATCGGGGTGTACCGTGGGTTTTGAAAGTCCATGGGATGCCGTGGCTCCTGTTCGTGACGTCTCGAGATCCGCGGCGGCGGGACCGGACATTTGCGAATGCGCTAAAACGCTCCGGGCACAAGGTCAACCTAGCCGATCGGTCGGGCCAGCACAATCGAGGTTACCGGACGTTTTCCACCTGGCAATTCCGCGTCCTTATCGCGGCGGCAGGTTGCCTTGACGCTGCCACAGCGATATGCAAGGCGGCAGCGGATAATATGTGTGCACGCGATTCCGACCGGTCGCAAGCAGTGAGGGCGTCATGACCACGACTTTCGACAAGCGCGAGGACGGCTTCGAAAAGAAGTTCGCGCACGACGAGGAACTCCGCTTCAAGGCAAGCGCCCGGCGCAACAAGCTGCTCGGCATGTGGGCGGCCGAGAAGTTGGGCCTCTCCGGCGGAGAAGCCGAAGCCTATGCCAAACAGGTCGTGATGGCCGATTTCGAGGAAGCCGGCGACCACGACGTTTTTAAGAAAATCCGCAAGGACCTGGACGACAAAAAAGTTGCCATGTCCGATCAAGATATCCGCGGCGCCATGGACGAGCTGATGGCGCAGGCGATCGCCCAGATCAAGGCGAGCGGCTGAAGTGTCGGCGTTTGCCCTCGCCCAGCGCCTGCGCGCCGGCGAAACCGTCTACGCCGCCTGGTGCTCGCTCGCCTCGCCCATCGTCGCCGAAACCATCGCGCGCGAAGGATTTTCCGCCGTCGTGCTGGATATCCAGCACGGCCTGTGGGACACCGCTTCGGTCATCGCCGGCATCGGCGCGCTCGCCCACGCGGGCAGCACCCCGGTGGTACGGGTTCCGCTCAACGATTTCGCCTTCGTCTCGCGGGCGCTCGACTTCGGGGCCGAGGCGATCATCGCGCCCATGATCAACAGCGCCGCCGATGCCCGCCAGTTCGCCGGCGTAGCCAAATACCCCCCGCTCGGCGAGCGCAGTTGGGGCCCGCAACGCGCCATGGCATTGCAAGGCAAGACGGCGGCGGTCGATTACCTGCGCGGGGCAAATGACGGCACGCTCACGCTGGCGATGATCGAGACGCCGGCAGCCCTTGCCAATGTCGAGGCGATCGCCGCGACGCCCGGCATCGATGCCTTGTTCATCGGGCCCTACGATCTGTCGACCGCGCTCTCAGGCGGCAAGGCGCAGGACGTGCAGGCGCCGGAAGTCGAGCGCGCCATCGACCGGATCGGCGCGGCGGCCAAAAAGGCCTGCAAAATTTCCGGCATCTACTGCCGCGACGCCGAGCGCGCGCTGGCCATGGCGAAACGCGGCTTCCGCTTCATCACCGTCGGCAGCGATCAGGGCTTCCTGCGCGACGGCGCCGCGGCGCAATGGCAGGCGCTAAAGGGCTGACACGGCGCCGGCGAGTTGATCCAACACAGCGGCCACATCCCGCTCCACATCCGCCGCCTTCACTTCGAGCACCCGGTAGTCGTGCTGTTGCAGCCACGCCCGCTGGTCGACGCGCAGGCCGGCCGCCGCCTCGCCTTCGCCCGGCGGCACCAGTTCGATCACGCATTTAAGCGGAAACGACACGAAATCGGCGATGTGCGGGCCGATCGGCACCTGTCGCTTGAAGCCGCGGCCGGCGAAACGGCGGTCGTTGACCAGCGCCTGCCACAGCGCGCGCTCGGCGTCGGTCGGATTGCGGCGTAGAAGCCGCGGCAGGCCGCGCAATGGCGTGCGTTCGGACGGCGCGCGGGCGGCGCCGTGCTCGGCCAGCAGATCGCGCAGTTGCTGCGCCCCGGCGCTGTCGAGCACGCCGCCGCGCGCCGGACCCTTGCGGCCTTGGGTGAGCGCCGTGACCACGCCATGCAAGGTGCGGATGTCCTGCTGGGTCGGCGCGATGCGCTGGAAAATATTGCGCAGGTTCACGCTCATGACGCCGCGTTTCTCGTCGGGCCGGAAGAATTCGACTTTGTCCAGTTCGCGCTCGAGATCGGCAAAAAACGCATCGAGCTGCTGCTTGGTCACCGGCGGCGACCGCTCCGGCGCGGTAAAAGGCAGTTCGCGGGCGGCATATTTGAACCATTCGTAGCCCACGATCACCACCGCCTGCGCCAGATTGAGCGAGGCGAAAGCCGGGTTGACCGGCAGCGTAAGGATGCGGTCGGCGCGCGCCACCTCGTGGTTCTCCAGCCCGTTGCGCTCGCGCCCGAACACGACGGCGACGGTCTCGCCCGCCCCGACCCGCGGCGCCATTTCGGCGGCGGCCGCCGCCGCGCCGATCACGGGCTTGGCCTGATCGTGATTGCGCGCGGTCGCCGCCAGCACAAAGGAACAGTCGCCGATGGCGTCGGCCAGGCTGTCATAGAGCTGCGCGCCTTCGAGCACGCGGTCGGCGCCGGCCGCCATCACGCGCGCCTTCTCGTTCGGCCAGCCTTGCACCGGCTTGACCAGGCGCAGCCGCGACAGACCGAAATTCGCCATCGCGCGCGCCGCCGCGCCGATGTTCTCGCCCATCTGCGGCTCGACCAGGACGACGATCGGGCCCGGCGCGACGCTCCAGCGCTTGGTCTTGTCGGTGCCGGCACCCGGCATAAAGGCGTTCTCCACGAAAGCGGCATGGCGGTCTTGCCTAAATGATCATCGTTTTAATCTGAATCAATGCAGCTCCTAACACCCTGCCGCTCCTGACGCTTTGGAAAACCGCGATTTCGGGCCGCCGGGCTGTATCGCACCTGCTAACAAGGCTTTCGCCAGCGGTGTGCGGATGCTATAGGGCGCGCGCCGAACTCCCCGTCAGTCGGATTCCCGGTTGGCGGTTTCCGCGCCGAGAACAATTCATTTGAGGTTCTGCGGGAGAAGCCACTCCGCCGCGCCCGTCGATGTCCAGTTTCCGCTCGGCCCAAACAAGCACGGCGACCAAAGGTGTAAGCATGCCAGATCTCGAAATCATGTGGACAAAGGTCGATGAAGCCCCGGCGCTCGCGACTTATTCCCTGCTGCCGATCGTCGAAGCCTTCGTCGGCGCGGCTGGTGTGTCCGTGAAGCTGAAGGACATCTCGCTGGCCGGTCGCATCCTCGCCAATTTCCCCGAGAAGCTCACCCCTGCGCAACGGATCAACGACGAGCTCGCCGAACTCGGCGCGCTCACGACGAGGCCCGAGGCTAACATCATCAAGCTGCCCAACATCTCCGCCTCGATCCCGCAGCTCAAGGCCGCGATCAAGGAACTGCAAGGCAACGGCTACGCCGTTCCGGACTATCCCGACAACCCCGCGACAGACGCCGAGAAGGATATCAAGTCGCGCTACGGCAAGGTGTTCGGCAGCGTCGTCAACCCGGTATTGCGCGAGGGGAATTCCGACCGCCGCGCGGCCGGCGCCGTCAAGCACTACGCCCGCAAGAATCCGCACAAGATGGGCGCCTGGAGCAAGGACTCCAAATCGCATGTCGCATACATGTCGAACGGCGATTACTACGGCTCAGAAGTCTCTACCACGGTCGCATCGGCGACCAACGCCCGCATCGAGCTGGTCGGCGCCGACGGCGCCGTTACTGTGCTGAAGGCGAAGACACCGATTAAGGCCGGCGAGATCATCGACGCAGCGGTCATGAGCCGCAAGGCGCTGCGTGCCTTCTTTGCCGAGCAGATCGAAGCCGCCAAGAAGGAAGGCGTCCTGTTCTCACTGCACGTGAAGGCAACCATGATGAAGATCGCCGATCCTATCGTCTTCGGCCATGTCGTTTCCGTATTCTTCAAAGATGTGATCGAGAAGCATGCCGCCACGCTGAAGCGCCTCGACGTCAATCTCAACAACGGCTTCGGCGATCTCTTGACGAAGATCGAGACGCTGCCGGAAGTCGAGAAAAAAACGATCAAGGCCGACATCGCCGCCGAGTACGCGAAACGGCCGGGCCTCGCCATGGTCAATTCCGACAAGGGCATCACCTGCCTGCACGTGCCCAGCGACGTGATCGTCGACGCCTCGATGCCGGCGATGATCCGCGAATCCGGCCGCATGTGGGGCGCCGACGGCAAGCTGCACGACGTCAAGGCCGTGATCCCGGATCGCGCCTACGCGACGTTGTATCAGGCGACCATCGAGGACTGTAAGGCCCACGGCGCGTTCGATCCCAAGACCATGGGCTCGGTTCCGAACGTGGGGTTGATGGCGCAGCAGGCCGAGGAATACGGCTCGCACGACAAGACGTTCGAAATTCCCGCGGCCGGAACGGTTCGCGTCGTCGCCGATGACGGCAACGTGCTGCTGGAGCGTCCGGTCGAGACCGGCGACATCTTCCGCATGTGCGAGGCCAAGGACGCGCCGATCCAGGACTGGGTCAAGCTCGGTGTGCGCCGCGCACGCCTCACCGGCACCCCGGCGGTGTTCTGGCTCGACGCCAAGCGCGCGCATGACGCGCAGGTCATCACCAAGGTCGAAAAGTACCTGAAGGATCAAGATACTTCGGGGCTCGACATTCGCATTCTGCCGCCGGTCGAAGCGATCAAGTTTTCACTTGAGCGCATCCACAAGGGGCAGGACACGATCTCCGTCACCGGCAACGTGCTGCGCGACTATCTGACCGACCTCTTCCCGATCATGGAGCTCGGCACCTCGTCCAAGATGCTGTCGATCGTTCCGCTGCTGGCGGGCGGCGGTCTTTTCGAGACCGGTGCTGGCGGCTCGGCGCCCAAGCACGTGCAGCAGTTCCGGGAAGAGGGCTATCTGCGCTGGGATTCGCTCGGCGAGTTCCTCGCCCTCGGCGCGTCGCTCGAACATCTGGCGCAGACCTACAAGAACGCCAAGGCGCAGGTTCTCGCCGAGACGCTCGACACGGCCATCGGCAAGTTCCTCGAGTTCAACCGCAATCCTGCGCGTAAAGTCGGCCAACTCGACAATCGTGGCAGCCATTTCTACCTCGCCCTCTATTGGGCTCAGGCGTTGGCCGCGCAGACCAAGGACGCGGCGCTGCAAGCCCGCTTCAAGCCGCTGGCCGAGAAGCTCGCGAGAGACGAGGCCAAGATCAATGGCGAACTGATCGCCGCGCAAGGCAAGCCGGTCGACGTCGGCGGTTACTACCTGCCAGATGCTGCCAAGACTTCGGCCGCGATGCGGCCGAGCGCCACGCTGAACGCCGCGATCGCCGCGCTCTGACGCGGCAGCCAGCGCGCGTCTCCGAGACCATGACTCGCTCGATGGCGAACTCATCGAGCGAGTCCTCGGTGCGGACGGCCCAAACCTGACGCGGCTTTCACGGCAAGAGAGTCAATGCTATAGAGCCCGCCGCGGCTGAGGGGGCGGCGTCTTCAACGAGCGCGCGCCGAATTCTCCGCCAGTCCGACGACCGTTGCCGGTACTCGCTCTCAAAAGGTGGCTCCTTAAAATGGCGAAGATCAAGGTGACGAACCCCGTCGTCGAGATGGGCGGCGACGAGATGACCCGCATCATCTGGCAGTTGATCAAGGACAAGCTGATCCATCCCTATCTCGACATCGACCTGCTTTATTACGACCTGAGCATCGAGAAGCGCGACGAGACCGACGACCAGATCACTATCGACGCGGCCGAAATGACCAAGAAGGTCGGCGTCGCCGTCAAATGCGCCACCATCACGCCGGACGAAGCGCGCGTGAAGGAATTCAATCTCAAGAAAATGTGGCGCTCGCCCAACGGCACCATCCGCAACATCCTCGGCGGCGTCATCTTCCGCGAGCCGATCATCTGCAAGAACGTGCCGCGCCTGGTGCCGGGCTGGACCCAGCCGATCATCATCGGCCGCCACGCCTACGGCGACCAGTACCGCGCCACCGACATCCGCGTGCCGGCCGACGCCAAGCTGACGCTGTCCTATGTGACGCCGGACGGCAAGAAGGTCGAGCTCGAGGTGTTCAAGTTCCCGGATTCGGGCGTCGCCATGGCGATGTACAATCTGGACGACTCGATCCGCGATTTCGCCCGCGCCTCGATGAACTACGCGCTGGCGCGCGGCTATCCGCTCTATCTCTCGACTAAAAACACCATCCTCAAGGTCTACGACGGCCGCTTCAAGGACACCTTCCAGGAAGTGTTCGACGCCGAGTTCAAGGCCGAGTTCGACAAGAAGAAGATCACCTACGAGCACCGGCTGATCGACGACATGGTGGCGGCCTCGCTGAAGTGGTCGGGCGGCTACGTCTGGGCCTGCAAGAACTACGACGGCGACGTGCAGTCGGACATCGTGGCGCAGGGCTTCGGCTCGCTCGGCCTGATGACCTCGGTGCTGTGGACCCCGGACGGCAAGGTGGTGGAATCGGAAGCCGCCCACGGCACGGTGACCCGTCACTACCGCGAGCATCAGAAGGGCCGCGAGACCTCGACCAATTCGATCGCCTCGATCTTCGCCTGGACGCGTGGCCTGAGCCATCGCGCCAAGCTCGACAACAACGCGGCGCTGGCGAAGTTCGCCCTGACGCTGGAGAAGGTCTGCGTCGATACCGTCGAAGCGGGCTTCATGACCAAGGACCTGGCGATGCTGATCGGGCCGAACCAGAAGTGGCTCGCGACCGGCGGCTTCCTCGACAAGGTCGACGACAACCTGAAGAAGGCGATGGCCTAAGCCAAGCCGTCATGGCCAAAAGCTTCCGGCGCGGGCGAATACCCGCGCCGGTTTTTTTATGGCGCGGACCAGCCGACATAGCGGTCGCGCCGATGGTTCATCCAGATCACCAGATTAAGCGCGACGGCTCCGATCACCGATGCCAGCAAAGCCAGCGGACTGACCACAAAATACGACGCCAGCAGGATGCAGACATCGACGGCCATCTGCAGCTTGCCGGCGCGGATACCGTGCCTGTCCTGCAGATAAAGCGCGAGGATGTTTACCCCGCCGAGGCTCGCCTGATGGCGGAACAGGACGATGAAGCCGACCCTCATCAGCAGGCCGCCGAAAACCGCGGCGTAGAACGGTTCGACCCCCGCTACATTAATGAAATAGCGGTGCAGCTCGGACATCACCGAGCCCAGCGCTACCGAGCAGAAGCTCTTCGCCGTGAAACGCCAGCCCATGCGGCGGAAGGCGAAGTAATAGAACGGAAGATTGATGACGAAAAACAGCACTCCGAACGGCAGCGCCATAAGGTAATGGATAAGAAAGGCGAGCCCCGCGGTGCTCCCGGTCAGCAACCCGGCCTGCTTGAACATCGCGATGCCGAACGACACGAACAGCATGCCGATCAGGATCGCCAATATGTCTTCGATGAGGGTATGGACCGGCGGCGGACTCGTGATCGTGCTCACGGATAACGCGTCTCCAGTTCAGGCTATTCGACAATACCTTACATATTTTCCGAGCCTTGCCCAAGGCAGGAGGCATGCCGGTCTACTCCATCTCCTCCGTCACGATATCGCCCTTGGGACTGACCACCTCGCGGCCGATGCGTTTCTCCACCACGTCCTTGATGCGGGCGGCGATACGCGGGTCGCGCTGCATCAGCGCGTGCAGATCCTGGGCGGATAGCACCAGCAAATTCGTGCGCGTCAACGCGGTGGCGGTGGCCGAACGGCGGGCGCGGCGCAGAACGGCGACCTCGCCGAAGAACTGACCGACGCCGAGCCGCAGGCTTTCCTTCTTGAGCGCCACCTCGACCTCGCCGGCGGCGATGAAATACATCGAATGGGCGGTGTCGCCGGCGCGCACGATGGTCTCACCGGCCTCCGCCACCTGCGCGCGCAACAGCTCTATGATGTCGGAGATCGCGGCGGCATCGAGTTCCGCGAACAGCGGCACGCGCGCGATCATGCCCCAGGTCACGATGAAATCGCGGCGATGGATCTGCTCGGCGAAGGCGGTGGCGATAATGCCGATCGGCAGCGCCATAATAATCAAACCGGCGAAGATCGTGCCGGTGGCGATCAGCTTGCCGAGCGCGGTGATCGGCACCACGTCGCCGTAGCCGATCGTGCCGATGGTGACGATCGCCCACCACAGCGCTTCGGGAATGCTGCCGAGCTTGTCCGGCTGCACCCTGCCTTCGGCGAGATGCATCAGGGCGGCGGCGACCAACGCCGAGCCCAAGGTGATAACCAGGCAGCCGAACAGCGCGCGGCGCTCGCGCGAGAGCACGTCGAGCAGCGAACGCATCGCCGGCGAATAGCGCGCGATCTTGAAGAAGCGCACGATGCGGAACACCAGCAGCAGCCGCAGGTCATCCGGCAGCACGAAAGCGAACCAGAACGGCAGCACGGCGACGAGATCGACCAGGCCGGCGGGGCTGAGCGCGTATTTGAGCCGCGCGCGAACGGCGGCGAGATGGCGGTGCGGTCCGTGTTCGATGGCGACCCATAGCCGCAAGCCGTATTCGACCGTGAACACGATGAGCGAGAAAATCTCGATCAGATTGAAGGCCAGCGCGTAGCGGGCGCGATATTCCGGCACCGATTCGAGCGCGACCGCGATCAGGTTGATCAGGATGAGCGCGATCAGCAGCCGGTCGGTCACAATGCCAAGGCGGTCGCCCACCGGCCCCTGTTCGAGGACCATATAAATCCGCCGCCGCAGTTCCGTGATCTTGTCGCGTCGCATGCGCGCGCCCCGCTGGAATCGGAAGCGATAGTAGTACACCCCGGCGGCGCAGGCCCGCTTTGCGGTCGATCAACTTCCCTCTCCCGGCTTGCGCGGGGAGAGGTAAAGCGAGAAGCAAGTCCGCTAATAAAGCCGTACCGCGTAAATCGGCGGCAAATGGGCATTCACGAGCTGCCAGGCTTCGCCGGCATTCTCGCTCACCCACAGGCTGCCGGTGGTCGAGCCCATGGCAAGCCGGGTGCCGGCTTCATCGACGTCGAGGCCGTGGCGGTAGATTAGGTCAAAGGCGTCGCGCTGCGGCAGGCCGTTGCGGAAACTCTCGAAGGTCCGCCCGCCATCGCGCGTGCGCGTGACCGCTAAGGCGCCGTCGCGCGGCACGCGCAACTCGTCCTTGATGGCGGGCACGAACCAGGCGGTCAGCGGGTCCTTCGGATGCGCCGCCACCGCGAAGCCGAAATCGTCCACCGGCAGTTTGAGCGGCGTCCAGGTCGCGCCGGCGTCGGTCGAGCGGAAGTTGCCGCAATGGTGCTGCATCCACATCGTGTCGGGCGCGGCAGCGCAACGCGTCACCCGATGCGCGTCCTGCGTTTCTTTCTGTCCCGCCAATTCCGGCGGCATATAGGTGGCGACCATGCCGTCGCCACGCAGCCGCCAGCTTTTGCCCCCGTCGGCCGAATCCCACACGCCGCCGCAGGAGATGGCGACGAACACGCGCTTCGGGTCGCGCGGATCGGGCGAGATGGTGTGAATGCCGGCGTCGTCATAGCCGCCGCCGAACCATTTCTCGCGCTCCGGCACATTCCATAGCGCGCCGACATGTTGCCAGTGTTCGCCGCGGTCGGAGGACACGAACAGCCCGGCCGGCAGCGCGCCGGCCCACAGCCGCCCCGGCTCGGCGGCGCCGCCGGCCTCTAACGCCCAAACCTGAAACAGCGTCGGCGAGCCGGCGGCATCGGCCGGGAAAGCCGGCGCCGGGAGTTCGGTCCAGGTGCGGCCCTGGTCGTCGGAACGATGCAGCTTGGCGCCGAAATGGCCGTGCTTGAGCATGGCGTAGAGCGTGCCGTCGCGCGCGTCGTGCAGCGCGGCAGTGACCGGTATGCCGGCAAAGCTGGTGCGCTCGACGCTCCAGCCGCCGTTCTTGCGCATAAGCTGCAGCAAGCCCTTGCGCGTGGCCGCCAGCATTTGCCCGTCCATGGATCAACCTCCCGAAAGCGCCTGCATGACGTAGAGCGTGGAGTCCGGCCGGATGCTTTGGCTCAGCGCCGCCTCGCGCGGCAGCCTTTTGCCGTCGGCAAAGATGCAGACGTGCTTGCGCAATTGCCCGCCGTCGTCGAGCAGGTAACCGCGCACATGCGGCAATTCGGTGAACACCTGGCCGAGCGCTTCGCCGACGGTGCCGCCGCCGGCGGTCAAAGGACCGCTGGGCACCAATTCACGCAGCCAGCTGGTGAAATGGAGTTGGCCATCGTCCGCTCCGTCATCCCCGCCTCTAAGAATAACGCGGGCACCGCGTATCCGGTACCCTCTCCCCTTGTGGNNCTCGCCACCCTCTCCCACAAGGGGGGAGGGAAACGAGTCCGCGGCACGTTCGCTATTCACATTAAATTTGTCAGCCGCCGAGCGCCGCCTCGATCGCCTTGAGCGCGTCCTCGGCCTTGGAACCGTCGGGCCCGCCGGCCTGCGCCATGTCGGGACGGCCGCCGCCGCCCTTGCCGCCGAGCACTTCGGCGCCCTTTTTCACCAGATCGACCGCGTCAAAGCGTTGGGTGAGGTCCTCGGTGACGCCGACCACCAGCCCGGCCTTGCCGTCGCCGGAGATGCCGACAATGGCGACCACGCCGGAGCCGAGCTGTTTCTTGCCCTCGTCGGCCAGACTGCGCAGGTCCTTCAATTCGATGCCGGTGACCGACCGCGCCATCAACTTCACCCCGTTGACCTGGCGCACGCCGTCGTCCGCGCTCTGGGCCGCGCCGCCGCCGCCCATGGAGATTTTCTTCTTTGCATCCGACAGTTCGCGTTCGAGCCTCTTGCGCTCGTCGAGCAGCGCGGCAATTCGCGCCGGCACTTCCTCAAGTGACACTTTAAGTTCGGAAGCGGCCGTTTTGGCCACTTGAACCTTTTTATCAGCGGCCTTGCGCGCGACCTTGCCCGTCAGCGCCTCCAGGCGGCGCACGCCGGCCGCGACGCCGGAATCGGTAAGGCCGTTGATCAATCCGATATCGCCGGTGCGCCTGACGTGGGTGCCGCCGCACAGCTCGACCGACCAGCCGAGCGTGTTGCCGGAACCCTCGCCCATCGCCACCACCCGCACCTCGTCGCCGTATTTCTCGCCGAACAGCGCGCGCGCGCCGGAGGACCGCGCGTCGTCGAGCGCCATCAGCCGCGTGGTCACGGCTGAGTTCTGCAGCACGATGTCGTTGGCGATGTCTTCGACGCGCTCCAGTTCGTCCGCCGTCATCGGCTTGGGATGCGAGAAGTCGAAGCGCAGCCGGTCGGGCGCCACCAGCGAGCCTTTCTGCGCCACGTGATCGCCGAGCACCTGGCGCAGCGCCTCGTGCAGCAGGTGGGTGGCGGAATGGTTCTGCCTAATGGCGGTACGCCGCGCGTGATCGACTTCCATCAGGAGCGGATCGACGACCTTGACCGCGCCCTCCTCGACCTTGACCAGGTGCGCGAACACGTCGCCGGCCTTCTTCTGCGTGTCGGTCACCGTGAGCAGCACGCCCTCGCGCCGCATCTCGCCGGTGTCGCCGACCTGGCCGCCCGATTCGCCATAGAAAGGCGTCTGGTTCATCACCACCGCGCCGCTCTCGCCTTTCTTCAGCTCGGCGACTTCCTTGCCGTCGCGCACCAGCGCCGCCACCACGCCCTCGGCGCTCTCGGTCTCGTAGCCGAGGAATTCGGAGGCGCCGGTCTTGTCGCGCAGGCCGAACCACACGGTCTCCTGCGTGGCCTCGCCCGAGCCCGACCAGGAGGCGCGCGCCTTGGCGCGCTGGCGCTCCATGGCGTCGTTGAACGAGGCGAGATCCACGCCCACGCCGCGCGCGCGCAGCGCGTCCTGCGTGAGATCGAGCGGAAAGCCATAGGTGTCGTAGAGCGTGAAGGCGGTCTCGCCGTCGAGCATGGCGCCCTTTTTCAGGCCGGCGCTCTTCTCATCCAGAATGGCAAGTCCGCGCTCCAGCGTATTGCGGAAGCGGGTCTCTTCGAGCTTGAGCGTCTCCGAGATCAGCGCCTCGGCGCGGATCAGTTCGGGGTAGGCTTGGCCCATCTCGTGGGTGAGCGCGGGCACCAGCCGCCACATCAGTGGCTGTTTGGCGCCGAGCAATTCGGCGTGGCGCATGGCGCGGCGCATGATGCGGCGCAGAACGTAGCCGCGGCCCTCGTTCGAGGGCAGCACGCCGTCGGCGATCAGAAACGCCGCGGCGCGCAGATGATCGGCGATCACCCGGTGCGAGGCCTTCTGCGGCCCGTCGGAGGCAACGGCGGTCATATCGGCGATGGCGCGGATGAGCGTGGCGAACAGGTCGATGGCGTAATTGTCATGGGTGCCCTGCAGCACCGCGGCGATGCGCTCGAGCCCCATGCCGGTATCGATCGAAGGCCGCGGCAGGTCGATGCGCTTGCCGCTCTCGAGCTGCTCATACTGCATGAAGACGAGGTTCCAGATCTCGATGAAGCGGTCGCCGTCGGCCTCCGAGCTGCCGGGCGGGCCGCCGGGAATATGGTCGCCGTGGTCGTAGAAGATTTCCGCGCAAGGGCCGCACGGGCCGGTGTCGCCCATGGACCAGAAGTTATCGGCCCCGGCGATGCGGATAATCTTGCGATCCGGCAGACCGGCGATCTTCTTCCACAGGTTGAAGGCGTCGTCATCGTCGATATAGACGGTGACCAGTAGCCGCTCGGGCGAAATCGCGAAATCCTTGGTGATCAGCTCCCAGGCAAGCGCGATGGCACGCTCCTTGAAATAGTCGCCGAACGAGAAATTGCCCAGCATCTCGAAAAAGGTGTGGTGGCGCGCGGTGTAGCCGACATTGTCGAGGTCGTTGTGCTTGCCGCCGGCACGCACGCATTTCTGCGCGGTGACGGCGCGGCTATAGGGACGCTTCTCGACGCCGGTGAAGACGTTCTTGAACTGCACCATGCCGGCATTGGTGAACATCAGCGTCGGGTCGTTGCGCGGCACCAGCGCCGACGACGCCACGACCTGATGGTCGTTGCGCGCGAAGAAATCCAGGAAGCTTTTGCGGATATCGTTGACGCCGCTCATGGATCGCCGTTGTTGCCGCCCCATAGACCCCGACCGAAGAGGCCTAAATCCCCGCCCGGCTTGATGTTTCGGGGCCTATTTAGCGATGGGGGTCGGGTAAGTCCAGGAAGGACGGCTTCTTCCTTCTCCCCGCTAAGCGGGGACAAGGTGGCGAGGACCGGCAGGTCCGAGCCGGATGAGGGGCATTGGCGAAGCTCGGCATTGCGGCTTACGCCCCTCACCCGGCCCGCCTTCGCTGAAGCTTCGGCGGGCCGACCTCTCCCCGCATGCGGGGAGAGGTGAAGCAAGCCCAAAACGCACATCGCCCCCATCCTCGGTGGCGGCCGCTTTACGCAGCCGGGTGCCGATGGGGGCGAGCGACGTTACGCACCACTTTGTACGCAGCACGGAAACTCAGGCGGCTCTCGCCGCCGTCCTCTGGGCCTTACGCTCGGCCTTTGCCGCCTTGGCTGCGGCCTTACTCGCAGCTTTGACCTTCGCTTTGGTTTCCGCTCCGGACTTCGCCGTTGCCGTCATCGGCGTGGTCCCGTCCTTCGCGGTCTTATCCTTGGCGAACTTCACCTTCGCCCGCTCCTTCGCGTTCTTGCGCTTTTCAGGCTTCGGCCGGGTCATCACCAGGCTGTTGGTCTCGCGCGTCACCGTCTCAGCAGTTTCCGCTTTCACGATGCGGGCCAGATTGATCACCTGGCTTTGCGCTTCATCGGAAATTGCCGTCTCAGTCTGGGTCGGCTTGGGCTGTCCAGGGCGCGGCTCATCGAGCCGTTCCTGCGCCGATCCTTGGCTTAAGGCGTCACCCTTATCACCGTGACCGGCACCGGCCGCTAGCGTCAGATCGCTAGCGGCCGGCGTGCCCGCATCCTTTCAAGCTTCGGCGGCGGCCTCGTCGTCGTCGTCCTTGTCGGCGGGCTCGCCGGCCGCAATGGCCTCGGTGATCGGGCCGGAATTCTGGCGCACCTGCGCCTCGATCTTGGCGGCGACGTCGGGGTTCTGCTTGAGGAAGGTCTTGGCGTTCTCGCGGCCTTGCCCGATGCGCTGGCTGTCGTAGGAGAACCAGGCGCCCGACTTCTCCACCACGCCGGCCTTGACGCCGAGATCGACCAATTCGCCGACCTTGGAAACGCCCTCGCCGTACATGATGTCGAACTCGACCTGCTTGAACGGCGGCGCCAGCTTGTTTTTGACCACCTTGACGCGGGTCTGGTTGCCAACCACCTCGTCGCGTTCCTTGATGGCGCCGATGCGGCGGATATCGAGGCGCACGGAGGCGTAAAACTTCAGCGCATTGCCGCCCGAGGTCGTTTCCGGCGAGCCGTACATCACCCCGATTTTCATGCGGATCTGGTTGATGAAAATGACCATGGTGCGCGATTTGGAAATCGAGGCGGTCAGCTTGCGCAGCGCCTGGCTCATCAGCCGCGCCTGCGAGCCTGGCTGCACGTCGCCCATCTCGCCTTCGAGCTCCGAACGCGGCACCAAAGCGGCGACCGAGTCGACCACCAGCACGTCGACCGCGCCGGAGCGCACCAGCGTGTCGGCGATTTCCAGCGCCTGCTCGCCGGCGTCCGGTTGCGAGATCAAGAGGTCGTCGACATTGACCCCCAGCTTGCGGGCATAGACCGGGTCGAGCGCGTGCTCGGCGTCGACGAAGGCGCAGATGCCACCGAGCTTCTGGGCTTCGGCGATGGTGTGCAGCGCCAGCGTGGTCTTGCCGGAGGATTCCGGCCCGTAGATTTCCACCACCCGGCCGCGCGGCAGGCCGCCGACGCCGAGCGCGATGTCGAGCCCGAGCGAGCCGGTGGAAATGGTCTCCACGTCCATCGACCTGTCGTTCTTGCCGAGCCGCATGATCGAGCCCTTGCCGAACTGGCGCTCGATCTGGCTGAGCGCGGCGGTAAGGGCCTTCGACTTGTCCATGGATGATCCTTCGACGATACGCAAAGCAGGCTGACTCATGTCGCGCTCCTTATGGCCTAAGAATCGACCCCCCGACAAACACGGCCCCCGAGGCCACCCCGCCGGAATCGACTGGTGGAGGCAATGTACACTATCTGTTCTCCGTTCGCAATATGTTCTTTTCGTAGGTGCGGGTACTGGCTGGTTTTGACCCCTAGTGGCCGAATTTGAAATTGGCAGTGGCCGGTTTTGAATGTTCCCTTTTTGGACCCGAGCGTATGCGACCTGATTAGGGAGAAATTTAAGATTCCGCATTAGGGTCAGGACCCATTAAATA
>PMAF01000125.1 GCA_003152455.1 Hyphomicrobiales bacterium
TTTTCAGCGGACTGCTAGCGCGCTTCGACCTGCACCACGCCCGGCACCGCCTTGATGGCGCCGGCGATCTGCGGCGAGACCTTGAAACGGCCGGGCAGCTTCACTTCCACCTCGGTACCCCGCTCCAGCATCAGCACCATGCTCACCTCGTGNNCCGTCGCCATTGGCGGCCGCGTTGCGCGGCAGCGATTCCAGGCGCTTGGCCACCGCCTCGATCGGTGCCTGGTTGCGCAAGAACACGCGCAGGCCCTTGTTGAGATTGGCGGCGGCGGCGTCGAGCGGTTCGACCGACTGGATGCGCGCGCGCACCTCGTCGCCCTGCACTTCCGCCGACAGGAACAGCAGCACCGCGGTGCCCGGCTCGAGCAGATCGCGATGTGAGGCCAAGCCTTCCGAGAAGATCACCGCCTCGTAGTGGCCGGTCGGATCGGACAGCCCGATGATGCCCATCTTGCTTCCCGTTCGTGTGCGTCGCTCCTGGCGCGCGACCACGGTGCCGGCGACGCGGCCGGCGGTCGCGCCCGCCTTCACCGCCCGCGAAAAATCAGCCCAGGATTGCACGCGCAGCTTCTTGAGCACGGCGGTGTAGTCGTCGAGCGGATGGCCGGAGAGGAAAAATCCGACCGCCTCGTATTCACGCCGCAGCCGCTCGGCCGGCAGCCACGCCTCGACATTCGGCAAGGCGATCGGCTCGCGCTGTCCCCCGCCGCCGAACAATTCGTTCTGCCCGACGGTCGCGGAATCGTGCGAGCGCTGGGCGCGCGCCAGCACGCCGTCCATGGCCGGAAAGACGCGCGCGCGGTTGGCTTCGAACTCGTCGAAGGCGCCCGCTTGCGCGAGGCTTTCCAGCACGCGCTTGTTGACGGCGCGCGGATTGATGCGCTCGGCGAAGTCGGCCAAGTCCGAGAACTTGGCCGTGGCGCGCGCGGCGATGATGGCTTCGACCGCCTGCTTGCCGACGCCTTTGAGCGCGGCGAGCGCATAGATGATGGTGTTGCTTTCGACCTCGAACGCCACGTGCGAGCGGTTGATCGAGGGCGGATCGACCTGGATACCGAGCCGCTCGGCCTCGGCGCGGAATTCGGCGAGCTTATCGGTATTGCCCATATCGAGCGTCATCGACGCCGCCAGGAACTCGACCGGGAAATTCGCCTTCATATAGGCGGTCTGGTAGGCGACCAGCGCGTAGGCGGCGGCGTGGCTCTTGTTGAAGCCGTATTCGGCGAAGCGTTCGAGCAGATCGAACACGGAGTCGGCCTGATTGCGCTCGATGCCGCGTTCGGTCGCGCCCTTGACGAAATGCGAGCGCTGCTCCTGCATCTCCTTGCGGATTTTCTTGCCCATGGCGCGGCGCAGCAGGTCCGCCTGACCGAGCGTGAAGCCGGCGAGGATCTGGGCGGCCTGCATCACCTGTTCCTGATAGACGATGACGCCGAAGGTCTCCTTCAGGATCGGCTCGAGCTTGGGGTGGATATAGTCCGGCAGCTCCATGCCGTGCTTGCGCGCGCAATAAGTCGGGATGTTCGCCATCGGACCCGGGCGGTAGAGCGCGACCAGCGCGATGATGTCCTCGAAGCGGTCGGGCCGCATGTCGAGCAGCGCGCGCCGCATGCCCGCGCTTTCCAGTTGGAACACGCCGACCGCTTCGGCCCGCGCCAACAGGTCGTAGGTTTTCGTATCGCCGAGCGGAATGGCGGTGAGATCGATCTCGATGCCGCGCCGGGCCACCAGTGCGACCGCGGTTTGCAGCACCGTGAGCGTTTTGAGGCCGAGGAAGTCGAATTTTACCAGGCCCGCCTGCTCCACCCATTTCATGTTGAACTGGGTCACTGGCATGTCGGATTTCGGATCACGGTAGAGCGGCACCAGTTCCGACAGCGCGCGGTCGCCGATCACGATGCCGGCGGCGTGGGTCGAGGCGTGGCGGGTGAGGCCTTCGAGCTTCCTGGCGATGTCGAAGGCGCGCTTGACCACCGGATCGCCGTCGCGCTCGGCCTGCAGTTTCGGCTCGCCCTCGATGGCCTGCGCCAGCGTGACCGGACTGGCCGGGTTCTGCGGCACCAGCTTGCAGAGTTTGTCGACCTGCCCGTAGGGCATCTGCAACACGCGGCCGACGTCGCGCAGCACGCCGCGCGCCTGCAAGGTGCCGAAGGTGATGATCTGCGCGACCTGGTCGCGGCCGTAGCGCTCCTGCACGTAGCGGATCACCTCGTCGCGGCGGTCCTGGCAGAAGTCGACGTCGAAGTCCGGCATCGACACGCGTTCGGGATTGAGGAAACGCTCGAACAGAAGCCCGAAACGGATCGGATCGAGGTCGGTGATGGTGAGCGCATAGGACACCAGCGAGCCGGCGCCGGAGCCGCGGCCGGGGCCGACCGGAATGCCTTGTGCCTTCGCCCACTGGATGAAATCGGCGACAATCAGGAAGTAGCCGGGATATTTCATGCCGGCGATGACGCCCAGTTCGAAATCGAGCCGCGCGCGGTATTCATCCTCGGTGTGGCCGGGCGCGACGCCGGCGGTCGCAAGCCGTTGCACGAGGCCGGCTTCGGCGCGCTTGCGCAATTCGCTCGCCTCGTCGACCACGCTGTCGCCAACCGAAAAGCGCGGCAGGATCGGCTGATGGGTGCGCGGACGGAAGGTGCAGCGCTCGGCGATTTCCACCGTGTTGGCGAGCGCCTCCGGCAGATCGGCGAACAATTCGCGCATTTCGGCGCGGCTCTTGAAGCGGTGCTCGGCGTTGAGCTGGCGGCGATCGCCCTCCGCCACCATGCGGCCTTCCGCGATGCAGATCAGCGCGTCGTGCGCCTCATGATCGGTGCGGTCGGCAAAATACGGCTCATTGGCGGCGACCAGCGGAATGCCCTTGGCATAGGCGAGATCAATCAGCACCGGCTCGGTCATGCGCTCGTTGGCGGTGCCGTGGCGCTGCAACTCGACATAAAGGCGGTCGCCGAATAGGCGGTGCAGCGCGTCGAGCCGCGTGGTGGCGAGGTGGCTCTGGCCTGCCGCGATCGCGCCGTCGAGCGGCCCGCTTGGCCCCCCAGTGAGCGCGATGACGCCCTCGGTCTCGCCCTCCAGCCATTCGAGCTTGAGCCGCGGCGGCTCGTTCGGCGGCGTGTCGAGGAAGGCGCGCGACGACAGCCGCATTAGGCTGCGATAGCCCTGCTCGCGCGCGGCCAAGAGCACGATGCGCTCCCGCGGGACGGCTGCGTTGGCGTTGCGGGCGCCATGCTCGGTGTCGCCGAAATCGATGGCGAGCGCGCAGCCGACGATCGGCTGGATTCCGGAACCGCTCAGCTTTTCGGAGAATTCCAGCGCGCCGAACATGTTGTCGGTATCGGTGAGCGCCAAGGCGGCCTGCTTGTCGGCCTTGGCCAGATCGGCCAGGCGCACCAGCGGAATAGCGCCTTCCAACAGCGAATAGTTCGAGTGCACGTGCAAGTGCACGAAATCGAGATCGGACACAGGTGATTCCTTTGGCCCGATGGTGCGGGCGGCGGGCGATGGAGTCCACCGTGAAGGGAGTTCGAACGCCCGCTATGCCGGTTTTCCCCAGGGCACTCCCCCTCGTCACGGCCGGGCTTGTCCCGGCCATCCACGCCGCGCCGCTGCACTTAATTTCCCGGAATTGCGGCCCCTGATCGGCGTGGATGCCCGGCACAAGGCCGGG
>PMAF01000238.1 GCA_003152455.1 Hyphomicrobiales bacterium
TCGGCAGGTTGCGCGCGACCCATATGAAGAACATCAGCACGACGCCGGCGGTGAAGGCGAAGCTGATATAATTATGCGCGAACTTTCCCCATTCCGACCATTCGCTGAAGGCCTGCGGCCCCATCCAAGGCAGCAGCAGGCTGCGGCCGAAGGTGATGTTGAGGCCGGTAATGCCGAGAATGACGAAGGTGACGGCGGTCAGCCAGTGCACGAACCGCTCGAACACATTGAACCGTAGGATCGTTCGCCCCGACCGTCCGGCCTCGATGCGCATCTTTCCGCGCCACAAATAATAGATGGTCAGCAGCGCCAGGATACCGAGCATGGCTACGCCGCCGATCCACTTTAGCGTGACGGTGCGGTATTCGCGCCACTCGCGGCCGGCCGGGTGCTCGAGCACGTAGGACTTGGTGTCCGGAATTGTGCCGAGGCCTTTGATGATGTGAAGCTGGTCGAGCAGCTGCTGCTCCTTCACCGCATCGGCGGTCGGGTTGACCATACTCGGCTGCTGCGCCGCGACCGGCAATGCCGTCGCCACGACGAAGGCGAGCGCCAGCGCGCCGGCGATCAGGCGCATATGTGCAAAAATTTTCGCCATGCCACGTCTCCCAAAATTCAAGTCTTCTTCAGCGGCGAAACCGGCGGTGCGGGCTATCCCGCGCCGCCGCGGATCAATCAGGTCGCTATGTTCTCGCGGTAAGCGGTCTGCCAGCCCCAAGCGCCGGAGCCATATCCGCGCTTAGCGACGCGCTCCTTGTAGATCTNNAGATCTGGGCGATGACGTCGCCGTCGCCGGCGAGCAGCGACTTGGTCGAGCACATCTCGGCGCACAGCGGCAGCTTGCCTTCGGCCAGCCGGTTGGCGCCGTATTTCTCGTACTCTTCCTTGCTGTTGTCGGCTTCCGGGCCGCCGGCGCAGAAGGTGCACTTGTCCATCTTGCCGCGCGAACCGAAATTGCCGACCTTGGGATATTGCGGCGCGCCGAACGGACAGGCGTAGAAGCAATAGCCGCAGCCGATGCAGAGGTCCTTGGAGTGCAGCACCACCGCGTCCGCCGTGGTGTAGAAGCAGTTCACCGGACAGACCGCCGCGCAAGGCGCGTCGGTGCAGTGCATGCAGGCCATGGAGATCGAGCGTTCGCCAGGCTTGCCGTCATTGATCGTGACGACGCGCCGGCGGTTGATGCCCCAGGGCACCTCGTGCTCGTTCTTGCAGGCGGTGACGCAGGCGTTGCACTCGATGCATCGGTCGGCGTCGCAGAGGAATTTCATTCGAGCCATGGTCCCGCCTCCTATGCCGCTCTGATCTGACAGAGGGTCGCTTTGGGTTCCTGCATGCCCGTCGCCGGGTCATAGCCGTAGGTCATGATCGTGTTGGCGCTTTCGCCGAGCACGTAAGGATCGGCGCCCTGCGGATACTTGCTGCGCAGGTCCTCGCCCTCATACCAGCCGCCGAAGTGGAACGGCATCCAGGCGACGCCCTTGCCGACCCGCTCGGTGACCAGCGCCTTCATCCTGGCCTTCGATGCATTTTCGGCGCCGGTGACCCAGACCCAACCGCCGTCCTTGATGCCGCGGTCGGCGGCATCGGAGGTGTTGATCTCGATGAACATGTCCTGCTGCAATTCGGCGAGCCACTTGTTGGAGCGGGTTTCTTCGCCGCCGCCTTCGTATTCGACCAGCCGGCCCGACGAGAGGATGAGCGGGAATTGCTTGACGATGCTCTTGTCGACCGCCGCCTTTTGCACCGTGAAACCGATATTGGGCAGCCGGAACTGCTTGGCATCGGGCAGCGTCGGATATTTACCGACCAGGTCCACCCGCGCCGTATAGATCGGCTCGCGATGCACCGGTATCGGATCCGGCAGGCCGAAGGCATTCATGCGCGCCTTGGCGTTGCCGTAGGGCACGCAGCCATGCTTCAGGGCGACCCGCTGGATGCCGCCCGAAAGATCGATCGACCAAGCCACCGCGTCCGGCGTGGTCGGGTTGATCTTGTTGATCACGGCCATCTCGGCTTCGGTCAGGTCCTTGTCCCAGGCGAGCTTCTTGAGGACGCCGAGGGTGAATTCGGGATAGCCGTCCTTGATCTCCGAGTCTTTGGAATAGGACCCGTCGGCCAGAAGGCTGACCTTCACGGTCGAGCCATCCGGCCGCTTCTCCTCGCGTTCCACGCCAAAGCGGGCGCGGAAACAGCCGCCGCCGTCCATGACGTTGAGATTGGTGTTGTAGAGCAGCGGGGTGCCCGGATGCTTGACCTCCGGCGAGCCCCAGCATGGCCACGGCAGGCCGTAATAATCGCCGCCGACCTCCGGCGTGTCCTTGGGCGCGCGCATGGTGACCAGGTCGAACGCGGCCTGGTTCTTCATGTGCGCCTTGAGCCGTTCCGGCGACTGGCCGCAATAGCCGGTCGACCAGCTGCCACGATTCATCTCGCGCAGGACGTCCTCAGGAACCGGCGCGTCGTCCTCTATTTTGATGTTCTTGAACATCTTATCGGCGAAGCCGAGTTTGGCGGCCATCCGATAGATAATCTCGATGTCGTTCTTCGATTCGAAGATCGGCTTGACGATCTGCTCGCCCCACTGGATCGACCGGTTGGAGGCGACGCGCGAGCCTGACGCCTCGAACTGGGTGCAGACCGGCAGCAAGTAGGTGTTGTCCTTGCGGCCGCCATTCACCGCGAGCGAAGCCCAGGTGGTGGGATGCGGATCGGCTATCACCAGCAGATCGAGCTTTTGCAGCCCTTTCATCGACTCCGGAATGCGGGTGATGCTGTTGCTGGCGTGGCCTTGCACGAACATCGCCCGGACGTTGTCCTTCTGGGCGACCTGATCTTTGGGCAACAGAACCGCGTCAAACCAGCGCGTTAGCGGGATGCCGGGCGTCTCCATGTTGGTCTTCGACTCGAAGCGCGACTGCAGCCACGCGTAGTCCGTCTCCCAGACGCGCGACCAATGCCGCCAGGCGCCTTCGATCAGGCCGTAGTAGAACGGCAGCGTCACGATATCGAGACCGACGTCGGTGGCGCCCTGCACGTTGTCGTGGCCGCGGAAGATATTGGCGCCCTTGCCCGGACCGCCGACATTGCCGGTCAGCAGCAACGCAATGCAACTCGCCCGCACGTTGGCGGTGCCGACCGTGTGCTGGGTCTGGCCCATGCACCAGATCAGCGTCGACGGCTTCTGCGTCGCGAACATCTTGGCGACGCGCTCGAGTTGAGCGCCCGGAACGCCGGATACGCGCTCGACTTCCTCGGGCGTCCACTTTTCTATTTCCTTGCGCGTGTCTTCGAAGCCGTAGACGCGCTGTTTGATGAATTCCTTGTCTTCCCAGCCATTCTTGAGGATGTGCCACATCATCCCGTAGAGCACCGGAATGTCGGTGCCCGGGCGGAGCCGAACGTATTCGGTGGCATGCGCGGCGGTGCGCGTCAGGCGCGGATCGATGACGACGACGTTCGCCTTGTTGAGTTCGGCGCCTTCAATGAGATGCTGCAGCGACACCGGATGGGCTTCGGCCGGATTGCCGCCCATGATGATCTGCGTCTTCGAATTCCGGATGTCGTTGAAGCTGTTGGTCATCGCGCCGTAGCCCCAGGTATTGGCCACGCCGGTGACGGTGGTTGAATGGCAGATGCGCGCCTGATGATCGGTGTTGTTGGTGCCCCAATAGGCGCCGAACTTGCGGAACAGATAGGCGCCTTCATTGGTCATCTTGGCCGAGCCGAGCAAATAGACGGAATCCGCGCCGGATTTCTCGCGGATCGCCATCATCTTGTCGCCGATCTCGTTGATCGCCTGCTCCCACTTGATGCGGGTCCATTGGCCGTCGACGAGCTTCATCGGATATTTCAGGCGGCGTTCGCCCATCACCAGTTCGCGCACCGCAGCACCCTTGGCGCAATGCGAGCCGCGATTGATCGGCGAATCCCAACTCGGCTCCTGGCCGATCCACACGCCGTTGGAGACTTCCGCCGTGACGGTGCAGCCGACCGCGCAGTGCGTGCAGACGCTTTTGCGGATGGTGACCGTGGCGCCCTTGGCGGGCGGCGGACCGGCTTTGGCCTTTTGCACGCTGGCGAGCGGCAAGGCGCCGAGCACGGCGAGGCCGCTTGCTGCCAATCCAGACCGGCGCAAGAAGGTGCGGCGATCGAGGCCGTTGTCGGCTTGGCTGGCGAGGGCGGCAAGCGAGCCTTGGCGCGCCTGGCGTTCTTTTCTTTTGATCAGCACGGGGTGCCTCCCTCAGCTCGGATAACGGTTGACGCGGTAATAGGTTTTCACCTCGGCGGAATCGGCTTTGTAGCGCACCTTGCGCTTTTCATCGTTGGTCTCCGAATCCGCTTTCGCCTCGGTCACAAGAGCGGCGGGCGCCACCGCTACACCGGCGCCGGCGCCGAGCACGCGCAGGAAGTTGCGGCGTGCCAGGTTGGCTTTGGGTTCTGTTGTCATCGCCAGTTCTCCTTGAAGACGTAAAACTTTTCGCTCGCGCGCATCATTCGGACAGCGCGAACGCCTCCGATTCGATATCGATGAAAACCCGGCCGAGCGTACCGACGCGCCGGTAGAAATCCGCAGTCTCGGCGCGCTCGAGGTCGGTGAAGAAGCGGCCGAGCCAGGGCGCCAGATGCTTTTCGAACAATTGCCGGTCGGCGCCGGCCGGGGCCGGGAATTGCCCGCCGGCAATGCCCGACATGATCTCGCACAGGATGGCGGCGTGATCTTCCGATTCGTATTGCCCCTCGGCGCGCTCGATGCCGAGCGCGGCCAAATCCTCGCGCAGCCGCGCCAGCGGACGTTCGTGCAGGAACCCGGCGATGTAGTAGGAGCCGTAGGGCATCAACTCGCCGCGGCCGATGCCGATGAACAAATTGAAGAACTCGCGCTCGATTTTGGTGGCATCGGCGTTTGCGGCCGCGTCGGCGAGGCCGACATGGGCCAAGCCCAGCGGCGTCGGGTCGCCGCGCAGCGTGGCCAGGCGTTGCAGGAATTCCGTATCCGGCGCACGCGACAGTAACGCCGCCAGCAGCGCGTATTCCTGCGCGCGGGCGAGATCCGTTTCATCGACGCCGTTCGCCTGATTGTTCTCGTCGTAAAGGTCGGGCCGCAGGATCGCGCGCGCGACACCGGTTAACGCCTCGACGGTAAGCACCCGCTCGGCGGGGATGCGCGACCAATTCGAAACCGACGGTTGGGAGATTCCGATGCGGCGCGCAAGCTCGGTGACGCCACCGGCGGCGCGAATCGCTTCCTGGAGTCCCCGGTCCGGCATGTCGTCTTGTTTCCCTCGCCTCTTCGTTATCGTTTTCTGGGCGCGACCGGCTTATAAACGGCCAGTTTCGAATGGTTAAAAGCTATCGCCAGGGAGAACGCACGGTCAATAGCCACAGGCTATAAGCCCAATCATTATTTCGGGAGCGCGCCGCCATGCTCACGATGGGCAGACGGACGCAAGTCTTCCCGTTCTTCGGAATTATATTGCGTTGCAATATTATCTTCACTGCGCTGCATGGAATCTTTTTCGGCCGGCGCGAGCTCTTGCGTGGGCGCCGGTTGATCTTGCGGCGACTGTTGCGTCCGCTCGGAACTAGTTGCCTGCGTCGAACTTTGTCCGGAGTGGCCCTCGGTGAGAGCGGCCTGCTGCGGCGACGCGGTTTGCTCCGGCTGCGGCGTGCCGATCATGTGCGCCAGCAGGTGACCCACCTCATCGGCGCTGATCGATCCGAAGCCAGGTATGCCGTTGGGATCGTTGAAATCCCAGCCATTCTCGACCAGCCCAATGAAGTCGCGGATCTGCGGATCGGCGGACCAAGCGCGACGAAGCGCCGCACGTGTGAGATCGGGCGGCACGCCGGGCCGGAGAAAGGCGCTTAGATCGGAACTGGCGCCGATCGATTCGATCGACGGCAGGCTTGCCGGATCGAATTGCGCTGCCGGGCGGGCGTCGACCGAGGTCACCGGCGCGGCATCCGGCTCGTCCGAGCCGCCGGGCTTTTTTTGCGCCGCATCCGGCGCCGTTGCATCCGTCTCGGCGTCGTGTTTGCGCCGCGACCATCGTTCGAGGAAATTTTCCGGCTCGCTCATTGTTTGTCACCGTCGCGCGCGGGCACCCGTCGCGCCAGCGCTTCCGGGTCGATGCGATCGCGCTTGCGCTTCGCGAACGTGCGCTCGACATAGTGCTCGACAACGAATGCCGCAACCGCCTCTTGGATCGCCATCGGCATCGGCACGGTCTCGACCAGGTCGTTGCCGGCTTCGGTCAGGCCTTCGCCTTCGGCCGGGTCGGCGGTGACGGTGAGCAACGCATAGGGCGGATCGGTTTCGGTCGGCCGCAACGCGACCCAGAGCAAAGGCGCGCCGGAGGCGAGATTCTCCTGATAGTAAGGCGTCTCGGTGCGATACAGCTCGATGTCGGCGACACCGGCGAAAAAAGTCGTGTGCTCGCCATCGTCGGAAAGCTTCGTCCACGGCGCGGTCGCCGGGACACCGACGAGCACGCTGACCGGACGCCAGAGGAAGTCCGTCCACTGGCTCGTGCCCTTGGTTCGTTCGACGATCACGCCGACCGCAATGGTTTGCAACGGGCTTGCGATGCTCAACTGACCGCCTCCAGATGTCTTATCGGCAGGCCGGTGACCAAGTTCTGCGGCTTCAACCGGATGGTCTTGTCATCGGTCATGGCCAGGATCAGATAGACCGGCTCGCCTTTGACCTTGTCGAGCACGACCGATGGATCGCGGAAGGTGAGCGCGAACAGCCCGATCACCTTCGACATGGCCGCCTCGTCAATGTCGCCCTCTTTCCAAAGCCGATCGCCGATCCGGGTGGCGTCGGCATCGAGCCCGACATACCAGCTGAGCGGTGCGTCGCGCAGCTCGGTGAGCGGCTCGATCGTCACCTCGACGCCGAGCACATGCGCGATCCAGCGCCGCATCGCCTCGGCCAAAGCCACCAACCCGGCGCGACCGCCGGTCAGATCGAGCGCCATGTCGAACCGGTCGCTGCGCTCCCAATAGCTTTCGGCGTTGCTGTCGTTGATGACGTCGATCTGCGCTTCGGCCGGAATACCCAACATCGACACCAATGGCGTCACCGGCGAGGTATTGACGCCGCCGATGGTCTCTTCATCGGCCGCCAGCAATGAATTCTCGTGCATGGTCACGCGCTGGGTACGGAAGAACAGTTCGGCCGCGCGCACCACATGGGCGTCGGTCACGCCGTCGAGCGCGTTGCGCAGAATCACGTGCGCCAGCTGATTGACGAACAGCGGCGGCGTATGACCGAGACCGCGCCGCACCAGATCGGCATAGGCGGCTTCCAGCGTCTTGTGGCGCAGTAGCTGGTCGCGGAAATCGACCAGCATTTGCCAGTTCTCGCGCGCGTCCGCGTCAGCAATCGCCGCGATGTCGGATGCGGCGACCGGCATACGCGGATCGGCGAGCAGCGCAGCATGCAGCGTCTTTTCGACCGCGCAGGCCTCCGGCGGCGGGATCAGCTCCGGCCGCGCCAGATAAAGCTTCAGGAACTCGTCGGTCACCTTGAGGCCGCCGCCTTCGTCGCGGTCGAGCAGGTGATGGCCGCAGGAGAGCCAGAAGTCGTTCATTTGCGCTCCCGTTCGGCCAAGCCGACCAGATCGACGGTTTCGCCGGGCGCATCATCCTCACCCTCGACCTCGAGGAAGGAGAACGCCCGCGCCGGCTTTTGCCCCTCGCGCGGGCGCAGCGTGCGAAAAGTCTCCCGCACTTCGCCATTGTCGAACGAGCGATGCACGGCCACCAGCGTGTCGCGCGGCTGGCTGCAGAGCGATTCCGCGAAGGCGACTTCCTCTTCCGCCGCGGCGCGTGCATCGGCAACCGTGGGCGCGCCGAAATTCGCGACCAGCTGTTTTGCCAGTGTGTCGATAACCGCCAGCCGATCGTCTTCGCTCGCCTCCACGATCTGCACCAGCGTCGACCAGCCGAGCGAGGCGACGCCGAGAAAGCCGCCGCGAAAGGCCGAGCGCGCCTTGCCTTCCAGCGCCGACGGATCGCGATCCCAGAACACGAAGGCGCCGGACACCGCCCATTCGCCCGGCTCGGCCGCCTTCTCGAACACGAAGGTGTCCGAAACGTCGAGCCGGATGGTGCGCAACAGCTTCACGACCGCGGTCCTTTCGCCACTGGATCGAACCAGGCAGGCGCCGCGAGCTTCGGCAAAAACTTCTTGCGCTCGACTTGCGTCTTGCCCATGCGGCGGATCAGCAGGTCACCGTTCTCGTCGATGTCGCGGCGCGCTCCCTGCTCCGCCGGCAGCCGCTCCAGATAACTGCGCGCGACCGCGCCGAAACCATGCTCCTGCCAGGCATCGAGCGCGACCATGAAATGGCGGGCAAAACTCTCCAGCACCTGGTCGGACATGGCGTCGGAGAAGCCCTCTTCCTCCAGCGCGGTGACCAGCGGATTGAGACCCGGCTCCGTGCCGCTCATCGAGACCGTTCGGATCATGGCGCCGAACACCAGCCAAAGCGGGGTTTCGTCCTCGGGCGTTCCTTTCGGCCAGGCCAGCCGGCCGCCGCCCACGGTGCCGCGATTGACCGAGATCGTATCCGGCCAGTCGATGGTGATGGCGGTTTCCGGTTGCGCGTTGGCGGCGAGCGCGTCGGCCAGCGCCGCCATGCCGGCATAGAAAGCGCGGCGCGCTTGCGCCAGCGGCTCGTCCGGCTCCAGCACCACGGCGAATTCGGCGAGATCGAAGCGCCCGACATAGACCAATGTGCCGGCGCCCCGCTCAGGCGCGACCGATATTGCATGCGCGAAGGCGTCGCCCAATTCGCGCAGGCGCACCAGCGTGAACGGCGGCGGCAGCGTCAGTTCCGGCTCGAGCGGGCTTGCCCGCGTCTCCAGCGCCATTGATCCTGTTACTTTCTTGTTTGAACAACTATAATTAGGCTTGAGTAGGTCCCGAAGCCAGTCCCGCGGCTTCGAGGGTTAAACGCGGAACCGACGCCATAGGCGGCCTTTCGCCGTCAGAATGCGGGCCCGCGAAGAAAAGGTCACGGAGCCGGATGGCCGAACGGCCGCGCAATATCCTGATCTGTTCCTGCGACGACACGATGCCGCTCGATGGCGAGGCGGCGGCGCGCGTCTGCCGCGGCGCGGATGTCATCGAAGGCCGCCAGCTTTGCCGCGCCGAACTCGAGCGCTTTCGCAAATTAGCGGCCGGCGGCGCACCGCTCACCGTGGCCTGCACGCAGGAAACGCCGCTGTTCGAGCAAGTCGCCGGCGAACTCAAGGGCGCCGGACCGCTAAGCTTCGTCAATATTCGCGAAACCGCTGGCTGGTCGA
This sequence comes from Hyphomicrobiales bacterium, assembly GCA_003152455.1. Classification (GTDB taxonomy): domain Bacteria; phylum Pseudomonadota; class Alphaproteobacteria; order Rhizobiales; family Xanthobacteraceae; genus Pseudolabrys. Next base: position 9,322 of record PMAF01000238.1, read on the forward strand.
AGGATGCCAAGGCAGCCGGTCCGAAAATGGCGGCGCTGCTCGCGGCCAGCGCCGAGCCGGCGCCGGACGTCGCCTTCGTTCCGCTGACCAGCGACGGCGTGACGCTAATTTACGGCAAGAACGAACAGGCGATCGAAGCCGCCAGGCTGCTGAAGGACCATCTCGACGTCACCGTGCTGATCAAGCCGCCCGCCGACGTCGCGCCGCCGCGCGCGACCGATTTCCCCGTCGTGAAGGGCACCATCCGGCAGGCCAAGGGCTATCTCGGCGCTTTCGAGCTGACGGTGGACGACTATGCCGCGCCCACGCCGTCCTCGCGCAGCGAACTCGTGTTCGGGCCGGCGCGCAACGGCGCCACGTCGCGCTGCGACATCGTGCTTGATCTGTCGGGCGGCGCGGCGCTGTTTCCGGCCGCCGATCTGCGCGACGGTTACCTGCGCGCCGATCCGGGCGATCCGGCCGCCGTGTTGCGCGCCGTACTCAAGGCGCGCGATCTCACCGGCACGTTCGACAAGCCGCGCTACATTACCTTCACCGAGGATCTGTGCGCGCATTCGCGCTCCAAGATCGTCGGCTGCCGCCGCTGCCTCGATCTCTGCCCGACCGGCGCGATAACGCCGAACGGCGATCACGTGGCGATCGACGCGCAGATTTGCGCCGGCTGCGGGCAATGCGCCGCCGCCTGCCCGACCGGCGCCGCGGCCTACGCGCTGCCGCCGTCCGACGCGCTGCTGCGAAACTTGCGCGCGCTGCTCGGCGCCTACCGCGAAGCCGGCGGCCGGCAGGCCGTGGTGATGTTTCACGACGCCGCGCACGGCGGCGAGTTGATCGACGCGCTGGCGCGGCACGGCGACGGCTTGCCGGCGAACGTACTGCCGGTACAAGTCAACGAAGTGACGCAAGTCGGACTGGAAGCGGTGGCGGCGGCGTTTGCCTACGGCGCATCGGCGGTGCGGTTTTTAAACCGGGCGAAGCCGCGCCACGATCTCAGCGGCCTCGCCAAGACCATTGCGCTGGCGCAGCCGATCCTTTCCGGTCTCGGCTTTGCCGGTGAGCGCGTCGCGGCGATCGATACCGACAATCCGGATGCGCTCGGTAGCGCTTTGCGCGCCATCGCGTCGATGGACGCCGCTCCCAAGCCCGCCACCTTCGCGGCCGCCGGCCTCAAGCGCGACGTGGTGCGGCAGGCGCTGCGCGAACTGCATGCGGCGGCGCCCGCGCCGGCCGATATCGTCATGCTGCCGCAGGGCGCGCCGTTCGGCACCGTCGAGGTCAATGTCGAGGGCTGCACGCTGTGTCTGTCGTGCGTCTCGGCCTGCCCGACCGGCGCGCTGTCGGACGATCCCGAAAAGCCGATGCTGCGTTTCGCCGAGGACGCCTGCGTGCAGTGCGGGTTATGCAAGGCGATCTGCCCGGAAAAGGTCATCAGCCTGAAACCGCAGATCGATTTCCGCGCGGCGACCGCATCGAGCCGCGTCATCAAGCAGGAAGAGCCGTTCGATTGCATCCGCTGCGGCAAGCCGTTCGGCGTCAAGAGCTCGGTCGAGCGCGTGGCCGCCAAGCTGGAAGCGTCGCACTGGATGTTCGCGAATTCCAAGAAGCGGCTCGACGTCATCAAGATGTGCGCCGACTGCCGAGTCTCCGCTATGGCGGAGGAGAAATTCGATCCTTTCGCCGGGCCCAAGCGCCCGGCGGTGCGCACCACCGACGATTACCTGCGCGAGCGCGAGCAGAAGGGGGAATAAGCGGTCATTCCGGGGCGCGTGCGGAGCGCGCGAACCCGGAATCCATAACCCCAGCGCTGCGGAGTATGGATTCCGGGCCCGGCGCTAACGCGCCGTCCCGGAATGACGAGGAGAGACCGTCGCCCGCTCCAAAAACTCCACCAGCGCCTGGCGCTCTTGCGCCGAGCCGATTTTCTGCTCCGGCATTTTGGTGCCGGGCGTGTAGGCCATCGGGCCGACCTCGAACATTTTCGCCACCGTGTCCGGGGTCCAGACAATGTTCATATGCTTGAGCGCGTCCGAATAGCGGTAGCCCGGCAGCGACGCGATCTTGCGCCCGAAAATGCCGGCAAGGCTCGGGCCGGCCTTGTTGCCTTCGCCGGACGACAGCGTGTGGCAGGCGACGCAAGCGCGAAACACCTGCGCGCCAGGGTCGCCGGCGTAAGCGGCCAGCGGATCGTCGGGCGCGCCGACCACCACCGCGCCGATCGGCTCGCCGGTCAGGGCGTCCCAGCGGCGGATGGTGCGATCGGCGCCGCCGGTCAATAAAGTGTGGCCGTCGGGAAAAAACGCCACCGACCATACCGGCAGGCCGGGGCCGACCAGCGTGTGGCCGAGCTTGCGGGCCTGGCGCTCGATCACCGCGACCGAGCCGCGGATGCCGGCGGCGGCAATGAGCTCGCCGTCAGGCGAGATCGCGAGCGCGATCACCGGCGTTGCGGAGGCCTGCAATTCGCCGCGCGGCTCGCCTTGCGGCGACAGGAAATAGACCTTGCCGTCGGCGCCGGCCGCGACGATCTCGCCATCGGGCGCGATGACGACGGCATTGAGCGGCGTCGGCAGGTTGTGAATGCTGACGCCGCCGTCGGCGAGGCGCCAGATGCGTAAGCTGGCGTCGTAGCCGGCGCTGACGAGTTCGCCGCCGCCGGGCGAGAACGCCACGCCGTTGACGTTCTGGCTATTGCCTTCCAGCACGCGCGGCGCGCCACCGGCGAGCGGCCACAGCCGGACGGTGCGATCCCAGGACGCCGAGGCCAGCCACTTGCCGTCGCCCGACACCGCCAGGCCGGCGATCGGGCCGCTGTGGCCGTCGAGCACCGTGTCGGGATCGGGCTTACCCGGCGTCCAGATCGCGATATGCGCGTCGGCGCCGGCGGTGACGATGCGGCCGTCCTTGAGCCACGCGACCGCATTCACCGCGTTGTCGTGGAACCGCATCACCTGTTCGGCGACGTTGCGCGTCAGCGACCAGCGGATCGCGGAACTGTCGAAGCTGCCCGATATGGCTTGGCTGCCGTCGGGCGAGACGACAAGCGCGCGCACCGGCCCGCCGTGGCCGCGCAATTGCGCCTGGGCCGCGGATGAGAGCGCGGCCAACAACAGCACAACGCAAAATCGTCTACTCATCCGATGGTTTCATCCCGAGCGCTGCGATGCGCGCGCGCATCGCGGGTTCGCGCAAGGCCGCGAGGAATGCCCGCACCGCCGGCCGCTCCATGCGGCTTTCAACCAGCAGGAAATCGTAATGTTCCGGCGACAGCGGCAGGAAGCCGAGGCCGTAGAGCTTGGCCACCGGTTCGATAGCGACGCCCCAGTCGGCGCGAGTTTGCGCGATCGCGGCAGCCACCGCATTGTGCGACTTCGGCTGGTTGGCGTAGCCGGGCGGCCGCGCGCCGGCGAGCAGTCTGTCGACCAGCACGCGGGTGCCGGAACCGGCATTGCGGTTGACCATCAGCGCGGCGTTATCGGCCAACGCGCCTTTCAGCCCATCGTGCGCGCTGCGGCCTTCGAAGCGCTTGTCGCCGCGGCGAAAGAGAATGCCCTGCATGCGCTGCCAGCCGCGCACCAGGCGCAGGCCCGGCGCCGCCAGATGCACATTATACTCGCCGCTCGCCGGATCGATCAGGTGCACCGGCGCGATGTCGCATTCGCCGCGGCTGGCCGCCGCCACGCCGCCGAGGCTGCCGACCGCCAGCGTGCGGGCGGAAAAGCCGCGTTCCGCCAGCGCACCCACCACCACATCGAGCGCCACGTCGTGGCTGCCCATGATGACCAGATCGGGCGCATGCGCGGCGCTGCCGATCAACGTCACATCCACGACGCTGCCGGCGTCGAGCGATGAGGCGAGCGCGTCGATCTCGAGAAAGCCGTCGGCCTGCGAGAAGCTGGTGACCGAACCGGAGCCTTTGCCGGTCGGAAAGGCGACGGTGCCCTCCTCGCTTTCGATCAGCGACACCAGCACGAATTCCTTGCGGCCAAGCTCGGAGGCAATCCGCACCGGCACCCGCGCGGCGATCGTCTCCGCGGCTTCCGGCGGCAGCCCGGCGCGGGCACGGATTACCGGCGCGACGAAAGCGTGGAACGTAAAGATCGCCGAGGTCGGAAAGCCGGGCAGCACCACGATCGGCTTTTCGCCGATCACGCCGAGACAGAGCGGCTTGCCGGGCTTGAGCGCGACGCCGTGCACCAGGATGCCGGGTTTGCCGAGCCGCGAGACCACGCCATGCGACAGATCGCCGGCGCCTTTCGAGGTGCCGCCGGAAAGCACCACCATGTCGCTTTGCGCCAGCGCCTCACGCACCGCCTTTTCCAGCGCCGCCGCGTCGTCGGGAAAGGCGCCCAGGCTGAGCGGCTCGCCGCCGGCTTCCGTTACAGCGGCCGCGATGATCGCGCCGTTGCTGTCATAGACACCCGCCGGCTTGAGCGGCGCGCCGGGCGCAACGAGTTCGTCGCCGGTCGACAGCACCGCCACTTTCGGCCGCCGCACCACGTCCGCCTGGGAAAGGCCGCAGGCCGCCAGCATGCCGATCTCGCGCGAGCCGATGCGCGTGCCGCGCCGCAGCAGCGTCTCGCCGCGCGCGATGTCGGAGCCGGCGTAGGAAATGAATTGCCCGGGCGCGGCGGCACGGCGCAGTTCGATGCTTGCCGAGCCGTCGGCCGTCAGCTCGGTCTGCTCGATCATCACCACGGCGTCGGCGCCGCGCGGAATCACGCCGCCGGTCGCGATCGTGGCGGCGGTGCCGGGTTTCACCTCCAGCGTCGGCGCATCGCCGCAGGCGATCACCTCGGCATTGAGCCGGAAGATTCTTGGCGCGGTGTCGCCGGCGCCGATGGTGTCGATAGCCCGAAGGGCAAAGCCGTCCACATTGGAGCGGTCGAACGGCGGCGCATCGACTGCCGCCACTACATCGTACGCGAGCACGCGCGTCAGCGCACCGGCGAGCGGCACCGTCTCGGCCGGTAGCGGCGACAGATCGAGATGCCGCTCGAAGCGCGCGCGCGCCTCTTCCGCCGACACGACGTCGAGGAATTGCTCCTGGCGCGCGGCCGCCCGCACGCGCGCGAGCAGATCGGCATCGGCGTCCGGCTTCGCCCGGCGTTGCTCGCTCATGGCCACGGCCTTACCAAAACCTGCGAACCGGCGGGATAACCTTCGCTGTCCGCCGGCACCAATGTCCATCCGTCGGAACCCGCCAGCGACGACAGCGACAGATATTTCGTCGCCAGCGGCTCGACGTTATCGCCGCTCCGGCGCACCGGAACGACTGCGGCGAGGCCGACGGTGGAAGTGACTTTGCGTGCGAGCGTGGCCGTCATCCCCGGTTCATGATCGCGGCCGCCGGTGAGCCGCGCGAGCATACGCCGCCCGGCCACGAGCCAAACGCTCAACGCCGCGTCGAGCCGCCCCGGCAGCAGCAGCACGGGCCGCGGACCGGCAAAACCGAACGCGGCGGTTTCGCCGGGCGAGAGCGCCATGCCATGCGCGACCAGGCGGCCTTCGCGCGTGAGCGTCTGCACACTCGTGTCGTTGCGCCCTTGGCCGGTGCCGCCGATGGCGACGATGGCGTCCACATCGTCCCTTGCGAGCGCGGTCGCGAGCTTGCAGCCACAATCGGCGCGGTGTGCCGCCCCGCCACGACTCTCGATGTCGCCGCCCATTAACCCGACGGCGGCATCGACGACATCGCCTTCACGCAGCGGCAAAACCATGATGCGCGGCTCACGCACAGAAACACGGGAAATACCGGCAGCGGCGAACACCGCGCCATCGAGCGAACGCAACACGTCACCCGCACGTCGCAGCGGCGTCTTGCCGTCGCAATCCGCGCCCGCCGGCAGCACGCCGTCGCCCGGATTGACCGCGTCGAGCGCCTCGGCGCGGCCGCCGGTCACCCTCACCGCATCGAACGCCACCACGCAGTCGGCGCCGGGCGGCATCGGCTGCCCGGCCTCGACGCGCTGCGGCATTGCGGGCAGCAGCACGGGCGAATAGCCGCCGGCGCCGAGCGTGGTGTCGGCCGCTAGAGCCCAGCCATCGAGAATGGCAATCGGCGCCTTCGGCAACATCGGCGCCGTGACATCGGCCGCCAGGACACGCCCCGCGCCCAGGCGCAGTTCCACGCTGCGCGCCGCGACCGGCTTCACCTCCCGGTCGATCAACGCCAGCACTTCGGCGAGCGGCGTCAGCCTCGCGATGGTCTGTATCGTCTCGGACGCCGCTGCCATATTCCGGTACTTGACCTTGTTGCGGTGAACTTATTCAGTCTACCCCAACGAGGCGGAATGCGCATGACTGAAACCACCATGAACCTGCGCGGCCTGAAATGCCCGCTGCCGACGCTGCGGGTGCGCAAAATGCTGTCGAGCCTGAAAACCGGCGACCTGATCGTGGCGGAATGCACCGATCCGCTGACCGCGATCGACATTCCGAATCTGCTGCGGCAGACCGGCGACACGCTGGAAGGCAACGCGGAAGCCGGCGGCGTGCTCAGTTTCCGCATTCGCAAGAAGTGAGGTTAGCGGCTCACGCAACGCGCAGGACCGCCCGCCCGGTCACCTGTCCACGCTCGACCAGCTCGTGCAGCGCCTCGGCCGCCTGCAACGGCCGGATGTCGGTGACCAGCGGCCAGACTTCGCCGCGCGCCACCAGATCGCAGGCCTCCAAAATTTCGGTGCGCGTGACATAGCGGCTGCCGAGCACTGCCTGTTCCTTGGTCAGCATGTCGCGCGCCGGCACCTGAAAAGGCTGCGCGGCGCCGCCGAGAATGACCAGACGGCCGCGGCGGCCGAGCGCCTTGACGCCGGCCTCCAGCGTCGCGGTGGTGCAGACGTAATCGATAGCCACGTCGACGCCTAAGCCGTGCGTGAGATCGCGCAGCGCCGCGACCACGTCGCCGTCGCGCGGATCGAGCACGGCGTCGGCGCCGGCCTTGCGGCAGGCGTCGAATTTGGCCGCCGCGACGTCGATTGCGATCACGCGCGCGTGCGCCCATTTCGCCATCATCACCTGATGGATGCCGACGCCGCCGCCGGCGCCGAAGATCGCAACGGTCTCGCCGGCTTTGACCGACGCCCGGCGCAGCACCTTGTAGGGCGTCGCCAGCGCGTCGGTGATGACGCCCATCTCCGCCGGATGCTTTTTGTAGTCGAGGCCGTCGGGATACTTGATGAAGATGTGCGCCGGCAGCTTGATGTATTCGGCGTAGCCGCCGTCGCATTCGAGCCCGACATTGCCGCGGTTGTGCTCGCACAGCGGTTCGAGCTGGGAGAGGCAATACCGGCAATGGCCGCAGTTGAGATAGAAGTACGAGGTGACGCCGTCGCCGACCCGGAGCGTCGACACGCCGGCGCCGACCGCGACGATCTCCCCGGTGATCTCGTGCCCGATGATGCGCGGAAATTCGATCTGCCGGCGGCCGGCCTTGGCGTGCTGGATGGTCAGCCCGGAGCCGCAGGTGATGACGCGGGCGACCGCCTCGCCCGGCCCCGCGACCGGATTGGGCACCTGCGCCATTTCGAACGGCGTGTTCGGCCCCCGCAACACCATCGCTTTCATGCGCACTGCCCCGGCTATCAACCCAGCTTATTATGTCATATCGATTGGCGGACATTGACAAGACGTCCGCAACATTCGGGGGAAAAATGATCAAGGCAGCGATGGTCGGCCTGGGCCGCTGGGGCCAGACGGTTCTCGGTTCAATTCAAGGCAAAAGCGACCGCCTGCGCATCGTGCATGGCGTGACCAAGGAGCCGGAACTCGCGCGCGAGTTGGCGGCGAAGCATGGCTTCCGGTTGTCCACCGACCTCAAGGACGCCATTGCCGACCCGGAAGTGCAGGCCATTCTGCTCGCCACGCCGCATTCTTTGCACGTCGAGCAGGTGCGCATGGTGGCGGCGGCCGGCAAACCGGTCTGGTGCGAAAAGCCGTTGGCGCTGACCCGCGCGGAAGCCGAGCGCGCGGTCGCCGCGGTGCGCGCAGCCGGCGTCCCGCTCGGCACCGGCAACAACAAGCGCTGCTTTGCCTCGATGCGCGAGCTCAAGCGGGTGGTGGAATCGGGCGAGATCGGCAAGGTCTTCCATATCGAAGGGCACTTCTCCAACGAACACTCGACCCGCGTCTCGGGCGGCTGGCGCGACGACCCGGCGGAATCGCCGGGCGCCGGCATGACCGGCGCGGGCCTGCACGTGCTCGACGCCTTCATCAATCTCGCCGGGCCGATCAGCTACGTGGACGCGCGCTGCGTCTCCAAGAAAGCGCCGCCCGATCCGCGCGACGTGGTCGCCGCGCTGGTGGAGTTCGAAAGCGGCGCGACCGGGCTGATGGCGACCGTGCGCGCCACGCCGGTCTATTGGTGCTGCGCCGTGTTCGGCACCGACGGAATGGCGGAAGCGCGCGGCGAGGATACGCTGATCGTCGCCAAGATCGGTGGCACGCCGAAGGAGCAAACGCTAGAGCACGTCGATTCGCTGCGCGTGCTGCTCGAAGCCTTCGCCGACGCCATCGAGGGCAAGGCGCCGTTTCCGGTGCGTCCGGATCAGATGCTCAACCTGATCGGCGCCTTCGAGGCGGTGATCACCTCGCTCGAATCAGGCGCGCCAGTGAAACTCTAGGCCGACAGCCGCCTCGCCACTTTCATGCGCGACACGCTGTCGCCGGCGAGGTGGTTCCAGATGAAGGCGTCGCGCACCAGCTTGTCGGTGTGGTGGTCCATGTGGCAGCCGTTGGCGCCACGCACTTCCATGTAGAGTTCGGACACCTCGTTCACCACGTCGCAGGAATAGTTCATCGCCAGTCCGGCATTGTGGGAGTGGACCTTCATGTCGTGCTCCCAGGCCACGCGCATCACGAAGCAGCGCAGCGCTTCCGTGAGCATGAACATCTTGTTGATCTGAAGCTGGATGTTTTGCTGCGCGAACAGCACCTGGCCGCCCTGCTTCTCGGTCTTGGCGTAGCGCAGCGCCGACGCGCAGGCGTCGTCGCAGATGCCGAGGCCGTTGGCGGCAAGCTCGAGGTCGCCGAACAGATCGCCGCCGGTGGTGTCGCCGCCCGAGCCGCCGGTCTTCTGCGCCGCGCCGCCCACCTCGCCCACCAGATTGGCGTGCGGCACGCGGGCGTTCTCGAAAATCATTTCACCGTTCTGGTAGAAACGCCAACCGCTCTTGTTGAACACCTTGCCGATGCGGAAGCCGGGCGTGTCGCTCGGCACCAGGAACATGGAGGTGCCCTTTTTCGGCGCCACCGTGGCGTCGGTGCGCGCGTCAATGAAGAACAGCTTGCCGATCGGCGCGTTGGCGATGAAGGCCTTCTCGCCGTTGAGGATCCACTCGTCGCCCTTGCGCTCGGCCTTGAGCTTCAGCCCGGTCTTGGGATCATCACCCGGCATGCGGTTGTCGGAGCCGGCGCTCGGCTCGGTGATGCCCTTGCCGAGCACGAAAGTGTCGTCGGCGACGAAAGCCGGGAGGAAGCGCTGCTTCTGGTCTTCGGTGCAGGCGTTGGAGATCAGATGGCTCCATTTCCAGTTCTGGCTGAACGCCTTGGAGATCGCGCTGTCGGCCTTGGCGAGCTCGGTCATCACCAGCGCCTGCGTCACAAAGTCGGTGCCCTGACCGCCCCATTCCTTCGGCACCGCCATGGTGCGGAAGCCGAGCTTGGAGCCCTTCTTGATGATTTCCCAATCGAAGGTCTCGCGCGCGGTTTCGATGGCGTCGCGCGCGAGCGAGATCGGGCGGATTTCCTCGTCGGCGAATTTGCGCGCCGCCATCTGCCAGGAGCGCTGTTCGTTGCTCAGTGTGAAGTCCATGGGAGTATCCTCGCCTGAAATGTTTCGCGGTTATTCGCCGGCCAGCGCCATCGCGCCGTTGCCGGCGCGCCGGTAGCCCGCCAGCTCCTCGGCGATGCGCAGCTTGGCGTCGGTATTGCCGTCGCCGGTGTGCAGGCAGACGCGGGCATCGTGGATATATTTCTGCAGCGGCATGTCGCGCATCACGCCCATGGCGCCGAACATTTCGGCGGAATCCTTGGCGGCTTTCATCACCATCTCCGAGGTGAATACCTGCGCCATGGTTTGCAGCGGCAAGTCGGACAGGCTGCGGTCGGCGATGGCTTCGGGGTGATCGGAAGCCCAGGCCGCCTGCCATACCGCGGCGCGCGCAACTTCCAGCCGGATCGCGATCTCGGCGAGCTTGGTGGCGATCGCCTGATGCTCGATGAGCGGGCGGCCGCCCTGCACCCGCAGCTGCGCATAATCGAGCGCGGCTTCGTAAGCGGCGCGGCCGATGCCGAGATTGAGCGCCTGCAACAGCGGATTGCCGCGGCCATGCGCATGCGCGCCGATCAAGAGCGCCGCCGCGCCGTCGCCGAGCAGATTGCCCGCCGGCACGCGGCAGTCCTTGAACGTGACCTTGCCGCAGGCGCCGTGGTGCCAGGCCTGGTCGTGGGCCTGCACGCTGACGCCCGGCGCGCTCGCCGGCACCAGCAGCACGCCGGCGCCGCGCCCGGCGATTTCGACCAGAACCGCGAACAGCTCGGCGACCGGCGCATTGGCGACGTAGTCCTTGGCGCCATTGACGATAAAGTCATTGCCCGATTTCGCGGCGACGGTCTTGACCGCCGTCGCGACCGCCGCCGGGCGATGATAATTGATGCCGAGCCGCGTATCGGTTGCGCTCTCGTAGCCGGCGAAGGCGAGATGATAACGGTCGTCGTTGAGGAGTTTCGGCAGGAACGTATCGCGCTGCGCATCGTTCATCGCTTGATCGAACAGCAGATGGGATAGCCGCGAGGTTTCCGAAAGCGTGCCGGCAATGTCGGCGTCGCCGGCCGCCAATTCCTCGGTCACGATGCAGCAGGTGAGCACATCCACTCCGGCGCCGCCGCGCTCTTCCGACAAAGCCAGCGTGCGCAGACCCAACTGCGAGCCCGCGTCGATCTGGGCCATCAGCAGGCTGCGGTCGCGGACATCGAGCCGGTCCGCCTTGAGCGCCACCGGCTTGACCTCGCGCGTGACGAAATCGCGCACCGTGTCGCGGATTTCCAACTGTTCGGATGAGAGCTGAAGACTGTACATGGCGTTTCCTGGCTTATGTTTTGTGCCGCGCTATTGCGTGACGGCCGCCGCGATGGCGTCGCCCATTTCCCGGGTGCTGGCCTTGCCGCCCAGGTCCGTGGTCAGGTGCTTCGCTTCGGTGACGACCTTGTCGATCGCCGCCTGCATATAGCCGGCGGCGGCCGCGGCTTTCGGTTCGTTGTGCTTGCGGCCGAGGAAAGCCAGCAGCATCTGCGACGACGCGATCATGGCATAGGGGTTGGCGATGCCGCGGCCGGCGATGTCGGGCGCCGAGCCGTGGGTCGCCTGCGCCATGGCCTGGCGCTCGCCGACGCAGAGCCCCGGCGCCAAGCCCAGCCCGCCGACCAATCCGGCGCCGATATCTGTGAGGATGTCGCCGAACTGGTTGGTCGTCACCACCACATCATATTGTTGCGGCGCCATCACGAGCTTCATCGAGATGGTGTCGATCATCGCTTCTTCGAACTTCACGTCGGAAAATTCACGCGCGACCTTGCGGCATTCCTCGGCGAACATACCGCAGGCCAGCCGATAGACCGGCTCCTTGTGTGCGGCGGTCACCTTCTTGCGCGGCCGCGTGCGCGCGATCTCGAACGCCTCGCGCGCCACCCGGTTCGAGCCCTTGCGCGTGATGACGCGCATGGCGACGGTGATGTCGTCGTTCGGCCGGAATTCCGGGCCGCCGGCCACCACCGTTTCGGAATAGAGCATCCCTTCGGAGATTTCGCGCAGAAAGACGATGTCGACGTCCTTATGGATTGATTTCACGCTCGGATAGGAGCGCGACGGGCGGACGGCGGCGAACAATTCGTATTTCTTGCGTACAGGCGGCATGACCCAAGTGGGGTCGTTGCGCGGATAGGCGGCATGCCCGATCGGCCCCATGATCCAGCCATCGAGCTTCCACAGCGCCGCCTCGGTGGTCGGCGGCAGCGTATCGCCTTCCATCTCGTGGCCGGCCTTGCCGATCGGCAACGGGTGCCAATCGATCGCGAGGCCCGAGCGCGACGCCGCGGCTTTCATCACCTTGACGGCTTCGGGCACGACTTCGAGGCCGATGTCGTCGCCGAGAAGAATTCCAATTTTCACGACGGCGTCTCCCGGAATGCGCAGCTAGGGGGAATAAGTCGCAAGGAACCGCGGCTGGTGCGCGGCGGAGGCCTTTCTCGCACCGCGAGACGTTCGCCGCAATAGTCTCTGATGCAACGGCGCGCCCCGAGTCCGGTCCGTGGACAGACCGGATTTCACAGCGCGATAAGGACGTATTCGAATACGGTTGGCCGCGCCAACATACGCGGGGTCAGGTCGCCATAAACCCGCCGTCGACGGCAAGCGTCTCGCCCGTGATCGCCGAGGCGCCGAGGCTGGCGAGGAAAACCACCGCCGCCGCGACCTCTTCCGGCGTGATGAAGCGGCCGATGGGAATGCGCGCGACCATGCGCGCGCGCGTGGCGTCGTCGTACATCGCCGCGCGCGAGGGCGTGAGCACGGTCGACGGCGCGACCGAATTGACGCGGATGTTGTGTGGAATCCATTCGATCGCCAACATGCGCGTCATCTGGATCAGCCCGCCTTTGCTGATGCCGTAGACCGTGCGCCCGGCAAAGCCGGTCATGCCGTGCGTCGAAACAATATTGACGATGCAGCCGGGGCGTTTGCGCGCGATGCACTGCGCGGCATAGGCCTGCGACATGAAGAACGGGCCCTTGAGATTGGTGTTGACGACGTCGTCCCATTCGGCGGCGGTCACCTCGACCGCGGGCTTGACCAGCGAGCAGGCGGCATTGTTGACCAGGACGTCGATGTCGCCGAGCGCGTCGGCCGCGGCGGCGAGCGCTTTCGCAATGTCGCCATCGACGCGCACGTCGAGTTTGACCGGCACAACCTTGCGCCCTTTCATCACCGGCTCTTTCATGAGCGCGTCGAGCCGCGCGGCATCGCGGCTGGTCATCGCCAGATCGTAGCCCGCTTGCGCCAGCGCACAGGCAATGCCGTAGCCCACTCCGGTCGAGGCGCCGGAAACGAAGGCGGTGCGGTTAGCCGACGATGTCATCGAGGGTCACCCATGTCTGTTGCGCGACGCTGCGATAGCACGCTTCCGCCAACTGTACATCGCGGAGACCGGCGGCAAAATTGCAGACCAGCGGTGCGTCGGCAACGACATGACGCAGAAAATTCTCCCATCCGACCCGATACGGATTGGTGTAGGCGGCCGCGCCGGCAACTTCGGTCCATTGCGCGCGATAATCCTCGGCGATGTCGATGTCCGGATTGAAGCGACGAATGGTGGGTGTGCCGGCGGCGCTTTGCACCCAGCAGCGGTGCAGGCCGGCGAGCGCCGAGCCGCCCCTGCCGTCGATCTGCAAAGTGATGAGATCGTCGCGCCGCACCCGCGTCGCCCACGAACAGATGATTGTGCCGACTGCGCCGCTCGCCAGTTCGGCGAGCGTGACCGAGGTGTCATCGACGTCGACGGCATAACGTTTGCCCTCTTCGTCGACGCGCTCGGGAATCGCGGTCGGCGTCGCCGACACGACGCGGCGGATCGGCCCGAGAATGCCTTCGATCACGTAGCGCCAGTGCGGCAGCATATCGCTGGTCAATCCGCCTCCGCCGCTGCGCTGGTAATTCCAGCTCGGTCGCTGGCTGTCGCGCTCGGCGCCATCGAACACCCACCAGCCGAAATCAAGCCGGAAGCCGGTCACGCGACCGAAATAGCCGGATTGCGAAAGCGCCAAAAGCTTCTGCAAGCCGGGCAGATTGATCTTGTCCTCGACCGCGCCGGCCTTTAGCCCGCGGGCCTGCGCTGCATGCAGCAGCGCGCGGCCTTCGGCGAGCGAAGGCGCCACCGGCTTCTCGCTGTAGATGTGCTTGCCGGCGGCAACCGCCTTGCGCAGCGCCGACACGCGCTGTTTGGTGGCCGCCGCATCGAAGAAGACGGGGAAGTCCGGCCTCGCCAGCGCGGCATCGAGATCGGTGGTCCAGTCGTCGATGCCGTAGCTTTGCGCCAGACCGGCGAGCGCGTCGCGGTCGCGCCCGAGCAGCAGCAGGCGCGGCACGATGCGGTCTTACCCGTCATAGTATGATGCGATCTCGCAGCTCCGCGCAACGCAGGTATGTCTCGTGCCCCGCCATCTGGTTTGCCTCACCTTCGATTTCGACACCCAGTCCGGCTTCATCGCCCGCGGCATGACCACGCCGACGCCGCTGTCGCGCGGCGAATTCGGCGCCATGGCGTCGCAGCGGATTTTCGGCTTCCTCAAATCGCACGGCATCGGCGCGACCTGGTTCATTCCCGGTTTCACCCTCGAAAGCTGGCCGCGCGAATGCGAGGCGGTAGTCGCGGGCGGCCACGAGGTCGCGCATCACAGTTGGGCGCATATTCCGCCGGCGACCCAGAGCCGCGCCGAGGAGGAAGCCGACCTGGTGCGCGCCAACGACGCCATCGCGCGCCTCACCGGGCGCAAGGCGCGCGGCTACCGCTCGCCGTCATGGGATCTGAGCGAGCACACCATCGACCTGCTGTTGCAGCACGGCTTCAAATACGATTCCAGCCTGATGGGGTCCGACTACCTGCCCTATCGCGCGCGGCGCGGCGACGCCGCCAAGCTCGGCGAACCGTTCCACTTCGGTGAGCCGACTTCGCTGATCGAGATGCCGATTAGCTGGTCGCTCGACGACTACCCGCATTTCGAATTCGTGCGGACCGCTTCCACCATCCTGCCCGGCTTGCAGCCGGCGCGCGCGGTGATGGAAAGCTGGCTCGACGAATTTCTCTACATGAAGAAGTCGGTGGACTGGGGCGTGCTCACTTACACCATGCACCCGTTCGTGATCGGGCGCGGCTACCGCATGCTGGCGCTCGAAGGCCTGGTCGAGCGGCTGGGCAAGGAGGGCGCGGTGTTCGTGACCATGGAAGAAGCCGCGCGCGAGGCCGAGACGCGTCTAGCCAGATAATCACCGGCCGGCGGCGTAGCCCTGCATGCCGCGCGGGTTGGCGGCGGCGCGGCGGCGATTGCCGACGCGCGAGGCAGCCGTCAGCCGGCCTTCCGACCAGGGCGGACCGACTTCGACCTCGTGGCCGCGCGCGCGCAATTCCTTGACGGTCGCCTCCGGCACGCGTGACTCGACGACCATCACACCGGGGCGGGCCATGCGCGGCCAGAACGACGACGGGAAATGTTCGGAATGCCAGGCCGGTGCATCGATCGCCTCCTGCAAATTCATGCCGGCATGCACGTGGCGCAGGAACATCTGCGTGATCCACTGATCCTGCTGATCGCCGCCGGGCGAGCCCCAGGCGAGATACGGCTCGCCGTCGCGCAGCGCCATCGTCGGCGTCAATGTCGAGCGCGGGCGCTTGCCCGGCGCGAGCGCCGCCGGATGATCCTCATCCAGCCAGAACATCTGCGCGCGCGTGCCGAGACAGAAGCCGAGCTCGGGGATCGTCGGCGAGGAGTGCAGCCAGCCGCCCGAGGGCGTCGACGACACCATGTTGCCGTCGCGATCGATGATGTCGAAATGCACGGTGTCGCCGGGGATCGCGCCGGCGCGTGCGCGCTGCGCGGCGGCATCAGGCAGCCGATTTTCATCATGCGTCCAGTCGATGCGGCCGACCGTAGGCTCGCCCGCGCCAGAGCTCGCGACCGCTGCACGCGCGCCTTCGGCCACGCGCACGTCGAGCGTCTTGCCGAAGCCCGCCACGGTTCCGGGGCGCAGTTCCAGCGAGGCGCGTTCGGTGATCAATTTCCGGCGCTCGTCGTTGTAAGCATCCGACAGCAGCACATCGACCGGCACCTGCACGAATTTCGGGTCGCCGTAGAACGTATCGCGGTCGGCGAAGGCGAGCTTAGTCGCCTCGATCTGCAAATGAATGAATTCCGCGCTCGTGGGAGCGAGTGCATCGAGGTCATAACCTTTGAGCAGAGCGAGCGTCTGCAAGGTGACCAGCCCTTGCGTCCACGGCCCCGGCTTCATCACCGTGTAGCGGCCGTAATCGTAAGCGATCGGCGGCTCGACGGACGCCTGCCAGCCGGCCATATCCTGACCGTTGAGCACGCCGCGATGACGCTTGCCCGAGGTATCCATGACCTCCTGCGTGCGGCAGAAGCGGTCGATCGCGTCGGCGACGAAGCCTTGCGACCAGGATTTCCGCGCGCGCTCGATCTCCGCTTCGCGATTGCCGCCGCCGTTTTGCGCCTCGCGCAAGATGCGTTCGTAAGTCGCGGCCATCTTCGCATTGGTGAAGATGGCGCCGGGCACCGGTACTTTGCCGTCCGGCATATAAAGTGCGGCGGAGGTCGGCCAATGATCGCGGAACTGGTCCTTGACCGTGTCGATGGTGGCGCAGATGCGCTCGACCAGCGGGTAGCCGTTTTTGGCGTAGCCGATCGCCGGCGAGAGCACGTCGGCAAGCCGCATGGTGCCGTAATCGCGCAGCAGCGTCATCCAGGTGTCGAAGGTGCCGGGGATGCAGGCGGCCAGAAGCCCGGTGCCGGGGATGAGATCGAGGCCCAGTTCGTCGCGGTAGTGTTTGATCGTGGCGCCGGCGGGCGCCGGGCCCTGACCGCAGATCACTTCGTTCTTGCCGCGCCGTACGTCATGCAAGATCACCGGCACGTCGCCGCCCGGCCCGTTGAGGTGCGGCTCGACCACCTGCAGCGTGAAGGCGGTCGCCGCCGCGGCGTCGAAGGCGTTGCCGCCCTTTTCCAGCGTCGCCATGCCGACGGCGGTCGCGATCCAGTGGGTCGAGGCGACGACGCCGAAAGTGCCTTCGATTTCCGGGCGGGTGGTGAATGGATTGGGATTGATATTGGAAGGGCGAGCGGGCATTGCGGCTCCGTTTTGCTGCCGTCATTTGTAACAGAGATATCGCCCTAGCGCAGGTGGCAAGCGACCAGTTGCCCAGGCTTCACTTCGCGCAACAGTGGCGTTTCCGACCGGCAGCGGTCGAACACATAGGGGCAGCGGGTGTGGAAATGGCAGCCCGACGGCGGCGTGATCGGGCTCGGCACGTCGCCCTGCAGCACGCGCATCTGCCGCTTCACCTTTGGATCGGGCACCGGCACCGCCAGCAGCAGCGACTCGGTGTAGGGATGCAGCGCCTTCGTGAACAGCGTGCGCTTGTCGGTGTATTCGACGATTCGGCCGAGATACATGACCGCGATATGGTGGCTGATGTGTTCGACCACCGCCAGATTGTGCGAGATGAACAGATAGGCCAGCCCCATGTCGCGCTGCAGGTCCATCATTAGGTTGAGCACTTGCGCCTGGATCGAGACGTCGAGCGCGGATACCGGCTCGTCGCCGACGATCAGTTTCGGCTGCAGCGCGAGCGCGCGCGCGATGCCGATGCGCTGGCGCTGGCCGCCGGAGAACTGGTGCGGATAATTGTCCATCTGCGCCTTGCGCAGGCCGACGCGGTCGAACAATTCGGCCACGCGCTTTCTCACGTCGCCGCCGCGCGCGGTGCCATGCACGCGCATCGGCTCGGCCACGATGTCGCCCGCGGACATGCGCGGGTCGAGCGAGGAAAACGGATCCTGGAAGATGATCTGCATCTGCCGGCGGTAGGGCCGCAACTCGGTCTTGCTCAAATGCGTGATATCGCGGCCGTCGATCTCGATGTGGCCTGCGGTCGGCTCGATCAGCCGCAGCACGGTACGGCCGACCGTGGATTTGCCGCAGCCGGATTCGCCGACCAGGCCGAGCGTCTCGCCGGCGGCAATCGAGAAGCTGACGCCGTCGACGGCGAACACGGTGCCGCCGGCGCGCTGCAACAGACCCTTGCGGATCGGGAAATGCTTCTTGAGGTCGCGTACCGCGAGCATGGCCGGGGCGGATGCATCAGCCATCGCGGTCACCGAATAGCTCCGTGGAACGCCAGCACGCCGCCCAATGGCGCGGCCGTTTTTCCTCGTAGGCCGGATATTCACGGCGGCAGCGATCCTCGGCATGCGCACAGCGCGGCGCAAACACGCAGCCGGCCGGCAGGTTGGTCAAGGCCGGCACCATGCCGGGGATTTCCTGCAGGCGGCCGGATGCGCCCGCTTCCTCGCCGCGCATCAGGTCGAGCCGCGGGATCGAGGCCATCAGCCCGTGCGTATAGGGATGCTGCGGCCGGGCGAACAGTTCGTCGACCGGCGCTTCCTCGACCTTGCGCCCGGCATACATGACGATGACGCGCTGTGCGGTCTCGGCCACCACGCCGAGATCGTGGGTGATCAGGATGATGGCGGTGCCGAGCTTGCGCTGCAGATCCAGGATAATGTCGAGGATCTGCGCCTGGATGGTGACGTCGAGCGCGGTGGTCGGCTCGTCGGCGATCAGCACTTTCGGATTGCAGGCCAGCGCCATGGCGATCATGGCGCGCTGGCGCATGCCGCCGGACAGTTGATGGGGATATTCCCTGGCGCGCTGTTCCGGTTCCGGAATGCGGGCGAGGCGCAGCATGTCGATCGACTTCTCGCGCGCCTGCTGGCGGTTGATCGGCTCATGCAGCAGCAGCACTTCGGCAATCTGGCTGCCGATGGTGAGCACCGGATTGAGCGACGTCATCGGCTCCTGGAAGATCATCGCCATGTCCTTGCCGCGCACGCCGCGCATCGCCTCGTCGCTGAGCGTGAGCAGATCGACGCCGGCGAGCTTGATCGAGCCGCCGGCGATGCGGCCGGGCGGATCGGGCACGAGTCTCATAAGCGAGAGCGCGGTGATGCTCTTGCCGCAGCCGGATTCGCCGACGATCGCCAAGGTCTCGTGCGGCGCCAGCGCGAAGCTGACGCCGTCCACGGCTTTCACCACGCCGTGGCGCAGGTCGAAATAGGTCCGCAATCCGTCGACTTCGAGCAGCGGCGCCTCATTCGAAATATCGGCCGGCGCCGGCGTTCCCATCTCGCGCTCGCTGGTCGTCATGGTCATGGATCAGTTACGCAGCCGCGGGTCGAGGATGTCGCGCAGCGCATCGCCGAACAAATTGGTACCGAACACCGCGAGGCTGATGGCGACGCCCGGGAAGATCACCAGCCACGGCGCGGTGTGCATGTATTCGGCGGCGGATTCCGACAGCATGCGGCCCCAGGATGGATGCGGCTCGGGCACGCCTAGCCCCAGAAACGACAACGACGCTTCGGTCAGGATTGCCGCGCCGAGCTGCGCGGTCGCGATCACGATCAGCGGCGCCAGCGTATTGGGCAGCACATGGCGGACCGCGATGCGGAACTCGCTCATGCCGACGGCGCGCGCCGCCTCGACGAACGGCTGTTCGCGCAACGTTAGGGTGTTGGAGCGGATGACGCGCGCGGTATAGGGGATGAGCGGGATCGCAATGGCGAGGATGGTGTTGTCGAGCGCCGGTCCGAGCGCCGCGGCCATCACCAGCGCCAGCACCAAGAGCGGCACCGATTGCAGCACGTCGACGATGCGCTGGATCACCAGGTCGACCCAGCCGCCGATATAGCCCGAGGCGAGACCCAGCGCGACGCCGAACACGCAACCGAGGAAGGTCGAGCCCAAGCCCACCGCGAGCGAGATGCGCGCGCCGTAGACGATACGGCTGTAGATATCGCGGCCCATCTGATCGGTACCCAGCCAATGCGCGTGGCTCGGCTGCACCAGCGTGATGAGAGAATTGGTCTTGATCGGGTCGTAGGACGTAATGAGGTCGGCGAAGATCGCGGCGAATACGAACACCGCCATGATCGCGGCGCCGACCACGCCCAGCGGATGCGCGGCGGCGTGATAACGGATCTTCGACCACACGCTTTCCGCGCGGACGATATCCGCAGGCCCCGGAACGATGTCGATGCTCGCCATTAATGCGCTCTCTTTTGGCGCATGATCTTTTCCGAAAACCGGTTCCCACTTTTCGGGATCATGCGCGCTCCCGTCATGAATACTTGATACGCGGATCGAGCACCGCGTAGAGCAGGTCGACCAGGAAGTTGATCGACACCGCGACCACGGCGATGAACATCACCAGGTTCTGCACGATCGGATAATCGCGCCAGCGGATCGCCTCGACTAGGAAGCGCCCGACGCCCGGAATATTGAACACCGTTTCGGTCACGATCAGGCCCCCCATCAGGAAGGCAGCCTCGAGGCCGATCACGGTGACGACCGGAAGTATCGCGTTGCGCAGGGCATGGTGATAGTTGACCGTGGAGTCGGAGGCGCCCTTCGCGCGCGCCGTCCGGATGTAATCCTGCCGCAGCACTTCCAGCATCGACGAGCGCGTCAGCCGCATGACCAGCGCGGACGAGCGAAAGCCCACCGCGGCCGCAGGCACGCTATAGAGCCACAAATTGTTCCAAAATCCGTGCGGCGGATCGGTATAGATCGGAATCGTGCCGAAGAATTTGACGAACGCCATCAGGATCAGCAGACCGAGCCAGAAGGCCGGCATCGACAGCCCGCTCAGGCTGATCACCCGCAATACGTAATCAAGCCCGGAGTTTTGCTTGACCGCGCTGATCACGCCGAGCGGAACGCCGAACAGAATCGCAAACGTCAGCGCCAATCCGGCAAGCTTGGCGGTGATCGGGATGCGCGGCAGAATCTCTTGCAGCGCTGGCTTTTCCGACACGTAGGAATAGCCGAGATCGCCGTGCGCCAGGCCGCCGATCCAGTGTGCGTATTGCACGACGATCGGCTTATCTAGCCCCAATTCCGTTTCCAGCTTGCCCTTCTCGGCGGTGTCGATCATCCCGGCCGCGTCGAACAGAATGTCCGCGATATTGCCGGGCACCACCCGCAGCATCGTGAAGACCAGCACGGAAATTCCGAATAGCGTCAGGAGCATCAAAAAGAAGCGCCTGATCAGATAACTCCCCAACCTGACCTCCCGTCATGTGCGGGGAAAGACGCGCAAAGCCTCCCAAAGTCTGGCCGCCCCTCACGGCCAGCTTTTTGGACGATCTTGCGCGCCGGGACTGGCGTTCACTTATCCAGCCAGATGTCCTCGTAGCGATAGCCGTTGTAGGCGCTGTTGCTCTCGATCGTCATGTTCTTGACGTAAGGCTTCCAGCAGGTGCCGGTACGGGCGTGGAACAGGATCGGCCGCGCGCCGTCCTCCTGAATCTTCTTGTCGATTTCCCAGACCAGCTTTTTACGCTTCGCGAGATCGGTTTCGGCGGACTGCTGATCGAACAGCTTCTCCAGGTCCTTGTTGCAGTAATGCGTGTAGTTGCGCTCGGACCCGCAGGAGTAGTTCTCATAAAAGGCCTGGTCGGGATCGTCGATGCCATTTCCGGTGAGGTTGAGACCGACTGAATAGTCTTTGCGCGCCACCTTGGCGAACCAGGAACTGGATTCAACCGGGTCCAGTTCGGCGTCGATATAGATCTGCTTGAGCTGGTCGATCAGCACCACCGCGGGATCGCGATAGGTCGCGAGATTGCGCGTTGATACCTTGATCTTGAGCGGCTTGTCGGCGGAATAGCCGAGCTTGGTCATGATCGCGCGGGCTTCGTCGCGGTCTTTCTTCACATCGCCATAACCCGGAATGGTCTTGAGAATGTCGGGCGGCAGGCCCCATACGCCTTCCGGCGGCGGCAGCAACGAGCCGCCCTGGTCGCCTTGCCCCTGCAAGATGATGTCGATGAGCGCCTTGCGGTCGAGCGACAGCATCATGGCCTTGCGCAGTTCCCAATTGTTGAACGGCGGCGCCTCGAGATTGACAATCAGATTGGTGTTGACATTGATCGGCTTGATCTCGCAGATCGCGGTCGGGTCCTCCGACTTGATGTCCTTCTCCAGCGCGACCGTCATCTCGGTCGGGAAAGTCATGTCCACTTTGCCGGCGACGAAGGCCAGCACCGCGGTCGCACGATTTTTGATGATGGTGTATTCGATGCCGTCGAGATACGGCAGGCCCTTTTTCCAGTAATCCGGATTCTTCACGAGTTTGATCGACTCGTTCTGCTTCATCTCGACGAACTTGAACGGGCCGGTGCCGATCGGATGCGTGCGCATCTGCGCGGCGGGAACGTGACAGGGGTAGATCGGCGTATAGCCGGACGCCAGCATCGCCAGCAGCGACGGCTGCGGCCGCTTGAGATGGAAGCTCACTTCAAAGTCGCCGTTGGTCGAGACGTCCGAAACGAATTCGTACCAATCCTTGCGCGGATTCTTGCGGAACTTGTCCTGCCCTTTGCCTTGCAGCAGGTCGAAGGTGCATTTCACGTCCTTTGCCGTGAACGGCACGCCGTCGTGCCATTTCACGCCCTCGCGCAGCTTGAAGGTGAGCGCGGTGTTGGCTTTGTCCCAAGCCCAGCTGGTCGCCAGCTCAGGCACGATGGTGTCGATGCTGGTCTGCGGCTTGTGCTGATCGTAGACGATCAGATTGTTGAAGATGGCCATCGCCGGCGCGTTGACCGAGAAGGTCGCCTCCTCGTGAATCGAGAGGCTCGGCGGCGTTTCGCGGTGATAGATTTTCAGAATGCCGCCGTGTTTCGGCTCCGCCGCGTTGGCATTGCAGAGTGTGAGGCTAGCGAGAATAGCGGTCGCCAACGCGACGAATTTCGTTCCCATTGGATCCTCCCCGGAATGCATGACTGCCGCCACCACGACTGGCCGGCCGCCTGTTTCTTGCTTTTTGTGACGGCAACGCTACCCGGTATGGTTGCCCCGATCAACTCGACAAAAGTCCTTCCTGGCGGCGCCAAGTTGCCGCCGCTTGCCAACGATGCGGCCGCGCCGCACCATGGCGGGACGAGAAAGCCCGGGAGCGGCAATGGAGACCGAGAGCGATAATATCGTCGCCGAAACGGCGGCGCGGATATTTGCCGACCTTGCCGATCCCCAGACGATCAACCGCGCCCGCGATGCGAGCTGGCAGGAAGCGCTTTGGCGCGCCTTGTCCGATGCGGGCCTGACGCTCGCCTGGGTGCCGGAAAAGCACGGCGGCGCCGGCGCGAGCCTGGCCGAGGGCTTCGCCATCCTCGGCGCCGCCGGCCGTTATGCTTTGCCGGTGCCGCTGGCGGAAACGCTTATCGCGGGATGGCTGTTGGCGCGCGCCGGCATCGCGGCGCCTGCCGGCGCGATGACGGTCGCGCCCGCCCGCCCGCGCGATCGCATTGTACTCAACGCCGACGGCAGTTTGAGCGGAATTAGCCGCGGCGTGCCTTTCGCCAAGGATTCGCAGCATATTGCGGTCCTGGCCGCCGGCGACAAGGGCGCCGCGATTGCTTTGGTAAAAACGAGCGACTGCCGCGTAAGCGAAGGGAAAAATCTCGCCGGCGATGGCTCGGATACGGTGACTTTCGATCGCACAAAAGTGATTGCCAGCGCGCCGGCGCCGTTCGATGCCTCCGCGCTGATGTTGATGGGGGCGGCCGTACGCAGTGCGCAATTGGCCGGCGCGCTTGAAACGATCCTGTCGCTCAGCGTCGCTTACGCCAATGAACGCGTGGCGTTCGAGCGCAAAATCGGCAAATTCCAGGCCATACAGCAGAACCTCGCGCGGCTCGCCGGCGAAACGGCGGCAGCGCTCGCCGCCGCCGGCTCCGCCGCCGATACCATCGAGCACAGCGATGCGTTCGACGACACGGTGCTGCTCGAAGCGGCCTCCGCGAAAATCCGCACCGGCGAGGCCGCCGCCGAAGGCTCCGCCATCGCACACCAGGTGCATGGCGCGATCGGCTTCACCAACGAGCATGTGTTGCATCGCTTTACGCTCCGCCTGCTGTCGTGGCGCGACGATTTCGGCAGCGAAAGTTATTGGGCGGCGGCGCTCGGCGAACTGGTCGCGCGGCGCGGCGCCAACCAGTTCTGGCCCATGCTGGCTTCGCGTTAGGACCGGCCATGACCAGCCAACTTCGCTTCGATCAGATCAGGTTGCCGCCCGAATGCGAGAAGCTTCGCCAAGAAGTGCGCGCTTTCATCGCCGAAGAAGTGGCGGCCGGCACCTTCGTTCCGGACCGGCCTGGCCACGGCGACAGCCACAATCGCGCGTTCAGCAAGCGCGTCGGCGCCAAGGGCTGGATCGGCATGACCTGGCCGAAAAAATACGGCGGCCATGAACGCAATTTCCTCGAGCGTTTCGTCGTCACCGAGGAATTCCGCGTCGCCAACGCGCCGGTGCGCCTGCACTTCGTCGCCGACCGGCAGAGCGGCCCGATACTGCTCAAATACGCGCCCGAGCACGTCAAGCAAGATATTCTTCCCCGCATCTGCCGCGGCGAATTGTGCTTCGTCATCGGCATGAGCGAGCCGGGCTCCGGCTCCGACCTGTTCGCCGCCAAGACCAAGGCGACCAAGGCCGACGGCGGCTGGCGCATCAACGGCTCAAAGATCTGGACCAGCAACGCCCATATCTCCGACTACATGCTCGGCCTGTTCCGCACCTCGCCGCCGACCAATGAAAACCGCCGCCACGGCCTCACGCAATTCCTCGTCGACATGAAAACGCCGGGCATCACGGTCAACCCGATTTATCAGATGACCGGCCAGCACGACTTCAACGAGGTCGTGTTCGACGACGCCTTCATCCCCGACGATCACGTGCTGGGCGAGATCGACGGCGCCTGGAAGCAGGCGACCAGCGAACTCGCTTATGAGCGCAGCGGGCCGGAGCGCTTCCTGGAGACTTATTATGTGCTGGCCGAACTGGTGCGCGCGCTCGGCCCCAATCCCGATTTGCGCAGCGCCGAGGGCCTCGGCCGTCTGGTGGCGCAGCTGCACACCTTACGACGGATGTCGGTGTCGGTGGCCGGCATGTTGCAGGCCGGCAAGGAGCCGGTGGTGGAGGCGTCCATTGTCAAGGACGTCGGCACGATCTGGGAACAGAAACTGCCCGAGCGCGTGCGCGATCTCAGCGCGTTCCTCGAGCCGGAGGCGAGCAACCGGGTGACGCTCGACGAACAACTTGATTTCGCCTTCAAGATAGCCCCCAAGCTCACCATCCAGGGCGGCACCACCGAAATCCTGCGCGGTATTATCGCGCGCGGCCTCGGTCTGCGTTGAACGGGGGCCGCGCCATGCCGGACATCGGGAAACTGCTCTGGCCGAAAACAGTCGCGGTCGTCGGCGCCTCGTCCGACACCAGCGGACTGCGCGGCCGTATCCTGGAAGTTATTTTGAGTCATCCCTTTGCCGGGAAAGTCTATCCGGTGAGCCGCAGCGCCGGCGAGGTGCAAGGCCTCAAGGCTTATCCTTCCGTCGAAGCTCTGCCGGAACCCGCCGATCTCGCGGTCCTCATTATTCCCGCGGAATTCGTGCCGGCGGAGCTGGAACGCTGCGGCCGCGCCGGTATCAAGGCCGCGGTCATTCTCTCCTCCGGTTTCGCCGAGGAACCGGGCGAGACTGGCCACCGCATGCAGGCCGAAATCACCGCCACCGCGCGGCGCTACGACATGGCGGTGAGCGGACCCAACACCGAGGGCTTCGCCAATATCGAAGCCGCGCTTTGCCCGACCTTCAGCCCGGCCATGGACAAGAATGCCGGCGCCATCCGCCCGGCGCGCGCGCTCGGGAAGGGCCAAGTGTCGGTGATCTCGCAAAGCGGCGGCCTTGGCTTTGCCTTCTTCGACCGCGCGCGGCCGCGCAATCTGGCGTTCCGCCACATCGTCACCACCGGCAACGAGGCCGCGCTCGATGTCGCCGACTTCCTCGATTACATGCTCGACGAAGGCGGCACCGATGTCTTCCTGCTGCTGCTCGAGGACGTGAAATCGCCGGCAAAATTCCGCCGCGCCGCGGATAAGGCGCTCAAAGCCAGCAAACCGCTGATCGTCGGCAAGATCGGGCGGTCGGAGCCGGGCAGCCGCGCCGTCATGTCGCATACCGGCGCGCTCGCCGGTTCGCACGCTGCCTATCGCGCGATTTTCCAGCATCATGGTGTGATCGAGGGTCAGGATTTCGACGACATGATCGATCTCGCGGCCGGCTTTCTCGCCTGCGGCGAAAAACTGCCTGCCGGCAGGCGCATAGGCATTTGCACGTCGTCGGGCGGCGCCGGCGTATGGATGGCGGACGCCTGCGCCGCGGCCGGCCTCGAAGTGCCGGTGCTCGACGGCGCGACGCGCAACGCCATCGACGTGCATTTGCCGTCCTACGGCACCTCGCAGAACCCGGTCGATTCCACCGCGCAAGGCGTGCACAAGCTCGGCTACGCCGAATTCGCCCGCCTGGTCGGCCAGTCGCCCATGGTTGATGGCGTCATCGTGGTGGTGACAGCGCGCCGCTCGGCGTTTCTGGAAAACGATCTGCCGAAGCTGCAGAACCTCGGCCGCGAATCGAAAAAGCCGGTCTTCATGTGGACCTACACGCTGCCCTCCAGCCGCAGCGTGGAAATCCTCAACGAAGCCGGCTATCCGCTGTTCACCGGCGCGCTCGGTTGCGCCCGCACCATGCGTGCGATGGCCGATTACCGCGCCTTGCGGGAGCGCCTGCTGCGGCCGGCCGACATGTCCAACATCGCAGCGCCGGATCGTGACGCCGCGCGCGCCATGTTGGCGGCGTCCATGCCCGTCCTATGCGAATGGCACGCACGGCCGGTGCTGGCGGCCTACGGCATCGGCGGCAACGAGGCGGGACAACTCGTGCATTCGGCGGCCGAGGCGGAAGCCGCGATCCGCGCGATGGCGCGGCCGGCGGCGCTGAAAGTGCAGTCCGCCGACCTTCCGCACAAGACCGAAGCCGGCGCGGTGGCGCTCGCTGTCTCCAGCGAAGGCGCGCGCGCCGCCTACGAGCGCGTGGTGGCCGGCGCGCTACGGCACGCGCCGCACGCGCGCATCGACGGCGTGCTGGTGCAGCCGATGGCGCCGCCCGGCCGCGAAGTCATCCTCGGCGTCAACCGCGATCCGATCTGGGGCCCGCTGCTGATGGTGGGCTTGGGCGGCGTGCTGGTCGAGGCACTCGGCGACGTCACGCTGGCGCCGGTGCCGCTGGATCATGCCGCGGCGCGCGCGCTCATCGGCCGTCTCAAAGGCGCAGCGGCGCTCGGACCGTTTCGCGGCGCGCCGGCGGCCGATACCGAGGCGCTCGCCGACCTGATCGTGCGGCTGTCGCATTTCGCCGCCGACCACGCCGACGAGATCGCGGAGATCGACCTCAATCCGGTCATCGTGCACGCCAAGGGGCAAGGCGTGTCCCTCGTGGATGCCCTGATCGTCAAACAACCGCGTCCGGCGCAGCGCAGCGCCGCCGAGTAGCAAGGAATATTGCATGGGTCCGTTCAAGGATATCGCCGTCGAGAAGACCGGCCACGTGGCGTTGATCGAGATCCGGCGGCCGCCGAATAATTTTTTCGACATTGCGCTGATCCAGGAAATCGCTGGCGCGCTCGAGGCGTTCGATGAGGACGTCGATTGCCGCGCGGTGGTGCTGGCAGCCCAGGGCAAGGCGTTCTGCGCCGGCGCCAATTTCGGCGACGGTTCGGCGCTCAACAAGGAAGGCCAGCGGCCGGGTGAACTCAACCGCGAACAGGCCGTGCAGCATCTTTATCTCGAGGGCAACCGGCTGTTCCGCACCAAAAAGCCGATCATCGCGGCGGTGCATGGCGCGGCGGTCGGCGGCGGGCTCGGGCTTGCCATGGTGGCGGACTTCCGCGTGGCCTGCCCGGAGGCGCGCTTTGCCGCCAATTTTACCCGGCTCGGTTTCCATCCCGGCTTCGGGCTGACGGTGACGCTGCCGCTGGTGGTCAGCGCCACCCATGCGGCGCTGATGTTCTACACCAGCCGCCGCGTCGGCGGCGAGGAAGCCCACGCCATGGGGCTCGCCGATGTGCTGGTGCCGCAGGACCAGGTGCGCGCGGCGGCGATGACACTCGCCGCCGAGATCGCCGAGAATTCGCCGCTCGGCCTGATCTCGACGCGCGCGACCATGCGCGGCAACCTCGCCGACCGCGTGCTTAAGGCGACCGAGCATGAACTCAAGGAGCAGACCTGGTTGCGCAAGACCGACGACTTCAAGGAAGGCGTCAAGGCCACAGCCGAGCGGCGGCTGCCGAATTTCACCGGCAAGCGCTGATCGCGGGTGCTGGCATGGACTTGCCGTTCTGGAATTTTTCCCTCGCGGTCTATGGCGCCAACGCGGTCGAGGACGAATGTCTCGGTTTACAGGACCAATTCGGGATCGACGTGAATTTGGTCCTGCTGTGCGCCTATCTTGGCGCGGTCCATGGCGCGGCTTTGACGGCCGGCGACTTCGCGTCGGCACGCGCGGAAGCCGGTCCCTGGCATGAACAGATCGTGCGTCCCTTGCGCGCCGCACGCCGCACGCTCAAGGCCATTACGTTTCGGACTGACGATGAGACCAAGGCGGCGGCACAACTGCGCATACAGGTCAAAGCCATTGAACTTGAATCCGAACGGATCGAGCAAATGACGCTAGGGCGATGGACCGAGGCGCGGCTGACGTCCTGGCCGCGCGGCGATTCCCGCGAGGCCGTTGTCGGCAATTTGCAAGTTTTGCTCGCCGGCTATGGCGGCGGCGCCGAACGGCTCGCGGCGGCAGAGGCCGCGAAGCATCTCATCGCGGCCGCGCTCGACCAGGTAGTAATTAAGTAGCGCGCCGCGGCCGGCCGTCATTCAATCGAGCGGCGACGTTCCATTCCTGTGCTGGGCTTGTTCGCGCCTGGCAACGCGACTTAGTGGCAATAAAGAACAGATCGGAACGCGAAGGCCGCGCCGTCACTCCACATTCATCAGGTGTTTGACCACCAGTTTGTTCGCGACCTGGCGCACGCCCGGCATCACCTCGACCGCGACTCGGATCGCATTCTTCTCGGTCTCGGAGTCGACGATGCCCCAGAGCTCGACGCTTCCGTTATTGACGAGGATACTGATTGTCGACGGATCGACCCACGGCTTTGACCGCAATTGCTCGAGGATATTGCCGTGCAAGGTCAGGTCGTCGACCGATGCTTCCGTCTTCGCGCGGTTGAGGTTCACCAGTGCCTGAATAAGGTTAGCGCGGCTCACGATGCCGACAATCTTTCCATTGCTCGCGACCGGCACGCGTTTGATCCGATGTTTTTCTAGCAACGACGCGATGTCGCCGAGTGGCGTGTCCGGCTGCACGCTGATCACCGGACGCGTCATCACGTCGGCGGCCTTGCGGGCGTGCGACATGACAAACTCATGGGCCAGGGTTTCTTTTCCGGTCAGAAGTTCGAGCCACCACGAGCGATGGCGCTCGGTGCCTGCTTCCACGCGATGAATCAGGTCGCCTTCGCTGACGATTCCGACGAGGACGTCCTTGTCATTGACCACCGGCACGGCGCTGATGCGGTTTGCGAGCAGGACCTCTGCGATCGTCGCGACGGGCGTATCCAGGCGGACCGTGATAACATTCGTCGCCATGACATCGGCGGCTTTCATAACCCCCTACTCCTCTTCAAGTTCGCCGGATATTTTGCCATATAAATGTCCAGCGCCTTGATATGTATCAATGGGTTAGGGTGGCTGGCGTTCAACAAAACGGCGGTGATGACATAGGTCGTTATTCCGACGTTTTTCCGGCCTTGAATTGTCTTTTCTGGATGCAATTCCAACGGTTTAGCGGGTAGTGGTTCGATGACACTTTGGCTCGTGTTTGCTCTGATGACGGCGGCGGCCATCTTCGCCGTGCTGTGGCCGCTGGCGCGGCGCAAACCCTTGCGTCCGGGCAGCGACGTCGCCGTCTACCGCGACCAACTGGACGAAATTCAACGCGACCGTTCCGCCGGGATGATCGGCGACGCCGAAGCCGAGGCCGCCCGCGTCGAGGTCTCGCGCCGGCTGATTGCCGCCGCCGATGCCGCGGAATCCGAAAAGCTGGCGCCGGAAACGTCGTCGCTGCTGCGCCGCCGCGTCACCGCCATCGCCGGTCTCGTTTTGCTGCCGGTCGGCGCCGTCGCGCTCTACCTCACGCTCGGCTCGCCGGATTTGCCGGGCGAACCGCTGGCGGCGCGGGTGCAGACGCCGAGCGAGGCCGGCAATATCCAAAATATGGTCGCCAAGGTCGAGGACCACGTCGCCCGCAATCCCAAAGACGGGCGCGCCTGGGAAGTCCTGGCGCCGGTCTATATGCGCGTCGGCCGTTTTGACGACGCGGTCAGGGCCTGGAGCAATGTGATTGCCCTGAACGGCAGCAACGCCGAGCGCGAGGCCAACTTCGGCGAGGCCATGGTGGCCGCCGCCAATGGCGTCGTTACCGGCGATGCCAAGGCCGCTTTCGATCGCGCGCTGGCGCTCGACAAGCAGAACGTGATGGCGCGCTTCTACATGGGCATGGCGGCCGATCAGGATGGCCGGCGCGCCGACGCCGAGAAGATCTGGGGCGAGCTTTTGGCGAGTGCGCCGCCGGACGCTCCCTGGATCGAAGTGGTCCGCCACGCGCTCGCGCGCAATGCGCCGGCCGGCGAGGCGGCACTATCCCCCGCTGCCGGTGCAGCGGCCGCGCCGGCCGCCGACCACGACGTCAACGCCATGGTGGAGCGGCTGGCCGATCGCCTGAAGAAAG
>PMAF01000136.1:0-14787 GCA_003152455.1 Hyphomicrobiales bacterium
TGAAAGGCCTGAGCGCGCGAGCTGCTGGCGATGATCTTGAGATGGCCGAAATCGTCTCGCGCCGGATCACGCAAAGCAATTAACACCTGTGAGCAGAATATGCGCGTTTGTCCGTTGTTGGCCCAATGAGACATTACGTTGCAGACGCTCTGGTCACGCAGATCCCGGCGCTGATTGTCTCGACCTCCGCCGGCCTGCTGGTGTCGAAAGCCGGCATCCTGGGTTCGGCCGACAAGGCCCTGCTCAAGCAGCTCTCCGGCTACCCGAAGGCGCTCGGCATATCGGGCGCGGTGATGGTGGTGATGGCGCTGCTGCCGGGAATCCCGATGCTGCCGTTCCTCGCGCTCGGCGGCGGCGCAGGCGCCCTCGCCTACGTCATCGACAAGCGCACCAAAGTCGCCGCCGCAAAAGAAGCGGGCAACGCGGACGCCGCCGCCAAGAGCGAGGCCAAGGACGATCCGATTTCCGCCTAGCTCAAAATGGACGACCTCAAGATCGAGCTCGGCTATGCGCTGCTGCCGCTGGTCAATTCGCCCGACGGCACCGACCGGCTGACCGAGCAGATCAAGGCGCTGCGCCACTCGCTCGCCGCCGAGATGGGTTTCGTGATGCCGGCCGTGCGCATCCTCGACAACGTGCAGCTCGACGCCAACGGCTACGTCATCAAGATCAAGGAGGTCGAGGCCGGCAGCGGCAAGGTCTGGACCGGCCAGTACATGGTCATGGACCCGGGCGACGGCCAGGTGAAACTACCCGGCACCCACACCACCGAGCCGACCTTCGGCCTGCCGGCCACCTGGGTTGACGCCGGGGCCAAGGAAGAGGCCACGCTCAAGGGCTACACCGTGGTGGACGCCGCCACCGTGCTGTCCACGCATTTGACCGAACTGCTGAAGTACAACATGGCGGAGCTGCTGTCCTATGGCGAGGTGCAGAAGCTGCTTAAGGAGCTGCCGAAGGAACAGGCCGAACTGCTCAAGGACCTGGTGCCGTCGCTGATCACCGTCTCCGGCATCCAGCGCGTGCTGCAGATCCTGCTGGCCGAGCGCGTCTCGATCCGCGACCTCGCCACCATCCTGGAAGGTATCGCCGACGGCATCGGCTCCTCGCGCAACCCGGTGACGCTGGCCGAGCATGTGCGGGCGCGGCTGTCGCGCCAGATTTGCGCGCAGCACAACAGCCCCGGCGGTTATCTGCCGCTGATCGCGATGTCGGCCAAATGGGAGCAGGCCTTCGCCGAGTCGATCGTCGGCCAGGGCGAAGAACGCCAGCTGGCGATGCAGCCGT
Source organism: Hyphomicrobiales bacterium (assembly GCA_003152455.1). GTDB lineage: Bacteria > Pseudomonadota > Alphaproteobacteria > Rhizobiales > Xanthobacteraceae > Pseudolabrys. The sequence continues at coordinate 1,288 of PMAF01000136.1, forward strand.
CGAAGTTGTCGGAATTCATCACGCTGGTGCGCGAGAAATTCGAGGACGCGGCGCGCGAAGGCGAGGCGCCGGTGCTGGTGACTTCGGCCGGCATAAGGCCGTTCGTGCGCGGCATCGTCGAACGCTTCCGGGCGCAGACGCCGGTGGTCTCGCAAAGCGAAATTCACTCGCGGGCGCGGCTCTAGACGGTCGGAAGCATCTAGACCACGTACTCATAAATCGAAGGTCGCCGGCAGCGGCTCGTCAATGCCCGCTTTGGCGCAAACGACGGACCGCGCCTAGTTTACTGGGGGGTCCAAATGTTGCTACCTTCCCCGCGTGGGGCGATACAGGCGCTTCATAACAAAAACAATAAGCGCCACAGGGGAGGACAAAATGACTTTTACCCGCGCGTGCGCGGCGGCGCTTTTTGCTGCCTGCACTTTGGCAATCGGCTCAGCTTCGGCCGATGACTATCCAAATCGTCCTGTCACCATGATCGTGGCGTTCCCGCCCGGCGGCGCCGACGACGCGTCGGCACGCATCATCCAAGACGCCATGCAGAAGGCGCTCGGGCAAACGATCGTGGTCCAGAACATCGGCGGCGCCGGTGGCATGATCGCGGCCGACAAGGCGGCCCATGCCGATCCCGACGGCTACACCATCATCCTGCATCAGGACGCGCTGGCGGCCGGCATGGCGCTTTATCCCAATCACACGTTCGACGCGGAGAAGGACTTCGCCCCCATCGGGCTCGTCAACACCACGATCAATACGATCGCGGGGCGTCCGACCCTGCCGGCCAATAATTTCAAAGAACTCTTGCGTTGGATGAAGGAGCCTGGCCGGAGCGCCAAGATCGGGCATCCCGGCGTCGGCTCGTTCGGGCATCTGGGCGAGGTGCTGGTCTTCCAGGAGATGGGTGTGAAGGTCACGCAGGTGCCTTATCGCGGCGCGGGTCCGGCGCTCATCGATCTATTGGCGGGGCAAGTGGACTTGGGCCCGATCTCCGCCGTGGTCGCGCAGCCGCTGGTCAAATCCGGCAAGCTCAAAGCCTATGCCGTCATCGGCACCAAGCGGTTCGCCGGTCTGCCGCAGCTCAAGACGATGGAGGAACTCGGCTACAAGAAGCTCGATATCGATTTCTGGCACATGCTGCTGGCGCCGGCCGGCACGCCGCGGCCGATCATCGATAAGCTCAACGCGGCGCTGCGCGTCGCGCTCGCCGATCCCAAGGTGAAAAAGCTTTATGCAGATGGCGGCCTGGACCAATACCCGCCGGACCAGGAAACACCCGAGGCCGCGGCCGCGTTGCTCAAGCGCGAGATCAAGCGCTGGGGCGACGTAGTCCGGTCCAACCATATCTTCGCCAAGTAAATTGGCGGCTAGCAACAGCGCAATCCGCTGTTCAGGGCTCGCGTCGATTGGCCTGCGTTGGCGCAGACCAATCGACGAATTGCGGGGCTGGGATAACGCTGAATTGCCAACGGCACGAATAGCAAGTCCGCTTATGGCGCCTCGCATCATTGGTACGGAGGGCGGCGCTTTGCGCGATTTTGCCGCCGCGCCTTACCGCCCATATAGTGGCGCCATGGAAGCACCCAGCCCTTCGGCAGTCCCCAGCGCCGCGAGCCGCGCGCCGCTCCATATCGGTGGCGTCGGCATGATGGTCCGCGATCTCGATCGCCTCACCGCCTACTACCGCGACATGCTCGGTTTGACCGTGCAGGAGCAAACTCCCCAAGTTGCGATACTCGGCGCCGGCGGCGTCACCCTGCTCGAGCTGATCCACAAACCTGACGCCCTGCCCGACGATCCGCGCGAAGCCGGCCTCTATCACACCGCGTTCCTAATGCCGACGCGCGCAGACCTGGCGCGCTGGATTCTGCATGTGGCGAAAAACCGCGTGCCCATCACCGGCGCCTCCGATCATCATGTGAGCGAAGCAATCTACCTCGACGACCCGGAAGGCAATGGTGTCGAAGTCTATTTCGACCGGCCGCGCGAGAAGTGGCGCCGCGACGGTGACATGATTTTCCAGAAAACCGACCCGCTCGACGTCGACGCGATCATCCGCGATGATCGATCCCGCGACCGCGACCTACGCAAGCGCGCCGCAAGGATTGCGCATCGGCCACATCCATTTACGCGTTGGGCACATCGCCAGAGCGGAAAATTTTTATCGCGGCGCGCTTGGCCTCGATGTGACGCGGCGGCGCACCGGGGCCACCTTTCTATCCTCGGGCGGCTATCACCACCACGCGGCGGTCAACACCTGGCACAGCAATCACGCGGGCGCGCGCTACGGCGAGCGGGCGGGCCTTGGTTGGTTCTCGATGGAAATCAACGATCAGGCGACGTTAGACGGACTGAAAACGCGTCTCGGCGCGGCCGGCGTAACGACCGACGCAATTCCAGGGGGCTTTGCCGCGATCGACCCCTGGGGCACCCGCATCCGTTTCACCATTGCGCCTTGAATGCCGCGCGCAACGTCTGCGCCGATGTGCGGCGGTCGCCGTTCGGCGACCAGGCCACCTTGTCCGGGCGCTTTGAAGGCGAGAGCCGTCTAGAACCTAAGCCGCCCGAATGGGCCGCCGGTTCAAGTCGACAAGTCTTTTCTCCAGAATTTTAGTGCGGATCGTCTCTTCGACGCGCTTCAGCGCATTTTCGGCTTCGTTGGCGCGCAGTTCGGCGGCTTTCGCCCGCTGCAGAGCGGCAGCGAGTTGCCCCTCCGTCGACGCCAATCGGGGAACCAAGCGTTCCATTTCCTTCTCTAATTCCTGCACCCTGCCATTGAGTTGTTTTTCCACCCGATCGCTGAACTCTTGCATCTCGGCTTCAGCCGCGCGCCGCGCTGAATCGGCGGCCCGGACACGATCATCCGCGACTTTTAGTTTCTCAAGCGCTTGTGTTGCGAGCGCTTCGGCGCGGGCTTGTCTTTCGGCGGCGTAATTATCGACATCGCCGATGAGCTCGGCGGCCTGATAGACGAGATCCAAAGCCGCCGCGCCCGGATTTTTTGCGGGATAGGGCGCAAGGCCGAAATTCATAATATTATCTTCCGAATTGGCGGCGCCGGTCTTCGGTCGGGCATCGTCCATGTACGCACGAAACCAATCAGAATTGCTTTCCGCCATGTGGCTCTCCGTCGACCGCCGAGATGGTAATTAATAACTTGATGACCGCCATAGTTGGACCAACATGGCTAATAAAGCGTTAACTTTCGTAAAAGCGCGCTTTCAAACCGGCGATAAATCGCTGCGCAGCGCGCGACCGGCGGTCTGGCGAAATACCCCTATCGCAGTACCAAAAGCGCACGACAGGCGAGCGCCGAGTTGACGCGGAAAAGACGGTGGATGGCCGGACAAGCGCTGCCGTTATGGAGGTTTTACTCCGCAGCGACCGAGGGCGCCGCCGCGTCATGCACATGGCCGTGCGCGCGGATATTGTCGTCGCGGTATTTGCGTTTTAAGGCGGCCTCGCCGCCGGTGGTGGCATGGTAGAGATCGAGCGCATCGAACTCGTCGGCCTTGGGCGGCGCGATAGCGAGATCAGAATAGGTCCAGCGGTCGGGCGCCTCGAGCACCTTCTTCAGCAGCGCCTTGCAGCGTAGATAGACCCGCGCATAGTTGACGGCCTTGACCGCCATGCCGCCCCAGTAGCGCGCATAGAAGACGAGCGGGTTCTCGCGCTTCATGCCGATGCGGCGGTCGCGCCGGTACTGCAGGCGGAATGCGCCGCTCTCCAGCGGGTGCACGCCCTCATACAGAATCGTCAGGTAGAACCACAGGATGGTCGACAACGTGGTGCCGGGACGGCCGATCGGACAGGCACAGGTGCGGCGCAGGATCGTATAGATGTGTTCCGGCGTGTAGAACGCCTTCCAGGCTGCGCGGTAGGCGTCTTCCCAATCGGTATCCGACATCTTGCCGTGATGCGCGACGCGGTGATTGAGGTCGTATTTGTTCATGTCCGGGTCCATCCAGATGCCTTTGCTGGAGAGAACCTTGTGGTCCTCCGATCCGGGCAACGGCGTCAGGAAGAAAAATTCCAGTATGTCGATCGGCAGTTCGCGCTTGATGATCTCGATATCGCGCAGGATCGATTCTTTGGTGTCGGCGAGGAAGCCGAGGATATAGCCGGCATAAGTGATGGCGCCGTGATTGCGCCACATCTGCAGCATCTCGCGGTATTCGGTGATCTTGTTCTGGCGTTTCTTGGCGGCGATCAGGTTGTCCGGGTTGATATTCTCCAGCCCGATGAAGGCGCGCCGCACGCCCGCCTTGGTCGCCTTCTCGATGAAGCCCGGAATCTTGTGGCAGAGCGTATCGACCTGGATGGTGAAGCCGATATTCATGCCCTCGCCTTGCCGCATCTCGATCAGGCGGTCGAACAGCGGCTCCCAATCCTTGTTGCGCGCGAAATTATCGTCGGTGATGAAGAATCGCTTGATGCCTTCGGCGTAGTTTTCACGCACGATCTTTTCCAGATCGTCGACCGAGCGGATGCGGCTCTTGCGGCCCTGCACGTTGATGATGGTGCAGAACGAACACTGATAAGGGCAGCCGCGGCCGAGATCGATGCTCGACAGGTTGCCGACGGTGCGCTTGACGTGCTTGCGCGGCAGGAACGGCGGCGGTTCGCCGACCAGGTTCGGCAGCGCGTCCATGTAATTGTAGAGCGGCTTCAGCTTGCCGTTGAAGGCGTCACGCAGCACCTCGTCGAGCCGGCGCTCTTCGGCCTCGCCGGCAAAGAACGAGACGCCCATCTGCTGTGCGGCTTTGATGTCGGCGGGCAGTTCGGGCAGCATGGAAATGCAGCCGGAGATATGGAAACCGCCGATACAGACCGGCAGGCCGGCGTCGAGAAAACGCTTGGCCAGATCAACCGCGCGCGGAAACTGGTTCGACTGCACGCCGACCAGCCCGATCAGACAGCGCCCGCCTTCGCGGCGGATCATGTTGATGATCTGTTGCGGCTTCACCCGGCGGTTGGTTTCGTCGAACGTGTGCAGCCGGATATCGACCCCCGTTCCCAGCACCTCGCGGCGCTTGGCGTCCTCCGCCAAGGCATTGAGACATGCGAGCGTGTTGGAGGGGATGGCCGAGCGCAGCCACTGGATCGGATAGCCGTCGTCGTCGTAATGCGTCGGCTTGATCATCACGAAGTGGAAGATCGCGCGTCCCCCATTAACGGTCGAATTCGACATTCTCGCCTTGCCCCTCGCGAACGCCGCTGGCAGCCGGTAATAAAATGCGCCATATGCCTTAATAAGTCGAGGTTTGCGTCCGTAACCATCCGATCGCGGCGAATAGCAGCGGTTTTTCACCCTGTTTCGAGCGCTTCCAGACACCTCTGGATAAAATGTGCTTCGATACCCATATAACATGCATTGTTTCATTCGTTTCGGCGTTGCCGAAGAGCCTGGAGTTGACCGTGGAAAAATTCGATTTCGACGCGCCGGCGGAGTTGTTTCCGTCGCGTAATCGCAAGATCGTCAACAAGATCAAATACCGCCGCTTCGACCGCGCCGCCGACGCCATCCGCTTTGCCGTCGAGGAATTGCCCGAGCCGCTGTTGCTCGGCGCCTATATTCAAATCGACGAGGAGCGGCTCGGTCACAAGGACATTCGCGGCCTCTACGACAGCGCGGAATATCCCTTGACCAAGCGCGCCGGCTGACGCTCGCGCGTTTGACGATACGGCGCAATTAGCCTATCTCAAAGCCTGCAGCCAGGTTTTCGGTTCTGCCTTGCAACGCTGCCCGTTTTTGGGCGCTCAACAAGTCATCCCAAAAAACTCGGATGTCGAACCGCACGGATAAACTATCCGTGCGCGTCCCGATCACGCAGCAACCGACGCAAGGAGGCCGCCATGGCCACAGGCACAGTCAAGTTCTTCAATACCCAGAAAGGTTTCGGATTCATCACGCCGAGCGACGGCTCGAAGGATGTGTTCGTGCATATCAGCGCGGTCGAACGCGCCGGCATGAGCACGCTCAACGAAGGCCAGCGCCTCACCTATGAAATCGTGACCGAGCGCGGCAAGCAGGCGGCGTCCAATCTGCAGAACGCCTGAGCGAACTCGATACCAGCCCGGACGCCGATACGGTTTTCCGGCAAGATCGCGCGCGCTGAAAAATTTCAAGCGCCCGGCCGTGCGCCGGGCGTTTGCATGAAAGAGCCCGACCCATTGACGGCCTGCTGCCGAGGAACGCCATGACGCACAAATACTCGACCGGCCAGGACGTCTATTTCGAGCCGACATTCGGCCACGCCGCCCCGCGCGGCAAATACAAGATCGTCCGCACGCTGCCGGTGGAAAACGACAACCGGCTTGCCTACCGGATCAAGAGCCTGGCGGAATCCTTCGAGCGCATCGCCGAGGAACATCAGCTGAGCCGGTTGGAATAGTTCCGGTAGCCGCCCGAGGGCGGCCAGAATCTCCCCTTTTCCCCGCTAAACACGAGCTTTCACGGCCCTTCAACGATCCGTGATGCGGCCTTTGGAACCCTCCCCGCGTCCCTACGTTAGACTACGAAACCTTGAACCTTTTTCAGGGCCGGGCCGACGAATGGGCGTGACCTTGGAGGCTGCCATGAACTGGTCGATGTACACCGCAGACCGCGCCACCCACCTCAAGATCGTGGTGGTCGGGCTTGCCGCTGCGCTGCTGATCGCCGTGATCGGCATTTCCGCGCAACAGCTCAATCTCGGCACCGATATCCTGACCGCGCAGGCCCCGACCGTGATCAAGGCCGGCGGACCGGTCGTGTTCAGCGACCGCGCCGGCCCCACCATCCGCTAGACGCGATTTTTCTGAATCTCCCCGCAAACTTTTCGCGCCGCTTTTGCGGCGCGTTTTTCTCAAATCGAGCGGGCTGCGCTACCGGATCACCACCGACGGCAGCCACAGCGACAGCGCCGGAATGTAAGTGACCAGCATCAGCACGACGAACATGACGCCGTAAAACGGCCAGATCGTCCGCATGACTTGTTCGATTGTCACTTTTCCGACGGCACAGCCGACAAAGAGAATTGCGCCGACCGGCGGATGGCACAAGCCAATGCCGAGATTGAGCATCATGATCATGCCGAAATGAACGGGGTCGACGCCAAAATTGATCATCACCGGTAACAGAATCGGCGTGCAAATCAGGATCGACGGCGCCATATCGACCAGACATCCGAGAACGAGCAACAGGATGTTGATCAGCATCAAGATCACATATTTATTGCTCGAGACCGTGAGGAAAAACGCCGTGATTTTCGCCGGCATCTGGGTGAGCGCCATGACGTAGCCGACGCTCGAGGCGCAGGCGATCAGCGTCATCACCATCGCAACGGTGCGCAGCGTGCGGTGGACGAGCGCCGGCAGGTCGCGCCATTTGTAATCGCGGTAGATGAACATGGTCACGAAAAATGCCCACATGCACGCCACCGCGCCGGCTTCGATCGCCGTGAATATGCCGCCGAGAATGCCGCCGAGGATGATGAGCAGCGTTATCAGACCCCATGCGGCATCGATGCTTATTTTGACCGCATCGCGCAGCGGCACCGAGGTGCCTTTCGGGTGCCCGTCGCGGTAAGCGATCACCAGGCACAGCACGATAATCGAAAAGCCGAGCAGAAGCCCCGGCACCACACCGGCAATAAACAGGCTGATAATCGAGATACTGCCGCCGGTCGCCAACGAATAAATGATGGCGTTATGGCTGGGCGGCACGAGCAGTGCCTGCACCGAACTCGTGATCGTCACATTGGTGGCATAGACCCGTGGATATCCGCTTCTCTCCATTTGCGGAATCATCACCGAGCCGATCGCCGATACGTCGGCGACCGATGAGCCGGATATCCCGCTCAGAAGCGTGGTCGCCAGCACATTGACGACAGAAAGTCCTCCGCGGACGCGGGTGAACCCCACCAGAACATCGGCAAACGCGACCATGCGCCGCGCCATGCCGCCTTCCGCCATGATAGCGCCGGCGAGCACGAAGAAGGGGATGGTCAGCATCGCGACCTTGCTGACGCCGTTGGAGATTTGCAACATCACCGCTTCAAGCGGGATGCCGATCCAAAATGAGGCGGCGATGGCGGCAAGCCCGAGCGAATAGGCGATCGGCACGCCGATAAGAAAGCAGAAGAACATCGTCAAAAGAAGAACGGCGATGTCCATCAGTTCACTTCCTGGCCCGGCGGGAGACCCGCTTGCTCGATCGGCGCAAGCGCGGCTTCCGTATGCTCGGCGAAATGATCGGGCGGCGAGCCGATGAGCACGCGCTCGATGACGAACAGCAACAGCGCGGCGCCGCCGAGCGGAATCGGCAGATAGGTCACGCCGACCGACAGCTCGGGAAACTCGTCGATCGAATTGAGCCAGGTGGCTTCGACCAATTTGGCGCCGTAAACGACCATAAACAGCGCCATCGCGCCGACCAGAAGTTCAACGAGAAGATCGACCCAGCGCCGCCAGCGCGGCGGCAACATGGCCGCGAAAAACGACACGTTCATATGAAGTTGCGCGCGGTAGCATGCTGCCGTGCCGATGAACGTCAACACGATGGTCAGTAGCACCGCGGTCCGCTCGGGCCAAGACGCCGAGCTATTGAGCACATAGCGCGTAAAGACCGCCCAAGGGATCACCGCGGATATCAGCACCAGCGCGAGCCCTGCGATCCACACGCAGACAAGATACAGCGCATCCATCGCTTTGCGATACAGAGCGGCCATTGGCAGTCTCGTCATTCCGGAGCGCCCGCGTGAGCGGGCGCGCCGGAATGACCAGGTTACTTCACCTCCTGGATGCGCTTGATCATGGCGGCGTATTTGGGGCCGTACTTGTCCCACACCGGCTTCACGGCGTCCTGGAAAGCCTTCTTGTCGGCAGCCGAGACCGCGACGATCTGGATGCCGGCGGCTTTCGCCTTGTCCATCGCCTGCTTCTCATAGACGTCCCACAGCTTGCGCTCTTCTTGCTGGGCTTCCTTGGCGAACTTCGCCACCAGCGCCTGGTCGTCTTTCGACATCGAGTCCCAGATTTTTTTCGACATCACCAGCATCTCCGGCACGATCAGATGCTCGTCGATCGTGTAAAATTTGGCGACCTGGTAGTGGTTGTCGAACACGAAGCTCGGCGGGTTGTTCTCGGCGCCGTCCACCACGCCGGTCTGCAACGAGGTGAATACCTGGTCGTAGCCCATAGGGACGCCGTTGGCGCCCATCGAGTTCGCCATATCGACGAACATCGGATTGCCCATGACGCGGATCTTCATGCCCTTGAGGTCTGCGATGGTCTTGATCGGCTTCTTGGTGTCGTAGAAGTTGCGCGCGCCGGCGTCCATCCAGGCGAGGCCGACGAGCCCTTTGCCGCTGTTGGTGACCTTGTCGAGCAGCTCCTGCCCGATCGCGCCGTCGATCACATGCTGCATGTGCTCGGTGTTGCGGAACACATAAGGCAGATTGAACACGTTGAGATCGTCGACCACCGGGCCGAGCGCGCCGACGGAAACGCGCGCGAACGCGATGGCGCCGACCTGCGCCTGTTCGATCGCTTCCTTTTCGCCGCCGAGCTGCATCGACCGATACATGGCGACCGAGAGACGGCCCTTGGTGGCGTCCGACAATTTTTTGCCGAGGCTCTCGACCGCGGTGACGGTCGGATAGCCGGTCGGATGCACGTCGGAGGCTTTGAGCACCAATTTCTGCTGCGCGACGGCGGAGCCGGACGCAAAGGCGGCTGCGGCGGCGATGAGGCCGGCGGCGATCATGGCGGTGGCTAATTTCATGACGAATGCTTCCTCCCAAGTTCGTTGTTGTTGCGGTCGTCCCCGGCGCGTGCCGGCGCGGCTCATTGATCCACGCGGCCGTGCGTGTTATTCATCATGTCATATGATGACTTTGCCGGATAGCGCGGTGCCAAGCTTTTGAATAAGCGTTCCTCCAAAAACCTCGCTTTGTTGCAGCCGCTGCAGCCCTCGCGCGGGCTGACCGGCGAGCTGGTCGCCCGCCTAACCGCCGATATCGTCAGCGGCAAGCTGCCGCCCGGCTCGCAACTGCCGACCGAGCAGGAAATGATCGCCGCCACCGGGGTCAGCCGCACGGTCGTGCGCGAGGCGGTGGCGGCCCTGAAGGCCGACCGGCTGGTGCTTACCCGCCAGGGGATCGGCGCCTTCGTCGCCGATCAGGTGCGGCGGCCGTTCCGCGTCGATTTCGACGAGCGCTCGACGTTGCGCGAGGTGCTCAACGTCATGGAGTTGCGCACCGGCGTCGAAGTCGAGGCAGCCGGGCTTGCCGCCGGACGCGCTTCCCTCGCGCAGGTCAGAAAAATCGCCGACCGCTTCGCGGCCATCAACAATGCCATCGGCCGCGGCGAAAACGCCGTCGACCAGGACTTTGCGTTTCATTGCGAAATCGCCGATGCCACCGGTAACCCGCAGTTCAAGCGCTTCCTGGAATATCTCGGCCGCTTCATCATTCCGCGCCGGACGGTGTGGGGGCGCTCGGCGCCGCCCTCCAAACGCATCCAGCTCGACGTGTTCCAGCAGGAGCACGAGCAAATCTTGAACGCGATCCGCGAGCGCGCGGTAACGCAGGCGCGCGCCGCCATGCAGCGGCATTTGGTCAACAGCCGCGGCCGTTACGAGAAACTCGCGGTCGCGAACGGGATCAAGTAGCTTCACGCCGGAAACTGCGGCGGAAATCACAAGAGAGAGCCATGGAAAAACTTCTCGTCACCGGCGCCGCGGGCGGCGTCGGCACGCGCTTGCGCAAGCTCATGAAAGGGCTCTACCCGAGCATCCGCTGGAGCGATCTGCGCAAGCCCGGCGATCTCGCGGGCGATGAAGATTTCATGGCGGCCGATCTCGCCGATCTCGCCGCGGTCGAAAAAATCGTCGCCGGTGTCGAGGGCATCGTGCATCTCGGCGGCTACTCGGTCGAAGGCCCGTGGGACACGATCCTGCAGGCCAATATCGTCGGCACTTATAATCTGTTCGAGGCCGCCCGCCGCGCCGGCGTCAAGCGCGTGGTATTCGCCTCCTCCAATCACGCCGTCGGCTTCTATCCGCGCGACAAGCGCATCGGCATCAATGTGCCGGTGCGCCCGGACAGCCGATACGGCGTCAGCAAGGCGTTCGGCGAAGCGCTCGGCGCTCTCTATGCCGAGAAGCACGGGATACGCGTCACCTGCCTGCGGATCGGCAATGTCGGCGACGCGCCGGCCGACCGGCGGCGGCTGGCGATTTGGCTCAAGCCCGAGGACCTGGTGGCGCTTATCCGCATCGGGCTGGAGCACCCCCATATCCGCTACGAGATCTTCTACGGCGTCTCCGACAATGCCGACAGCTGGTGGGACAACAGCAATGCCCGCCGCTACGGCTACCAACCGCAAGGCAAGGCCGGCGATTCCCTGCACCAGGCGATGGCCGCGCAAGCCGCGTTGCCGCCCGATCCGATCGGCGACCGCTATCAGGGCGGCCCGTTCTGCAGCGACGAATATGACACAGGCAAAGCGCGTTGATTGATCGCCCGGGCGATGCCAGCTAAGAGCCCGACATGCAGCGCGATTCCCTGCGCATCGCCGTGATCGCCTTGGCCGCCGGCCTGTTGCAGGCGGCACCGCCGGGGCGCGCGCAAGACGTTTCGCCGGCGGCCATCGCCGACTATCAAACCAAGCTCGCGCAATACGACCAAGCCCGGCAGGCCTACGACGCCGAGGCCGACGTCTACTGGAATGCTGTCGTCGAGAAGCGGCGCGCGCGCAATGCCAAGCGCCGCGACCATGTGGCGATCGGGCTTTCCGACTACGTGCTCACCCAGCCGCCGCGCTACGCCGGACCGCCGCGGCCGGTCAACCCGCTCAAGCCTGGCCCCGAGCCGAGCAAAAGGCCGCCGATCCCGGTGGTCGCCGATTTCCTCAAAGCCGCCGCCGAACAATATCGATTCGTGCCGCAACGCCCGGCGAGCGATCTCGACTTCAAGCGCGCCTATGCCCAGGCCGCGCGCGCTGCCGGCCTGACGCGCGAACAGATCGTCGGGGTCTATGCCTTCGAGACCGGCGGCCGCGGCGCCTACGACACGCAGGCCGGGCTTGAACCGCCGGGCCCCGACAAGCACGCCATCTCTCCCGCCCTCGGCTACAACCAGTTGCTCAGCACCAATTCGGTATCGATTTTGGCCGAGCACGGTGGGCGCATCCTGGCGGCGCTGCGGCAAAAGGCCAAGGCGGCGGCCGGCGATACGCGTTTCGCGATGACGGCCAAGATCGAGGCGCTCAAACGCATGATCGCGTTCAGCCGCAGCGTACCGGACTCGTGGAACGAGCATGACCGGCTGGCCAAGACTACGGCGGGCGGCATGGGCATTCACGCGACCATCCTCGATATCGATATCGGGCCGCTGTTGCAGGTGCAGAAGCTGCTGGACTCGGTGCACTTCGCGCGCGCCAAGGGCTACCTGGCGCCGCTCTCCGCGGCCGAATTGGAATTGATGAACCTGACCGGCGACGGCAACGGCTTCGACATGGTGACCATGCCGCAAGCTTTGCGCGAGCGCGTGCCGACCGCGAATTTCTTCCAGCAATCCGGCTACGAACGCAATCCAGTGGCGCGGCGCACCGGCGTGGTGGCCGGGCTGGTCGCCGAAATTCAGCGCCACATCGACAACACCGAGCGTTCGCAAGGCGCCCGCGACCTAATGGCGGCGTTTTAGTGTTCCGTCGCGCCGCTACCAGGGAAGAAGGTCGCCCATGAAAATTTCTGCCACCGTTTTCCTGCTCGGCTTGTCCACCTTGCCCACGGCCGCGCAGGACATTCGCGGGCTGGAAGTCTGTACCGCAGAAAAGCAGATGGAGCGGCGCACCGGCTGTTTGCAGGCCAATACCGAGTTTCTCCAGCAGGCGCTGGCCAAACTCCAGCGCGAGACGAATGACAAACTGGCCGCCACTGGCCGCGATCTCGCCGCCGCCAAAGCCGAAATCGCCACCGCCAAAGCCGAGATCGGCGCGCTCCGGTCGGCGCTGGCGAAGCTGGATGGCGAGCTGGCACATTTGCGGAGCAAGCCCGAGGCCGGCAGCAAAAAATAAAGCGGCCGCGCCGTCCGAGCCCTGGCACAGGATACGGCGCCCGCAATGGGCGCCGTTCATTTTTATTCCGATCGTGTAATTTTACGCGGGCGCGCCGTTGGCGGAAAAGCGCATGGCGGCGATGCGGTCGAGTTCGGCCTGCTCGCGGGCGTTATCCTCGGCCTTCTCACGCGTATGGTCGCGCTCATCCAGCATCTCGACCTTCTTGAGCTCCTCGAAGGCCTCGCCCAGCACCGCCTTGGCGTCGTCGAGTTGCGCTTTGAGCTCGCCGGCCGAGCGGCGAAGATTCTCGCGCCGGCCGATCGCGGCCTTGGCATAGGTCGGATAGGCGAAATGGGCGGGATCGTGAATGCCGGCGCGCTCCTGTTCGGTCTTGATCTCGCGGTCGAGCTCGGACGCAATGCGGTCGAACTCGGCGATCATGGACTCGATCTGAGCGAC
>PMAF01000136.1:14821-15080 GCA_003152455.1 Hyphomicrobiales bacterium
CAAGCCGTTGATAGCCCTCCGCCATACTCGTTGATTCTTCCTTAAGTTGGCTCAGGAACGCTTCCAGCGGCTTGTGGAGCGCGATGGCCCCGTCAACCTCGGCGCTGGAGCCGGCCCGGTAGCCTCCCAGCCGGATCAACTCCTCCATGTCCGAATAGGTCGCCATCACCTGGCGCGCCCGATTGATGGCCGGCAGATAAGCCGGGTCGGCGGCCCGCGGCATGGTGCGCTCCATGACGATATGGCCGTCGAGGATGCC
>PMAF01000191.1 GCA_003152455.1 Hyphomicrobiales bacterium
TCGGCCAGATGCAGATGCTCGACCAGCGCCAGCTGGTGGAGCACTGGAAGGCCAAGGGCCTCGACTTCTCCAAGCTTTTCCAAAAGCCGCCGGCGGCGCCGGGCACCGCCATCTTCCATTGCGAGGCGCAGGATCACAAGATCGGCGACATCCTCGACCGCAAGCTGATCGCCGAATCGCAGGCCGCGCTCGACCGCGGTGCGCCGGTGCGCTTGCAGACCGAGATCAAGAACACGAACCGCACCGCCGGCGGCATGCTGTCCGGCGAAGTGGCCAAGCGCTACGGCCATGCCGGCCTGCCCGACGACACCATCCATGTGCGCTTCACCGGCACCGCCGGGCAGAGCTTCGGCGCCTGGCTCGCGCGCGGCATCACCTTCGAGCTCGATGGCGAAGGCAACGACTATGTCGGCAAGGGCCTGTCGGGCGGACGCATCATCATCCGGCCGCCGGCGGATTCCGGCATCGTGCCGGAGGAATCGATCATCGTCGGCAACACCGTGCTGTACGGCGCCACCGAAGGCGAATGCTATTTCCGCGGCGTCGCGGGCGAGCGTTTCGCCGTTCGCAATTCCGGCGCCGTCGCCGTGATCGAAGGCGCCGGCGACCATTGCTGCGAATACATGACCGGCGGCGTCGTGGTCGTGCTTGGCGTCACCGGGCGAAATTTTGCCGCCGGCATGTCGGGCGGCATCGCCTACGTGATCGACGAGGACGGCACCTTCAAATCCCGCTGCAACATGGCGATGGTCGAGCTCGAGCCGGTGGCCGAAGAGGAAGAAGTCAACGAGAAGGAATACGGTCTCTACAACGATCTCGAATCGCATGGCCGCGTCGACGTGATGGCCGATCTTACGGTCAAGGATGCCGAGCGGCTGCGCATGTTGATCGCCAACCATGCGCGCTATACCAATTCCAAGCGCGCGGCCGAGATCCTCGCCGATTGGCAACGCTATCGTCCGTTGTTCCGCAAAGTGATGCCGGTGGAATACCGCCGCGCACTGGCCGAGATGGCAAAGGAGATGGCCGCCACGATGCAGGCTGCGGAATAGCATGGGTAAGGTCACCGGCTTTCTCGAGATCGAACGCAACGACCGCCACTACGCGCCGGTCGCAGAGCGTATCAAGCATTGGCAAGAATTCGTGCTGCCGCTGCCGGAAAAGGAAGTCCGCGACCAGGCCGCGCGCTGTATGGATTGCGGCGTGCCCTATTGCCACGGCACCAGCCGCGTCACCGGCGCGCCCACCGGCTGCCCGGTCAACAACCAGATTCCGGACTGGAACGACCTCGTCTACCGCAACCACTGGACCGAGGCGGCGCGCAATCTGCACTCGACCAATAATTTTCCCGAATTCACCGGCCGTGTTTGTCCGGCGCCGTGCGAGGCGTCTTGCACGCTCAACATCGACAACAACCCGGTCACCATCAAAACCATCGAATGCGAAATCGCCGACCGCGCCATCGCACTAGGGCTAAAGCCCGAATTGCCGGCGCACAGGACCGGCAAGAAGGTCGCCATTGTCGGCTCCGGCCCGGCGGGCTTGGCTTGCGCGCAGCAACTCGCGCGCGCCGGGCATGACGTGCATGTCTACGAGCGCTGGGCCAAGGCCGGCGGCCTGCTGCGCTACGGAATCCCTGACTTCAAGATGGAAAAGATTCATGTCGAACGCCGCATCGAGCAGATGCAGGCCGAAGGCGTGCAGTTCCATTACGGCGCCGATGTCGGCGTCAACGTTCCGGCCGACAAACTGCTCAAAGAGCACGACGCCGTGGTGCTTACCGGCGGCGCCGAGAAGCCGCGCGACCTGCCGGTCCCCGGCCGCGAGCTCAAGGGCATTCATTTCGCCATGGAGTTCCTGCCGCAACAGAACCGCCGGGTAAGTAACGAGCCGCAGGGCGACGTCGAACCGATCCTCGCCAAAGGCAAGAAGGTCGTGGTGATCGGCGGCGGCGATACCGGCTCCGACTGCATCGGCACCTCGATCCGCCAGGGCGCAACCTCGGTGACCAATTTCGAAATCATGCCGCAGCCGCCCGAGCACGAGAACAAGTTGCTGGTCTGGCCGGATTGGCCGGTCAAGCTGCGCATCTCGTCGAGTCACCAGGAAGGCGTCGAACGCGAATTCGCTGTGCTGACGCAGAAATTCTCGGGCGAGAACGGCCAGGTCAAGAAGCTGCACTGCGTCCAGGTCGACGCCAAGTTCCAGCCGGTGTCCGGCAGCGAGTTCGAGATCGAGGCCGATCTGGTGCTACTCGCTATGGGCTTCGTGCATCCGCTGCACGAAGGCATGCTCAAGGCGCTCAACGTCGCGCTCGACAACCGCGGCAACGTCTCGGCCGACACCAACGCCTACGTTACCTCCGTGCCCAAGGTGTTCGCCGCCGGCGACATGCGCCGCGGCCAATCGCTGGTGGTGTGGGCGATCCGCGAAGGGCGTCAGGCCGCGCACGCGGTCGACAAATTCCTGATGGGCTCGACCACGCTGCCGCGCTGAGCGGCTTCTACCGGAACCAGCCGGTAAATCCGCCGGACTGTGGAATGCCGCGCGGCGGGCGCGGAACGTCGCTTTGCGGCGACCGCGGCTTGGTTTCTACCCGATGCTCGAGCCGAGCCTTGGGGCCGGTGGTCTGCGAGGTCTTTGCGGCGGCGCGGTGTTTGGGCTCTTCCGAAGGCTTCACATAAGCGGCGGGCGGTTCGGTGCGGGCAACCGCATTGGCCGCCGGCGGAGCCGCGGGCGCACTCGCCGTCGGCGGAATATTTTTATCGCTGCCCAGCGGCCAGACGAAATCGTCGGCACGTCCGGGCGCCACCGGCACCGGCTCGCCCTTGACCAATACGCGGTTGGCGGTGGCGTCGCTGTGAACCGGCTGGCTGCTGGAGCCGCCGAGCAGTTCCTCGGAATTTTCCGGCGTCACGGTCAGCGGCACCACCGGTCCGGCCACCGGCCGCACGGCCGATTTTGCGTCGCTGGGCAGCGGCCCAATCGGCCCAGTCGGCAGCGCCATCGGCCCGCGATTGTTCAGATAACGGCGCAATTCGCGTTCGACATAGTGCGCGAGCTTGCGGGCGCCGGACTTGGTGAAATAGACGCCGTCGTTCGAGCGCAGCCGCCGCATCTGGCCTTCATAGTCGGGGCCGAAGTTGGAATACTTGCCCTCCTCGTCCACGAATCCGTCCCACACATCGATATAGTTCACGCCGGCGCGCTGGGCGCGCGCGCGATAAAGATCGTTGAGATAAACGGCATCGGCGGTGGATTTGGTACCGCGGATCGACGGCAGGCCGACCCAGAATACCGGAACGCCCCTGCTCTTGAGCGCCGCAATCGTCTCGTCGATGCGCTTCGAGTAAACCTCCGCCCACTTGTCGCTGCGAAATTCGATAATGCCGTTGGCGTTTGTGGAACGCTGCGGCTCGGTCGCCGCAATCGCCGGCTGATCCGAGTCGTCGGCCTGATCTTTGTTCGGCGCCTTCTGGTCGGCGTTTTTCTTGTCCTTCTCGTCCTTGGCGTTTTTCTCGGCCTCCTTGGCGACGTCGCGCTCGCGGATGTTCTGGCGATCGCTGATGCCTAGCATCATGATCACGTAATTGGGCTTCTGCTGGGCGAGGATGTCGCGCGCGACGTGCCACCAATCGAGATCGCCTTTCGCCTCGTAGCGCAGCAGCCCGGAAAGAATCTTGTCCTTGCGAACGATGCCAATTTCCGGCGAGTCCGAAAACGCGTCCTCCAGTCCGTAGGCAAGCCAATCGGCCATGCCGTCGCCCATCACCATGATCGAGGTCGTGGGCGCGGGCGCATTCGGATCGGCTTTGCGCGGCGCCGGCGCGTGCGAGCTTTCCGATTGATATTGCGGCTGTTGCCGCGGCGGATATTCGCCGGGATAGGGCCGCGGGTTGAAGCCTCCGCCGCCGAAAAGTCCGCCGAAGAAGCCGCCTTGTTGGCGCTGGCGGCTCAGAAAGGGATAGCGGTCATCGGCGCGCTGGGCATAGGCGGGAAGCGTGAAGGCGATTTGGACTGCGGCCACGCCGGCGCACTCGACCGCGGCCAGAATGACCGCACCGCAGAGCCAGCGTGAAAACCGGATTTTGCCAAACATGCCTGCCGCCCAAGGCCTTAATCTACAAGGGAAAAGGCCGGCCGCGAAGAGGATCTTCGCCGCCATATTGGGTCAATTGCGCGTAAAAAGTGTCAACTCGAAGGTGGCCGGCCGGTTACCCGGTATGATCAGGGGGCGCGCAACTGGTCGAGGATGCACGCCGAGGCAAAGCCGTCGGGAACCCGCCCCAGCCTGGTCTGGAAATCGCGGATCGCGGACCTGGTCCGCGCGCCAAGGTGCCCGTCCGGCTCGCCCACGTCATAGCCGTGGCGTTCCAGCAATTGCTGCAACTCGAGCCGCTCGCCGTGCGACAAGACGCGCTCGTAGCGCGGCCAGTTTTGTGCGAAGGGCGGAGCTCCGCGCAGACGGTCGGTCAGGTGGCCGATCGCCAGCGCATAGGCCTCGGCCGGGTTGTAGCGCATGATGGCCCTGAAATTTTCCAGCATCAGGAAGCCGGGGCCCTGCACGCCGGCCGGGATCAGCAGAAAGGCGCGCTCGTCCGGACGCGGAAACGGCTTATTGCCGGGTCGCGTCAGCCCGTAGCGCTCCCAGCCTCGGATCGGCATCGAGCGCGCATGACCGGCGAGCAGAAAATTGAAGGTCGCCGGCACCACGACTTCGTAGCCCCAGGTCTGCCCGGTGATCCAGCCGTCCTTCTTCAGGTTGTTGGCTGTGGAGGCGATGACGTCGGGGATCGAATCGACCACGTCGCGGCGGCCGTCGCGATCGAAATCGACCGCGAAGCGCTTGAATGCCGTCGGCATGAACTGGGTCGGGCTGAAGGCGCCGGCCCATGAGCCGACCAGCCGGTCGGACTTGACGTCGCCGTGTTGGAGAATTTCCAGCGCCGAGAGGAATTCCTCGCGGAAATAGTTCTGCCGGCGGCCGATGCAGGCGAGCGTGGCGGTGGAGCGGACCACCGGACGGTCGCCGCCAAGCGTGCCGTAATTGGTTTCGACGCCCCAGATCGCGGCAATGACATAGCGGTCGACGCCGTAGGCCCGCTCCACCGCGTCGAAGGTCTCGCGGTAGCGCTCCAGCAGCACGCGGCCCTGCTCGATGCGCGCATCGTTCACCAACAGATCGAGATAGTCCCAGAACGACTTGGTGAACTCCGGCTGCCGGTCGAGCAGATCCATGATGCGCAGGTCGGGCGTCAGCGGCGCGGTATAGGCTGCGTAGACATTGCGCGAAATGCCGCGCCGGGCCGCCAGCGGCCACAGGCGCTCGAGGCAGCCGCGGAAATTCACCGCCCCCTCGCGGATCGCCGCGGCGGTCATGCGGGGATCGCCGGAGGCGCCCGATTCGCCGCTCCAGACCGGCCCGCCCGCCGGCGCAGCGATGGCAGCCGGCGGAATTGCCCCGGTCGGACCGGCATAGCGGCCGCCGCGCGTCTGCGCCGTGACGGCGCCGCCGGCGGCCGCCACCAAGATCGCAGCCAGGAGATGGCGGTGGATCAATCGCATTGCCGATGCCGCCTCCCGTTTCATCGCCCCTCGGTACCCTTATGGGTGCCCCGATATCGTTTCGACGGCGTTAATAGTCTAGCATGCGGCGCCTATCTGGACCCGCGCGCGCCGCCATGCTTTCTGCTCGGATTGACGAATCATTGGGGTGCGGCACGGATAA
>PMAF01000307.1 GCA_003152455.1 Hyphomicrobiales bacterium
CGCTACTGCGCGCTGACCACGACGGTGTCGCCGTCCATGGCCATGGCGACTGTGACGCCGGAGGCCTGCGCCAGCAGGCTGGCATAAAACGGCTGGATGCGATGGGCGTCGAGCGGCGTGCCGCCGTCCTCGCCGGCAAGCAAAGCCGCGACCGCGGGCTGGATCTTGGCATTGACCCCGGCGGCGCTGACCTTAAAGCCCATGCTGTCGCCCTCCCCGATCGGATCGACCGTGAGCCGGCCGCCGCGCGGGATGGTCTGGCCGGCCACCAGCAGCAGGTTGAGCAGCAGTTTGACCCGGTTCTTGGCCAGCAGCGCCCGCGGCAGGTTCCAGGCCAGCTTGGTCTTGTCGTCCTCGAAAAACCCACGCGAGATGGTCTCGGCGTCGCCGAGGTCGATCTGGGCGCCGGCGGAACCGGCCGCGCCGAAGGCGATACGGCAGAACTGCAGCTTGGCGGAGGCGGTGCCGGCGCTTTTCTTGATCAGATCGAGCGCGAACGTCTTGGTCTCCTCGTCCTTTTCCTCCGCCAGCACTTCCAGCCCATTGACGATCGCGCCGACAGGGCTGATCAAATCGTGGCAGACGCGCGAGCACAGCATGGCGGCAAGATCGAGCGCTTCGATGGGCGTTCCGGACATGGACGGGTCTCCGCGAGGCGTGCAGGGTGCAAAAAACCGGCGAATCGCTGGACGCGCCGGTGCCGGTGCGTGATACACCGCACCGCGCCGACCGCCAAGGACTGCCCCAAGGACCGGCCCAAGGGGACCCAAAGGGAAGGAATCTGCAAGTCGTGACCGCCGCAATAACCCCGCAACAGGCGGTACAGCATTTGGACGCGTTGACCGAGATCGTCTCGCGGGCGGCGGCGGCGACGCTCGCCACACCGTTTTCCTCGGTCGAACGGCACATCAAGAATGACCTTTCGCCCGTTACCGCCGCCGACGTCGCGTCGGAAGCCGTCATCGTGGAAGGCGTCTCCCGTCTGCTGCCCGGCATCACGGTGATCGCGGAGGAAAGCATCGGCCGCGCGGCGGCGGCAAGCCTGGAGCCGAGCTTCGTGATCGTCGACCCGCTCGACGGCACCAAGGAATTTCTCGCCGGCCGCGACGAATTCACGGTCAACGTCGCCATCGTGACGAACGGCATGCCGATCGCCGGCATCGTCGCCGCGCCAGCGCAAGGGTTGCTGTGGCGCGGCGTCGTCGGCGGCAAGGCCGAACGGCTGCGGCTGCGGTTCGGCGCCGGTCCGGCGCAAGCNNGCGACGTCGCGCAGCCATCTCGACGAGGCGACCGAGGATTTCCTGGCGCGGCTGCCGGTGGCCCGGCGCTTTCTGTGCGGTTCGGCGGTGAAATTCTGTTACGTCGCCCAGGGCGAGGCCGACGTTTATCCCCGGCTTTCGCCTACGCACGAATGGGATATCGCGGCCGGCTGCGCGATCCTGGCGGCCGCCGGCGGGGCGGTGACCGCTCCGGACGGCGGTCAACTCGCGTTCGGGCGCCGGGCGGAAAGGTTTCTGGTCCCCGGCTTTATCGCCTGGGGCGATCCCGCCAAAGCCGCGGCAGCCAAAAGCCAGTAAGGCATCGGTTCAGCGCGCGATGGTGCGCGCGACCGTGGGCCATTTGCGCATGGCGCGCTCGAGGATGAGCCCGGGCTCGGCCAGGAAGGCCGCGCGCGCCTCGCCGCTATAGAAGAAGATAAAGCCGCTCGCCGGTTATCGTCCAGAACAGCGGGTGACCCGGCACCGACACGCCGCGGGCGATCGCCACGGCATCGTAACCGCCGAAACGCGGAAGATAGACCTCCGGGTGCTCGGCAAAGGCCGCCCGGTTGCCTTCGTTCCTGAACCGCCAAACCGCGCCGTCGAGCCGCAATTCATGCTTCGGAAGGCCGATTTTCGGCTTGGCGTCGGTGAAATAGGCTACCGGGTCGAAGCCGCTGATGGCGAGGCCAGTATCGGCGTTGACAACGATCCGCTCGCTCGGCGCGGCCAAGATCACGGGGGCTGAGAAAATACCCCCGCAAACGGCAAGCCCGAGCGCCAGCCAAAACACCGGGCTAAGCGCCGGCGGCGACTTCCGTTGTTGCCGCGCTGCAGTCATATTTCTCGGCAATCTGTGAGCGATTCGGGATGCGTGCTTTGGCCGCCACATTACGGCCACCGGCGTAGGTAACGGGTTAAGTGGGGCTGGAACTTTCGATCCAATGGAGCATCCGATGCGCGCCACCTTGCGCCTTGCCGCCATCACATTATGCCTCCTCGCCTTCGGCGCCGATCTGGCCGCCGCCCAGAACCAGCCGCCGCCCCCACCGCAACGCCGGGATACCTTCAAGCCCAACGAGATCATCCGCGAAGGGCATAAGTTTTTCGGCACGGTATCGCGTGGCTTGGCGGAGGTGGTGCAGCAGGCCGTCAGCCGCTGGGGTGAGCCCAACGGCTATGTGCTCGGCCAGGAAGGCAGCGGCGCCATCGTGGTGGGGCTGCGCTATGGCGACGGCAAGCTCTTTACCAAGAACGCCGGCGACCGGCGCGTGTTCTGGGAAGGCCCCTCGGTGGGATTCGACTACGGCGGCGAAGGCGCCCGCACCATGATGCTGGTCTATAACCTGCCCGCCACCGACGCGATTTATCAGCGCTTTGCCGGCATCGACGGCTCGGCCTATTTCATTGGCGGCTTCGGCATGACCGCGCTGGCGTCCGGCAATATCGTCGTGGTGCCGATCCGTTCCGGCGTGGGCTTAAGGCTCGGCGCTAATATCGGCTATCTCAAATTTACCCCGCGGGCGACCTGGAACCCGTTCTGAGGCGCCGCCGCCCCCGCTCGTTAAATATACAACGTGCAAGTCTAACCGACGCACGGGACGCAGGCCCGCATTTGGGCTATCATAACTGTACTGACGGACGCCTTTGTCATGGGTAGCGTGTAGTTCCCCGGGCAAGGGCGAATGGGAGACGTTGTTTATGATCGAACCGATCATGTATTTCGGGATCGGGTTTCTGGTCGCGGCCCTCTTCGGGCTGGTCGTCATTCCCCTCGTCCATGGCCGCGCGGTGCGGCTGACCATGCGCCGCCTAGAAGCCGCCACGCCGCTGTCGATGGCGGAAATCCACGCCGACAAGGATCAACTGCGCGCCGAATTCGCCATGTCGACGCGGCGCCTCGAAATAAGCGTCGAGCAACTCAAGAACAAGACCACCAGTCAATTCGCCGAGATTGGCAAGAAGAGCGACTCCATCAACCGGCTCAAGATGGAGTTGGGTGAAAAGGCCGCCACCATTTTCTCGCTGGAGGCGCGCGACAAGACGCTGCGCGATCAGTTGCGCGCCACCGAGGACGAAATCGCGGCCAAGACCACCGTCATGCATGAGGCCGAACGCACGCTGTCCGACAAGGAAGCCGAGCTCACCAAACTGGTCGGCGCGCTCGACGAGCGCTCGAGCTTGGCCGACGCCCAGAAGGTCGAAATCGTCGCGCTCAAGACTCAGGTCGATGCGCTGAAAGACCGGCTCAACACGGCCGGCAACGAACTCAAGACCGTGGAAGACCGCCGCGACGCCGAGCGGATCGAGCTTAAATCCGCCACCCAGGAATTGGCCGAAGAGCGCGGCCGGGTCGAGAATCTCGGCCGCCGCGTCGCCGACCTCGAGCAGCAATTGGTGGCGCAGACCACGGCCACCGGACTTCTCGATCGCCGCGCGCAGGAACTGGAAAGCCGCCTTAACGAACAGTCGCGGTCGCTCAATCAAAGCGAATTCGAGCTCAATCAAGCGCGCAACGAGTTGCTGACCGCGCGCAGCAGCGAAAACGATCTGCGCACCGGGCTCGCCGAGTTGCACGAACGCGCCAGTGCCGCGGCCGATGCGCTCAAGACGGAAAAAGCCCAGCTGCGGTCCGACCTCGACCGCATCACGGACGAACGCGACCGGCTGGCCCGCGACCTTGGCCACATGAAGCGCGAGACCGAGGAAAACTGGGCCGCCGAGCGGGTGGAAAANNTCGGCGCTGGAAGGGCCGAACTCGCCGATCGAAGCCATCTTGGCGGCGGAGACGGTGCGCGACCGCGCCGCCGCCTTCCGCACTGGCGCCGCCGTGAGCGAGGCCGCGTCGACGAATGGCGACTTGGCCGACCGCATCCGCGCCCTGCAAGGCCATGCCTCGCGCGTGCCGCCCAGCGGCAAGCCGACCAACCGCAACTAGCCGCGGCGACGCTTATGCGATCAGCCGCCGCCTTCGCTTGACACTGCTTCGGCGCACTCCTTATATCGCGCCGCCGTCACGACCCGGGCGCTTAGCTCAGCGGGAGAGCGTTCCCTTCACACGGGAGAGGTCATAGGTTCAATCCCTATAGCGCCCACCAAAAAGCCATTGAGAATTAAGCACTTCTGAAAGAAGCTACCTGCCGCTACTGGCTGCCGCTAATCTCTGATGCTAATGTCTGCCGCTATGCGGCGCAAAACCGATTACCTGTTTCTGCGGCCGGGGTCGCGGAACTGGCATATCAGGCTACAGACCCCCGGCAAACGCACTGAGCACTCCCTAGCGACGCCCGACCGCGTGCAGGCGGAGTTACTAGCCCTACCGCTGATTGCCGAACACAAGGGCGCTCTATTGGCCGCGCGGCCCCGTGTGGAAACGACGTGGCACCACAAACTTGCGCCGGGCTTGCACGTCGGCCCCGATGGCGGACACATCGCCGCGACCGAACGCGAGTTGACCTACTATGATAGCGTCGGGGCCATCGTGCGGACTGAGCCGAACAGCGTGCAATCAGTCCAGCTTGTCGGCGCTCCGCTAACTCTGCGCTCGGTCGCTAAAGCCTACCTCGAAGCCGACTTTGAAGGTGACCCCGGACACCGCCCCAAGGTGCCGACAAAGAACGGCGACGATGCGATCTTTGAAACGTATCTGCAACACGCCAATGTCACCGGCTATTACAAGCGCGAAGCGGAAACCGCGTGGGCGCTGTTCAAGTCGCTGTGCGACAAACCATTGAAGGATGCGACCCGCGACGACGGCCGCAAGATCGTCCAGCATTTCGAGGCCCAAGGTCTCAAAAGTGCGAGCATCCGCAAAAAGATCGGATGGCTTATTGCCGCCGTCAATCTGGCAATCAAAGAGGGGCGGCTGACGTTCAATCCGTTTTCATCCATCGTGCCCAAGCGCGACGACGAAGAAAAGCGCCTACCGCTCGACGACGCGGACATGCGGAATGTGAAGCGCAACCTCGGCCGTCTCGACAAGAGCGAGCAATTGCTATTCAGGCTTTTAACAACAACCGGCATGAGACTGAGCGAGGCTTTCGAGATTAACAATGAACTGAAAGAGCGCGGCGTGCGCTATGTGGTGATCGGCCACAAGACGGAGCAATCAAAGCGCCGCCTGCCGCTTCCCGCCAGCGCCTTGCCGTATCTGCCAGCGATCATCAAGGGACCATTATTCCATCATGGCCCGCGCACCGCGTCGAAACGGCTCAATCGCTTCTTGAACGATTGCGGCATTGTCGATCCGCGCAAGGTGATCCACAGCTTGCGCCACCGTGCGCAAGATCGACTAAGGGCCGCCGGTTGCCCGACCGATGTCCGCTATGAATTGCTTGGGCATGAGAAAAAGACCGTTGCCGCCGGATACGGCGTCGGGCATCCCATGCCGCTTCTGAAAAAGTGGGTCGATAAGATCGGCTTCTAGCGCGGCGGCTCGGCATCGGCGTGTGGGATTAGCGGCCTTCCATGCTGGATTGTCACGCTGCTAGGGCAGGCGTAAGATTTGCGCGGGCTAGAGGGGTTGATCCGTGCGGATTATCGCCGCGTGCGTACTAGCATTTTTCGTCACAAGCGCGCCCGCTTTCGCGGAATGCGTCACTGTCAAATATCGCGACACGCCGGTATGCCTAGACACGTTTGAATGCACCGAAACGCCGCAGAGCAGCTTTGTGCGAGAGATTTGCTTCGATGCTGCAAAATCCTACATGCTGATTAAGCTGAATGAGACTTGGTATCACTATTGTTCGGTTGACCGCACGTCAGTCAACAACCTCCTCAAGGGACCGTCGGTCGGCCATAATTACAATGAAAATTTCCGGAGCCATGGTCCGGTGCATGGGCCATTTGATTGCAGGGATCATCCAGTACCGAACTACCCGGAATGTTCGTGTAAAGCAGGCTAAGAGGATTGGTCTGACCCTCAGCCAGCTGTTGCGATC
>PMAF01000255.1 GCA_003152455.1 Hyphomicrobiales bacterium
CTTTTCACGGCGCACACCCATAGCAGACATCGGGCGCGCGCCTATCTGACAAAGCTTCGCAAGCTAGGCGACTTCGGAGATCATTAGGGTAACTCCGCCCGTCGCGAAGTTGGCCAAATCGTCAGCGGTCGCTTTGCCCTCAGGCGAGCCCATCACGCTCTGAAGATGATCGACGCTTTCGAAATAGAGTTCGGCCGTCCGATAGTAGGATGGCTTACTACCGTCGGGTGCGCCAATCACCTTCGATAATTCAATCCGGCTTACACCCTTCATTTTCTGGGCGATCGGCATGTGGGTTTCCGCGTAGTACATCTCGAACGCGGCTGCATCTTTCGGATGTCCATACAAAACGGTTAGCTTAACCATTGCGATCCTCCTAATAACTTTGTTCGACTAGCCCCCCAGAGTGGGCGTGGCCGATGCCTTTTGCGCGTTCCAGTCTAGCGCACAGCACAAGATAGACGCTTTCGAGGTGGAGCAAAATGCGTTCAGGCGATGACGCTTTTGATGCTGTGGACGACTTCTCCACCGGCACGTGAGTGCCATAGTTCGTCGGAGACGCCGGAAGTGATTTCTGTTTTTCCGTGTCGCAGCGAAGGACGCGAATGGCACTTTGCGTCATTCGCCGCGACGCATCATATTTGGTCGCTCTTGGAGTAACAGCAGACAAAGGTCGGCCCGGAAGCTGAACGGGTACGCAGCGATTGACCCGGACCTGCCATCTAGTCTGAGCGCACTGTTAGTCTAGCCGCCAAGTTTAGGAAGCGTTCCGCCAGAAACCAAGATGTATACACTAAGAAACAGCACCCCGAGGAACAGGAGAAATGAGAATCGCGATTTGCGCCGTCTCGGAATCCTTACTTCGATCCTATGTCCGTTCGGGGTCTTGATAACGGTCATCATTTTAGCGTATCGGCTCGATTTGGAGCGGACGGAAGGAGTTGAACCTACGCTCCCACTTGGGAAAAGTGGCGCTCTGCCGCTGAGCTACGTCCGCGAATGTTGTTTAACGCCATTCTATCAAAAGCCGTGACAGGCGCGTTAGCAAAGACCGGTAGTAACCTTACCGCAGAGGCCGGATTGGGCGCTGTCATTGACTGTCTCTTTCATTTCAAAACCAAGCGAGCAATGTTAGCGATTGGCACATGACTGCGTTCGCTGCGATGCACTATTTAGGACGCGATTGGACAACAACGGACAAACGTCGATTTTGGCCCGCGACGGCTATGACTTGAATGACCCATCGCGTCATTGGCGACGCCCAATGGCACTGTGGCCAATGCTTCCGGTAGGCCCTATGCTGCATAGTTGGGGCGCATCCTGCAAACCTACCGGTGCCCACACCGAGCTAACTCCGGCGGGGCTTTGGGATTTGCGGCGCGACCATTAATTGTCAGCAATTTGTCAGCTAAACTCCCCTAAGGGACTTCCCGGAATTGTCGGCTTTGCCTTGCACCATATTATTCGTGCATGAGCCGCGTTTTGCCGAAGTTTCGAGAACTGCCCGACGATTGTACATGCCTGGGCGAAGGCCCGGTACCTGTCAGCCGGGTGCCGGGCCTCGGTGCAATGCGCGAGTTGATCACCTATCAATGTCCCGCTTGCGGCCATATTGAAACACTCGAAAAGCGGCCAAATACTCCGCCAGCCATAAGCGAGCAGTGAAGGCGATATTGGGGGGCACTGAACCTAGTGCGGATTCATAAGACCTTGCGCATTACGCCTGCCATGGCGGCAAACGTCACAGATCGGCTAAGCGACATCACGCAAGGGTGTCCAATTTACGGAGTACGCTTTCGATGGCCAATTGAACGCGCCTCGAAATGTGGTAACCGTTGTGTTGATGCTTATATATTGAAAATATATTTGTCAGGGCATGCTGTATGAACGTTCTCTCGGCCATCTCGCCTGGGCTAAAAGTCCTGTTTGAGCGCGTGGGCAAGCCTGAGATCGTCAACCGGCCCGAGTTGTTTCGGTCCGGTGGGGCGGGGGCAGTCGTCGCCTGCAATCACGTGGGCTGGGCGGACAGCCTATGGATCGCCTATGCCGTATACCCAAGACAGCTACGCTATATGTCAAAAAAGGAACTGTTCAATTCAACGCTATCGCGTTGGGTCTTGACGTACGGCGGTTCCCTTTCAATTGACCGCACCGACCCGTCGCCAAGTTCGATTAAGACCGCGGTCGACATGCTGCAGCACGGTGAAATCATTCTGATCTTCCCGAGCGGCACGCGAAGCCAGGAAAATATTGCGTTCAAGCGCGGCGCTGCGACGGTCGCGCTTCATACCCGGGTTCCACTTGTGCCCGCCTTCTTTCAAGGCCCGAAGCAGATGCAAGTCGCGCATCTCCTGCACCGACCTCCTATCCGGGTGACGTTCGGGTCACCGATCCCGACAGCAGTGTTGCCGATTGGGAGGGGAACGACGATTGACCTCTCGAGGCAGCTTCAACTAGCATTCGAAGAATTGCGATCGATCAGGCCGAAGTCTGCTCGTGCTTAGCAGACTTGGCAGACGTAAGTTCGTTATCCGCGTGGACGTGGCTAGCCCAAACTGTGGGACGAACGAAGATTGCGCCGAGTCGGCCGAGCCGGGCCTCAAATTTGCGTCTTGAGGATGGTTTGGCGCGTTTAAAGGGCTCAGGAAGTGCTCAAAGCGACCACCTTGACTATCGAATGGAATGGCCCTTCGGTCCATCGACCGGCTATCCGGGGAATATCGGTTGATATGTATCAACGATTTTTGATCTCGGTGTAGGCAAAATATAGGCTGAAAGTAGTTTGACGACGGTGGCGGGCGATGGACCGGTTGCTTCAGTTTCTGCTGAAGACCTTTATCCGGCGAGGAACATTCCGCGTTACTACCTCGCGGGGAACGGTATTTACGTTCGGAGATGGGACCGGCCGGCCGGTATCGGTACGCTTTGCTACCCGCAGCGCCGAATGGGGCATTCTCCTCGATCCCGAACTCAAGTTCGGCGAATCCTACATGAACGGCACCTTTGTGGTCGAGCAAGGCTCGATCGCCGACGTGCTCGCCATCTGTCTCGGTCAGAATACCGATGTTCCGCATTGGGCCTGGCTGCAAACCTGGCTGCGCTATCTGCGCCGACGCCTGAGCCAGTTCAATCCGCGCCCGCGTTCGCGCCGCAATGTCGCGCATCATTACGATCTCGACGGGAGGCTCTATTCGCTCTTCCTCGACGCCGACCGGCAATACAGCTGCGGCTATTTCCAAAGCCCCGATCAGTCGCTCGACGACGCGCAACTGGCCAAGAAGCGGCATCTCGCCGCCAAGCTGCGGCTCTCTCCCGATAAGCGCGTGCTCGACATCGGCTGCGGCTGGGGCGGCCTCGGGCTTTATTTGGCGGAAATCGGCGGTGCCGACGTGACCGGCATCACGCTCTCGCACGAGCAGCATGCGATCGCCAACGAACGCGCCGCCGAAAAGGGCTTGAGCGACCGCGCCCGTTTCCTCTTGAAGGATTATCGCGACATCGACGAGCCGTTCGACCGCATCATTTCAGTCGGCATGTTCGAGCATGTCGGCGTCAATCACTACGACACATTCTTCCGCAAGAGCGCCGAGCTGCTTAGCTCCGACGGTGTGATGCTGCTGCATTCGATCGGCCGCTCGGAAGGCCCGAGCGTCACTAATGCATGGACTTCAAAATACATCTTCCCGGGCGGCTACATCCCGTCGCTGTCGGAAGTACTGCCGGCGATCGAGCGGGCCGGGCTGCTGGTGACCGATATCGAAATTCTGCGCCTGCATTACGCCGAGACGCTGAAGGCCTGGCTTGAGCGTTTCCTGGCGCACCGCGAGGAGGTCGAGCGCATCTACGATAAACGGTTCGTGAGGATGTGGGAGTTCTACCTGGCGTCCGCGGAAATGTCGTTCCGCGAGCAGGACATGATGGTGTTCCAGATTCAGCTCACCAAGCGGCAGGACGTGGTGCCGATGACGCGGGACTACCTCCTGCGCGAGGAGCAGCGCCTGTTTACCGCCGAGGGCAAGCACCAGCCCCCATTACGGCTGGCCGGCGAATAGCTGCTGACCTTATGTCGGGGTCTGGTCTTTCGATAGGTTGCGCTTATCACTAACGTAATCCGTAAGCCTAATTCGGCAGCAACTAAGGGCGCCAATGTGCGGACGGCGCCAATTACAATGCCGCCTGTAGGCCGCGGTATTATGTTGAGAATTTGGGAATGCGTTCTTATCGCGATATTGATGGTCGCAAAATTTTCGATGCCGACCGCGAAGGCGGAGCCATTGCCAGGCTCAATTCTGATCATCAACGAATCTGCCTCGGATTCTCCATTCAGCCGCCGGTTCAAAGAGCAAATTCACGCAACGCTTGATGCCGAGACAGCGCGGCCTTACACGATATACGCGGAATATTTGGACAGCTGTTATGTGGGATTGCACCGAATTTGAGCT
>PMAF01000224.1 GCA_003152455.1 Hyphomicrobiales bacterium
GCCGCTCGCCGATCGGCGCCCACACGCCCCCGCGTGATTGGCTTCAGACCGATGCGATGTTCATCCATCGCCCAAAGTTCGACCGTCGCACCCGGATACTTGCGCGAAAAAACGGTCCCAAACCGAAACAGCTGCCAGGAACGACGGCGACATCGCATCGTTCCAAAAGGTAACGGCAAAAGGCACTGTCGCTATCGATCCGAAGGCCGTCGGGGGCTTTCTTTCCGATTAGACCCTCACAGCTTGCGAAAGTGTAGAAAGCACCTTCGGGGATGCGGCAGGTGATTCCGTTCATGGCGTTGAGCCTACTGACGACCAGATCCCGCCGCTTCTGGAAGGCCTGACACCGCCCTATCACAACGTCCTGCGGACCGGTCAACGCCGCGACCGCCGCCGCCTGACTCACCGATGACGGATTTGACGTACTCTGGCTTTGCACCACAGCCATTGCCGCAATGAGTTCGGCCGGGCCGCCCCCAAATCCCAACCGCCAACCGGTCATAGCATACGCCTTGGATACCCCGTTGATCGTGAGCGTGCGCGATCTCAAGCTTGGTTCCAGTTGCGCCGCCGTTACGAATTTCCGACCATCATAGAGAAGGTGCTCGTAGATATCGTCAACCATCAGCCAAATATGCGGATGACGCTTTACCACCTCGAGTAGGGGCCTCAGCTCCACATCGCTGTAAGCAGCGCCGCTTGGATTCGAAGGCGAGTTTAGGAGAAGCCATCGTGATCTAGGTGTGATGGCCGCTTCCAGATCTGCGGCTCTTATTCTGAAGCGCAAATCCTGGGAATAGGGCTTCGGCATCATTCGTTCCGCCGAATCATCGATCCGCAAAGACTCGCCTATCCGCCCAACTTTGAGATTCCCCGCCGTTCCGCTATCAATTCAAGCTGATCGGATTATGCTCTAGCACCTCGCAAAGGCTCTTGCTGGCTGTATATTCTGAGGCGTCGTAGCTGTCGCCGGACTGAATCCGGACCTACTCATTGTAGCCGTGAGGTTGGACAAAAGCTCCCAGCGACCCCGCGCCCGTTTTTTATCACCAGAGCAATCCGCGAGAGATCCTGCAGACTTTCAATGTCCTTGAGCGGATCCCCGTCAAAAAGCAAAAGGTCAGCGCGCTTACCCGCCTCGAGCGACCCAATCTGGTCCTGGCGCTTCAACGCCCGGGCCGCCACCGAAGTCGCTGCACACAATGCTTCCATAGGTTCGAACCCAACACGCACGAGTAGTGCAATCTCGCGGGCGTTAGAACCTTGTGGGTAGCGATTTCCGAGGTCAGCTCCGGAAGCGATCGGAATGCCAGCGGCGCGCGCACGTTTTAGGCTATCGATCCAAAGAGGCTCGTTGACCTTCATCTCGTCGCGTTGCTTCGGCAGCAGGTTGAGAGAGGCTCCTAGTTCCAACACGCTGAAGAGTGTGGAGAGAGTTGGCACAAGAACAGCGCCAGAACGTTTGAACAACGCGATTGTCTCATCGTCCATGCGGGTGCCGTGCTCGATCGTATCCGCTCCCGCGCGCAAGGCGAAGCGCACGGAATCGTAGGATTGTGCGTGAACTGCAACCGTGCGTCCCCAGCGGTGAGCCTCCTCGACAGCTACGCGTATCTCCTCCTCGGAAAACGTGGTCATCCACGTCCAGGCATATGGACCTACTTCGACGCCGGAGGCCGCCAGCTTGATGTTGTCCACGCCGGCACGGATTTGCAGGCGAATCTCGCGTCTGATCTCATCCGGCCCGTCGACGAGCTTGCCGAGCCCGTGGCTCGATTGCCAATGAGCAGGCAACGTGTCGCCGAGGCTGGCGGTCGCGCACAAAATCGGCCCTGAGGCCACAACGGTCGGGCCTGGTACCTTTCCTTCCGCGATCGCGTCGCGTACCGACACAGCGACATTTGCGATCGTTCCCACATCGCGAATAGTCGTGTATCCCGCGCGCAGCACACGCTCGGCATTGAGAACCGCATTGATAGTGGACATCTCGATCGAACATCGATCGATGGCCTCAAGGCTGCTAAAACCGGAATAGATAAGATGTGCATGAGCATCGATCAGGCCTGGAAGCAGTGTCATCCCCGCGCCATCGAGCATGAGATCCGTCGCCGGAGCATTACTCGCCGCCCCGACTGACAAGATCTTACCGTCGCGCAGAGCGACATAACTCTGATCCACAGGTGGCCCACCCAAACCATCGATGAGGCGTACGTTGGTAAGGACTGCCAGGCGCGAAGAGCTCGCCAATTCGGCGATTGCTTGTGCATCCATCTAGTTTTCCCTGCCCTTAATTTTCCATTCGCGCGCCCCGAGCAGCGCCAATCCACGGATCAATCTAGTTTGCATGACAAATGGCGTCGCTGGCTAAAAACACCGTCATGTGTGATAGGGTCCTTTGAACGTTACACAACCTGAGCAGATGCTCCGTAAAGGCCCCGGGAAAAAGACCTCCTTGGCCGTCACCTTTTTCTTGATCTCCCCGATGCGTAACAGATACTCCGCCTTCTCATTGAAGGTATCTCCCCAACCAGCAGCCATGCCAACACGAAATTCTATCTTCTTAACCCGCATTCACCGGATGACGCTCTGATTTCCGCAACGCTNNGATGCTGCAGTTTCGTGGGTCCATGGTCACGTCCGATGCGGGATTGTTGGCGTACCGCGAACTCGACGACGCACTCGGGTTGAGCGCGATAGCGGGCGAGGCCCTCGCTGATGCGCGCACGGGCAAGAACGGTCGCCATGCGTTAGTTGGTTTGCTGCGTCAGTCGGTGTTCGGCCGCCTCGCCGGTTACGATGATGTGAACGATGCCGAACGCCTGCGCCACGATCCGGCGATGCGCTGGATCGTCGGCGGCAAAGCGACTCATGGTAGCGCGGCTTCGCCGAGCCAGATGGGCCGCTTCGAGACGCGCTGGCTCANNGTCGTCGTCCGCCAAGAGGCGTCGTGCTCGATATGGATTCGAGCGTGAGCCCGACGCATGGCGAGCAGGAGATGAGCGTCTGGAACGGCCACTATGCCTGCACCTGTTATCATCCGCTGTTCGTGTTCAATCAATTCGGCGATCTGGAACGCTGCGCTCTGCGTCCCGGCAACGTCCACAGCGCGGACGGCTGGAAGGAAGTGCTCGACCCGGTCGTGGCGCGTTACCGAGGCAAGGTCTCGCGCATTTATTTTCGGGCCGATGCCGGCTTTGCGAATCCCGAGGTCTACGAGTTCCTCGAAGCCGAACAGATCAAATACGCCATACGTCTACCGAAAAACCCCATCTTGCAGGGGCGGATCGGATATCTGCTCAAGCGGCCAGTCGGCCGCCCATCCAATGATGTGCGCCGGTTCCATGCCAATTTCACCTATCAAGCGGGAAGCTGGACCAAGCCGCGCCGGGTGATCGCCAAGGTCGAGTGGCATCCGGGCGAGCTTGTTCCGCGCGTCGGCTTCATCGTCACCAACCTGTCGCGCCCGGCCGAGCGGGTCGTTGCCTTCTACAACAAGCGCGGGACGTGCGAGCAATGGATCAAGGAAGGCAAGGGCGCGATCAAGTGGACGCGGCTGTCATGCTGCTCGTTCGCCGCCAACGCCGTGCGTCTCCAGCTTCATGCGCTGGCCTACAATCTCGCCAACTTCATGCGGACATTGGCTCTGCCGGAGGCGATCAAGCATTGGTCGCTGACCAGCCTGCGGGAAAAACTCGTCAAAATTGGTGCCAAGATCGTGAGCCATGGCCGCTACATCATCTTCCAGATGGCCGAGGTCGCGGTGCCGAAGGAATTGTTCCAGGAGATTCTGCGGCTGATCGCGGAACTACGGCAACGGCCACCACCAGCGCCTGCGTGAGACGCCCGATGGTCATGCGTACAACAGCTACCGATGGGGGGATTGCGTTCAAATGCCAGCGAAAATGCCAGCGAAAATGGCCAGATCAGCCCCTCGACCACCGTTCGGGCTGCCCGAGTTGACGGTAGCCGTCCGAACGTCGCTTCTGTCTTGCCGGAAGGCCGGAAAAACGCGAGTATTCACGCCAGTATGGGAGCCATCTGGGGAATCCCGGATTACATCATGCCGAACGACCAGGCTGGTCAGGAAGCCTTTGCCGTGATCCGCGAGGCCATGCGTGGCAAGGGCATGGTGGCGCTCGGTCGTGTCGTGTTGGCGAAACGCGAACGGGTGATCATGCTCCAGCCCTGGGACAAGGGGCTGATGGGAACCACACTGCGCTATCCCTACGAGCTTCGGGACGCGAAAGAATACTTCGACGACATTCCGAACGTGAAGCTCGAGGCCGATATGGACGCGACCAGGAGCAGCGTGTAACCATCGGCGGGCGCGTGCACGACCGCCCGAGCTCCATCGTCGCCCCGATCCGGAATCACTAAAATGGAATCGGCGACGTCGCCCAGCAGCCGCAGCGCCGCCCAGCCGGCTCGAGCGGGTCGGTCTCGTCGCCGAGCTCGACGTCGCCGCGCGCCCTCGCGCGCGCGTATAGGCAACGATAATGGATAACGCTATCCAACGCGACCTGTACACGTCATTGTGGGTTATCCTCCCGGTAGTGGGCCCGACATCGAAGGGCGTCTGATCGCTCAATGGTTATCGGAGCGGCTCGGCCAGCCGTTCGTCGTCGAGAACCGACCGGGTGCCGCCAGCAATATTGCGACCGAGGTGCAGGTCGGGTTTAGCGTCGTGACAGAGACGCTCCAGTACCTCAAGGCCGGCAAGCTGCGCGCGCTCGCGGTGACCACAGCCGCACGTTCGGACGTGCTGCCGGACATCCCAACGATAAGCGAGTTCGTGCCTGGCTATGAGGCGAGCGCCTGGGTCGGCATCGGCGCGCCTAAGAACACACCCACCGAGATAATCGAGAAGCTCAATGCGGATATCAATGCCGGCCTCGCCGATCGCAAACTGAAAGCGCGGTTTACCGATCTCGGCGCAACGATGTTTATCGGGTCTCCCGCCGACTTCGGCAAGTTCATCACTGACGAGACCGAGAAGTGGGCCAAGGTAGTCAAGTTCGCGGGTATCAAACCAAACTGATGCCTGACGCCAACTGAACATTCCGCACTTAAAGCGAATGATCCCGAAACCGGCAGCCGGCTTCGGACCGGATCATGCGCAAGCAAGATGTTAAGTGAAGCGTTGGACTGTGNNCTGGCTTGCGCCATCGACGTTGCGTCGGCCGGGCCGTTCGGCATATCGCGCAAAGTGGGTATCCCCTTCACTCACGTCGGCACCACTGATAGCGTTGAGGGATGGAAAGCGCTAAAGCCAAGCGGTTCATGCGTTGATGTAAAGGTAGGAGGTTAAGATGATTCCTATATTTGCTGCGTCTGCACGACCACTGGAAGTGACGACCGATCAAGGTCCGGCAGCCGGGCTCAAAATTGTCGCAAAAAATGGGGATCAGTTCGTAATTGTTCTTTCTGGCGAGGGCATGAGAGCACTGATCGAAGATATGCAATCGTTTCTGGAGTCGTCCCCGCAGATTGCAAAAATTCAAAGTCAGGCAAGACAATAGTCCATGGTCTAGTGCTGTTTATCGTAAGATTTACCATTGCACGGGCTCCTCCTTTGCGCGATCTAGCCCAGCCCTAGCGACTACGTGAGTGAAGGGGATACCCACTTCGCGCAATACCGCGCCGCAGTTCGGCCCGTTCACCGCCTGGATGCTGGCCGAACAGTCGCGGTTTTATCTCATGCTCTCACCCCTTAAAATTCTCGCGCGCCATCCGAGTGCTACCTTGCCACCTTAAGCCGTGTGAAGGTGCAAAGATGGGACGAAGAGCGGGTGCCGGACACCACGTCTTGAAATTTCGATGAGCTTTAAGGTACTAAAGCCCAGCAG
>PMAF01000068.1 GCA_003152455.1 Hyphomicrobiales bacterium
AACATCCAGCAATCATGTTCTGTTTCGCCAGCGATCGCGAATCAAATGGATGGAGTTTTCGGAACCGACAGGGACACCTAACGTTCATTGTTTGAGCTTTGACGTCCCAAAGTCCGGGTGACCGCTTCGCAACTGTGCGACCCAGACCGCGCAGAAGCTGTAGGTGGAAGCGGTACGTTGATCGCGGGGCGCGCTCGGGCGGGTGCCGCGCTTGGTGGGAATCGCATCAACGTCGACAAATGAAATAAAATCAACGCGCATCATGGGGCCACCAAAATAAGAATCTAGGGAATCTGACATTCATTAACGAATCCCCGCACGCATGAAGCTCTGAACAAATTGCCGTTGGAACAGCAGAAAGGAAATTAACAATGGTGCCGACGTCATCAGTGTCGCGGCGGTGATGACCGACCAGTCGATCCCTTGATCGGAGGAAGCAAAGATTTGCAATCCCACGGTCAGTGGACGCGTGCTCACGGAATTGGTGATGATAAGTGGCCATAGGAAATTGTTCCAATGATAGCTAACCGAGACAAGGCCATAGGCAATGTAAATCGGCCTCGCGAGCGGCACGTAGACCTTGAGAAGCACCTGGAGCGGCCCAGCCCCCTCGACGCGGGCGGCCTCGTCAAGTTCGCGCGGGACGGTCTTAAACGTCTGTCGCAACAGAAAGATGCCGAATGCTGAGGCCATGTAAGGCAGACCGATTGCCGGGATTGTGTCGACAACCCCAAGTGCGCCCATCGTTCGATAATTTTCGATGATCAGTACGTCAGGCATGATCATCAGTTGCAGCAGCACAAGTAGGAAGACGATATCGCGGCCGTAAAAATCAAAGCGGGCAAAAGCATACGCTGCGAGCGTACATAGCACGAGCTGTGCGGCGAGGATCATGGTGACTAGCAGGAAGGTATTGAGAAAATAACGTGCGAACGGCGCGGCATTCCAGGCCTTGACAAAATTCTCCACGGTCAGCGGCGCAGTGAGTACGAAATGCGCCGAATATGCGCTCGGATGGATCGCCGCCCAGAGCGCATAGGTCAGCGGCAAGACCCACAGAAGCGCCAACACCCACGCACCTGCGGTCTCAAGTGCGGCGGCGAGGGGGCTTGCTTGATGCACCGGGTTCATTGGTAATGAATCCGCCGGTCGAGGAAAACGAATTGACCGATTGCCAGGACAGCGAGCAATGCGAGCAGGACCACTGTCAGGGTCGCCGCGTAAGCGGTATCCCAGAACTTGAAGCCAACTTCATAAATATAGAACAGCAGCAGCGCGGTCGTATTGTCCGGTCCGCCGCGTGTCATGACCACGATGTGATCGATCAGCCGGAAAGAATTGATGATGGCATTGATCAGAACGAAAAGCGTGGTCGGCGCAAGCAGGGGGAAAGTGACCCGTCGGAAGAAGTACCAGCGGCTGGCGCCTTCGAGCGCCGCCGCTTCGGCAAGCTGCGGCGACATCTGCTGCAACGCAGCCAAATAGAAGATCATGAAAAAGCCGGCATCCTTCCAGATCGCCACAA
Source organism: Hyphomicrobiales bacterium (assembly GCA_003152455.1). Classification (GTDB taxonomy): domain Bacteria; phylum Pseudomonadota; class Alphaproteobacteria; order Rhizobiales; family Xanthobacteraceae; genus Pseudolabrys. The sequence goes on from PMAF01000068.1 coordinate 1,526, forward strand.
CGATCAGGCAGGCGAGCGCGGTATGTTCGTTGCCGAGCCAGTTATGGGTGGTGAAACCAAACAGGCCGAAGACCTGATCGATGAGCCCATATCCGGGCGAATAGAAAAACAGCCAAATATTGGCGACCGCGATCATCGGCAGCACGGTCGGCGTGAAAAACGACATGCGCAGGAACGGACGGCCAGAAATTTTGCCGTTGATCCAGATCGCCATCAGCAGCGCGAGCGCGACGGTCAGAGGAACGACGCTCGCCGTGTAAACAATGTTATTCCCAAGTGCGCGCCAGAATACCGGGTCGTCGAGCATTGCCTGATAATTGTCCAGGCCGACGAAGGCGGCGGTTTGCTGTCCTCTGGGTGTCGAAAAGAAGCTGTCGATGATGGTCGCGACCGCAGGATAATGCGTAAACGTCACAAGCAGCACCGCGGCTGGCAGCAACAATAGCCAGCCGTGGATGTGCGCGGTCATGCGAAACCGCGTGCCGTTCGGCCGTGCCAAATGTGTGACGGCGGCGATTGCGGCGTACTGGTAGGGGGGCGGCTTGGCTGCTCCCCTATCCAATCCGTGCACGGCTTGTCCGAAAGCGTCCGTCACTTGTAGGTACGCAAGATGCGGGCAGCCTCCTGCTGGGCATCTTTCATCGCCTGCTCAGATGTCTTGGCGCCAGTGAGCGCTGCCTGAATGCCGTCGTTGAGAGCCTTGGTGACGCGCTGATTGTCGTGCGTCGACAATTCGGCGACGGAATATTTGAGCTGGTCGCGCGCGAGGGCCGCAGCTGGAAAGTCCGCGACGTATTTCTTCATGGCGGGGGTTTCCCACGCATCGGGACGAACGGCAATGTAGCCGGTTGCAATACCCCAATCCGCGGCGCGTTCCGGTGTCGTCATCCATTTGACGAATTTGAGCGCAGCGGCACGCTTTTCATCCGTCATCTTCTTGAACAAGTAAAAATTGCCGCCGCCGGTCGCCGAGCCGCGACCGTGGTGTGCCGGCAACATTGCGACACCGAAAGCAAAGGGCGCGTTCTTCCTCACATTGGTGAGATTGCCGGTACTCGTCCACATAATCGCGGTCTTGCGCTCGAAGAAGTCCTTTGGCGTCGTGCCCCATTCGATGGTGCCGGTCGGCTGAATCTTGTACTTGCGGCTTAGATCGACCCAGAACTGCAGCGCCTGAATCACCGCCGGCTTGTCAAAATACGTTTGGGTTCCAGCTTGATTCATGAGGCGCACATCATTGGCCGTCGTCAGTCCCTGGAATAACCAATAGGGAAAGCCCGTGGACGGAATTTCGATCGCCCATTGGCTGACGTTACCCGCGGCGTCGCGTTTGGTGAGCTTGCTGCCATCAGCGACCAACTCGTCCCAGTTGTCGGGTGCCTTGTCCGGGAGCCCTGCCGCTTTGAATGCGTCCTTGTTCCAGAACATGATCACTGTCGAACGCTGGAACGGGATGCCCCAGGTCTCGCCGCCCGTCCGGCTGTTCTCCATAAAGGCCGGATAGAAGGATTTGATCCAAGCCTTGTCGACATCGGTCTTGAGAAGTGCGTCAAATGGCGTGACCGCGTCCTCGTCGATCAGCGTGAACATGTCGGTCGACAAAAGCACGGCGATATCCGGCGGCTCACCGCTCTTGAACGCAGTGAGCGCCTTGACCAATGTGTCCTGATAGGTGCCGGCGTAGATTGCCTTGATCTTGATGCCGGGGTTATCTTTCTCGAATGCCGCGGCGTAGCCGTCGATAATCTTGGTGATCGGTCCGCCGACGGCGACCGGATAGTAGAAAGAAAGCTCGACGTCCTTTGCCGTAGCGCCTGACATTAAGGCTATGAAGATTGCTCCTACAACCGGAGCCAGCCATTTCATCTTTGGATAGCGCATATCTGTTTCCTCCCCTATGCGAGACGCTTTTGAACGGAGCCGTTTGCGTCATTGGTAGCGAGCGTGAGCACATCATCGCAGCGCCGTCCACTCTTGGCGTCGAAGACGTGCATGTTCTCGGATCGCCAGGCGATATTGATTGCGGCGCCTGGCATAAGCGACGCTTTTCCTGGGACGCGTGCGGTAACCGATTGATCGCCAATAGCGCAGGTCACGACGGTATCGGCGCCCAGGAATTCGATATTCGAGACGTGGGCCGCAATTCCTTCATGTTCGATGATGACGTGTTCCGGCCGGATACCGAGCAGAATTTCTTGCGTAGGCATCGATGGAACGCGGGCGATGCCACCGGCGATAATGGCGCGCTCGACGCCGGTCGCAAATGAGAGGATGTTCATCGGTGGTGTGCCGATGAAGCGAGCGGCGAACGTCGTCGCCGGACGTGCGTAAAGGAGGTCGGGTGTGGCTGCTTGCTCGACGCGGCCGTCGCGCATGAGGATGACCTGATCGGCCATGCTCATGGCTTCGCTCTGATCGTGTGTGACATACACCATCGTAATACCGAGCTTCTGCTGGAGAGTTCGTATTTCGCGCCGCATCTCGGCCCGCAACTGCGCGTCGAGATTGGAGAGTGGCTCGTCCATCAAGCAGACGGGTGTTTCGGCAATAATCGCTCGGCCAAGCGCCACACGCTGCTGCTGTCCGCCAGAAAGCTGTGACGGTTTTCGCGCAAGAAGGCGGTCAAGGCCGAGCAGCGAGGCAACGCGCCCAAGCCGGCGCGACCGCTCCGCCGCGGGCACCCTACGTACCCGCAGACCGAAGAGAATGTTCTCGGCAACCGTCAGATGCGGGAACAGGGCGTAGGATTGAAATACCATCGAGATGTGCCGCTTCGCCGGCGGCAGCTCAGTCACGTCCTCGCCGCCGATAAGAATGCGACCGCTCGAGACCTGCTCAAGCCCGGCAATGAGACGCAGTGTGGTCGACTTGCCGCAGCCGGACGGCCCAAGCAGGACAAGCAGTGACGCGGCGCCGACCTCGAAGCTCACGGCATCGACAGCTTTGACAGTGTCCCAATGCTTGCTGACGTCCTGGACTGTGATTTGCGACACTGCGTTTCCTCGCCTAATCCATTTGCCGTACGTGGATTGGGGGCGGCACTTTTAGAATTGATGATTCTCGGTCGTTCGAGCGCTCCTCAGCGTCTCGCATTCTAGGGCAGGGTGACAGGAGATCATAGGTTTATGAAGCCCATGTTGCGGCATCGCGTCCTCTAGGTGGCCGGCGACGTGGCGAAGATCTCTGTGATTGCCGCAATGGCGGCCGGGTCGAGATGGAGGCCGAGCTTTGAACGCCGCCACAGTACATCTTCTCCAGTGCGCGCCCATTCCTCGTGCACCAGCCATTGAAGCTCGCGCGCGCTGAAGCCATAACCAAAGGTGCGGCCAAGATCCTCAGATTTTCGCGCGGAGCCAAGGATCTTTCGTGCGTCGGTCCCGTAACTGCGCGTGAGGCGCAACGCCTGAGCCGCCTTGAGAAAGGGATAGCCGCGCGCGAGGCCGTCGGCGTAGGCCTGCACGTCACCATGCGGCAAGTCGCCGCCCGGCAAGGTCGCGCCGGCCGTCCATGGTCTCTTGAGGCCGGGGAGAAATGGCGCGAGTTTCTCCATTGAGTGCTCGGCGAGGCGGCGGTACGTCGTGAGCTTGCCACCAAAAACCGATAGGATCGGGGCGCCCCGCTCGCCAGGATCGATATCGAGAACGTAGTCGCGCGTGACCGTTGATGCGTCGGCTTCATGGTCATCGTAGAGCGGTCGAACGCCCGCGTAACTCCATACAACTTCCTTTACCGACACTGGCTTAGCGAACCAGCGCGATACAGCGCGGCACAGGTAATCGATTTCGGTCTGATCGATGGCCACGTGGTCGCGTTCTCCGGCGAAAGGCATGTCGGTCGTGCCGATGAGACTGAATTGTTCCTCGTAAGGGATCACAAAGATCACGCGGCTGTCGTCGTTTTGCAGGATGTAGGCCTGCGCGCCGTCGTAAAGCTTTGGCACAACAATATGACTGCCTTTGATCAACCGCACCTGCGGCGTTGAATGAGAAATGCCCGACCGGTGCAGGATATCGACCACCCAGGGACCTGCTGCGTTGACTAGGATGCGCGCCACGACCTCATCGATCCTGCCGTCGCGCTCAATCGAAATACACCAGTGGCCGTTCTCACGCCGGGCGTTCCGCATTTCCGTACGCGTTAGGATCTGCGCACCACGTGCTGCCGCGTCACGCGCATTGGCAATGACCAATCTGGCATCCTGCGCGAAGCAGTCCGAGTAGACGAAGCCCGTCGTCAGGCGCGACTGCAGCGGCTTGCCATAGGAGTGAGTTCGTAACCGCACGGTTTCGGTGCCGGGCAAAGTGCGGCGACCTCCGAGATAATCGTAGAGGAATAGGCCGAGGCGCAGTACGACCCGCGGTCGCAAACTACTGTCATGCGGTAGCACGAAGCGCAGTGGGCAAACGATGTGGGGCGCGCTAGCAAGAAGTACTTCGCGTTCGGCGAGCGCTTCACGCACGAGGCGGAACGCGCCATGCTCAAGATAGCGCAATCCACCGTGGATGAGTTTGCTCGATACTGAGGAGGTTGCGCCAGCGAGATCGCCTTTCTCGACCAATCGTACCGAGAGGCCGCGGCCGGAAGCGTCGCGGGCGATACCGGCGCCGTTGATCCCGCCGCCCACTACAAGCATGTCAAGGATTTGGGGCATAAAGACTCAGTCCCCCGCGGACGTCGTCCGATATGGGCTCGCAAGCAAGTGCTCGGCGAACTCAACGAAGCCTGCGCCCGAAGCGGCATCCGTGACGTAGGAGGGGGGAGTTGCGAGATCGGCAGCAAACTCGCGGATATTCGCTACTCCAACGGCCAGCGGAAAGAAAGCGAACATGGGCCCGTCGTTTGGGGAGTCGCCAATGAACGCGATCCGGTCCAAACTTTTTTCGATGTCAATCGCAAAGACTTCTGCGAACAGCACTTTGGTCATCGAGAGCTTGTCGAAATCGCCGAACCAGCCGTTCACATGGATCGAACTGATTTTGGCATTTGCTCCGGCGGCCTCTAACAGCGCCACCACACGTTCGGCAGCCATGTGCGGCAGCGGCGCCACGTCCTCGCGGTAATCGATCGCGAGATCCGCAATTCGAAAGGCTTGGTCGGCCGAGACGGCAACGCCGGGGACCTGGGTCGTAATCTCCACCGCGAGGGTCGCCAAACGCGCGCGCGCAAAATCGATAGTCGCGCGATCGGTCCAGAACATTCGGGTCATCTTGTGCGCTTTCCGGTCGTAGCGAAAATAGAACGCGCCATTTTCTCCGACCACGGCCGCGACCGGCCAAAACCGCGCGACAAGATCACACCAACCCGCCGGACGGCCGGTGACCGGAACCACAGCAACGCCTGCCTTTTCCAGTCGCTCAAGCGCGCGATAGGCGTCGGCTCCGAGGCGTCCGTCCGTGGTAAGCGTGTCGTCGATATCGGTCAGCAGGAAGGACAATGCGCCGGCGCGAGCGGCCGGAAACTCGGCGACCGGATGCATTGCGGCCTTCGTGCGTCGGCTAGACATTGGAAAATACCGTTGATCGTTCGTCTGCCTTTGACGCAGAAGGCTAGGCAGCATGAATGCAATGTGGTAGTTTCCACATAGTATTGTGGCGAGTCAATCATTCCAGGCAGACCCATGACGGTTCCTGGCTCGAAAAAGGCAATCCGCCAGCAGCAAATTGTGGCTGAGCTGGCAACCAGCCCGATTGTTCGCATTTCCCGTCTTGCGGAACGCTTCGGCGTTTCCACCGAAACGGCGAGGCGCGATATCGAAGAATTATCTCAGCGCGGAATCATCGACCGTACCTATGGTGGGGCAGCAACGCGCTATATTGGCTTTCAGCCGGCGGTCACAGAGCGCAACCGGCACTCGGTGGTCGAGCGCAGCCGTATTGGACGCGCGGCCGCTGCATTAGTGAAACCCGGCGACGTCGTGATGATCGATTCCGGTTCGACCACGACCCAGTTCGCCCGCGCTCTTGCCGCGGCGCTCGTGGGCCCAGTCACGATACTGACCAACAGCCTTTCCGTTGCGACAGCGTTGGTGGATATCGAATCGATCCGCGTCATCCTTTGTCCCGGCGATTTGAATGGCCGCGAGCGCGGCTTGTATGGGCCTGACGCGGTAGCCTTCATTGGGCGCTATTACGCCGATCTTGCCTTTATTGGCGCAAGCGGTCTTACGGTTGACGGGCCGACGGACGTCGAAAGCCGGGCGTGTTCGATAAAGCGCGCCATGGTCGAACGGGCGAGCCGGACCGTTCTTTTGGTCGACGGCACGAAATTCGATCAGAAGCATCTTGAGGTCGTTTGCCCGCTGGTGCAACTTTCCGACATTATCACCGACGCGTCGCCCAAGAGGGCACTCGCTGACGCGATCAGGAAGGTGGGAACGGCCTTGAGAGTCGCGGCCTGAGAGGACGCGAAAGAGATCAACATGGAAGGGAACGGTATCCGCAGTTTCGCTACCTTTGGGATCGCAGCGCAGGCCGGAGACGGATAGCCGACGGAAATACAACAAGCACGGCAAGAATGCCGCGCATCAACAAGCAAGGGAGGTAACGACATGCGAAAGACTTTTATCGGCGTCCTCGCTGCGACCGCGCTTTTGACGGCCGCGGGGCCGGCATTTGCGAGGATCGACATCCCACTGTGGCATGCGATGGGCGGCAACCTTGGCGACAAGCTCAATAGCATGGTCAAGGCGTTCAATGACAGTCAACCCGAATACAACGTCATACCAATCTATAAAGGTAGCTACTCGGAGACGGTGACTGCGGCGATTGCCGCGTTCCGCGCTAAGCAACAGCCCGCGATTGTGCAAGTGTTTGAAGTAGGCACAGCGACCATGATGGCCGCCAAGGGCGCCGTCTATCCCGTTTTCCAACTCATGAAAGACACTGGCGAGCCGTTCGACCCGAAAGCCTATCTGCCGGCGATCACCGGCTATTATTCCGATGTGCATGGCAACATGCTGTCGCTGCCATTCAACAGTTCGACGCCTGTGCTCTACTACAATAAGGACGAATTCAAAAGGGCCGGGCTTGATCCCGAGAAGGCGCCGGCCACATGGACAGAACTCGAAGCCGATGCGAAGAAGCTGCAAGCCGCCGGCGTGACCTGCGGCTTTACTACTGGCTGGCCGTCATGGGTGCAGGTTGAGAATTTTAGCGCTTGGCACAATTTGCCCATTGGCACGTTGTCGAATGGATTCGGAGGTCTCGGCACGCGTCTGACGATTAACGGCCCAATCCAAGTCCGTCACATTGGCCGGCTCGCCGATTGGCAGAAGACCAAAATCTTCGACTACGGCGGCCGAGAATCGGCGAGCGCACCGAAGTTCTATTCGGGTGAATGCGCCATGTACATGAATAGCTCTGGCGCATATTCGGCGATCAAGGCGAACGCCAAGGGCTTTCAGTTTGGCGTCGGCATGCTTCCCTATTGGCCCGATGTAAAGGGCGCGCCGCAGAATTCGATCATCGGCGGCGCCACCTTCTGGGTGCTGCGCGGCCATTCCCCGGATGTCTACAAGGGCGTCGCCAAGTTCTTCACGTATATGAGCTCGGCGCCAGTGCAGGCAGATTGGCATCAGTTCTCCGGCTATCTGCCGATTACGATGGCGGCGTACGAGCTTACGCGCAAGCAGGGTTACTACGACAAGAATCCCGGCACCGATATTGCAATCAAGCAGATCAACCTGCATCCGCCGACCGAGAACTCGAAAGGGCTGCGCTTCGGCTATTTCGTGCAGATCCGCGACATCATCGAGTCGGACCTTGAGGCGATTTGGTCGGGCAAGACGCCGGCCAAAGCAGGCCTAGACGATGCGGTCATGCGTTCCAACGAATTGCTTATCAGGTTCGAACACGAGAACGAAGGCAAGCAGTAACGCGACATGGGTAGCCGGCGCCTACGAACGGCGCCGGCGCCGTCCAGAATATCTGTCCCGCCCGCTGGTGCTGCATGGAAAAGCGCGTCTTCTTTGAGCACCGATTAACACCCTATCTGTTGGTGGCGGCACAGCTTGCGATCACGCTGATTTTCTTCATCTGGCCTGCGGCGCAGGCCTTTTATCAATCGACCATCACGCAGGATGCGTTCGGTCTGTCGACAACCTTCGTTGGGCTCGCCAATTTTGAGCGTTTGTTTTCCGATTCACTTTACCTACATTCGATCGAGATCACGCTCGTATTCAGCGCGCTGGTAGCTGCCTCGTCGCTTTCCATTGCTTTGCTGCTGGCGGCGATGGCGGATCGCGTGATACGCGGTTCCTCAGTCTATAAGACGCTACTGATCTGGCCCTACGCGCTGGCACCGGCGATTTCGGGCGTGCTGTGGCTGCTGCTATTCAACCCGACGATCGGCATCATCGCCTACGCGCTACGCCAAGTTGGCTATAGTTGGAACAACTTCCTGAGCGGCACTGACGCCATGATCCTCATCGTCGCGGCAGCGACTTGGAAGCAGGTGAGTTATAATTTCCTGTTCTTTCTCGCCGGTCTTCAATTCATTCCGCGGTCACTGATTGAGGCAGCAGCAATTGACGGTGCGAGTCCATTCAAGCGATTTTGGACCATCGTGTTCCCGTTGCTGTCGCCGACCACGTTCTTCCTAGTAGTAGTCAATCTGGTCTATGCCTTCTTCGACACGTTCGGCCTGGTCCACACTACGACGGCCGGTGGTCCCGCACATGCCACCGAAATTCTCGTTTACAAGGTTTATCGCGACGGCTTTGTCGGGCTCGATGTCGGCGGCTCGGCCGCGCAGTCGGTGGTGTTGATGGCCATCGTCGTGCTACTCACAGCCATCCAATTCCGGTATGTCGAGCGCAAGGTGGTGTATTGATGGTCGAGCACCGCCCTTGGCTGACGTTTATTGCGCATGCGGTGCTAATTTTCGGCGCTTTCATCCTTGCCTTTCCGCTGTGGGTTGCCTTCGTGGCCTCGACCCAGAGCGCGGTTAGCTTCAATCAGATTCCGATGTCGCTGCTGCCGGGCGGTCATTTCATCGAGAATTATTCGGCAGTGCTGACGCGAGGGGTCGCCTCGGCTGGCGCGGTGCCGGTCGTCACGATGCTGATGAATAGCCTGATCATGGCGATGATGATTGCAGTGGGAAAAATCGCGATCTCGCTGCTCTCGGCCTATGCCATCGTTTATTTCCGCTTCCCGTTCCGGAAGACGATCTTCTGGCTGATCTTCATCACTTTGATGCTGCCGGTTGAAGTGCGCATTCTTCCGACCTATGGTGTTGTGGCTAGCCTCGGCATGCTCAACAGCTATGCTGGTCTCTCCATCCCTTTGATAGCGAGCGCGACCGCGACTTTCCTGTTCCGCCAATATTTCCTGACTGTGCCGGAGGAGCTTCTGGAAGCAGCGCGTCTCGACGGCGCCGGGCCGTGGCGTTTCTTCCGCGACATACTGATACCACTGTCGCGCACCAACATCGCGGCACTTTTCGTGATCTTGTTCATCTACGGTTGGAATCAATATTTGTGGCCGCTGCTGGTGACGACCGATCCCAATTATTACACGATCGTCATGGGCATCCAGCGTATGGTCACAGTGGCGGACGCGACCCCACAATGGCAACTCGTCATGGCGACCGTGATCCTCGCACTTCTGCCGCCGGTGATTGTTGTTGTCGGGATGCAGCGCCTGTTCATCAGAGGACTGGTGGAAATCGAGAAATAGAAACCATGCAACATGGCTGAGATCGAACTGAATGGCGTCACAAAAGCCTATCCCAATGGCGTGGTGGCGCTGCAAAAGGTTGATTTGAAAGTCGCCGATCGCGAATTCCTCGTGGTAGTTGGTCCGTCTGGCTGCGGTAAGTCGACGTTGCTGCGGCTGATTGCTGGACTCGAGACATTGAGCGGAGGGCATGTCCTAATTGGCGGTCGCGACGTGACGCGACTTGAGCCGGCACAGCGGGACATCGCGATGGTGTTCCAGAATTACGCACTCTACCCACATATGAATGTCTATAACAACATGGCCTACGGGCTGCGTAACCGAAAAACTCCCAAACCGGAAATTGACCGGCGGGTGCGCGAGACCGCCTGCATTCTCGGCCTTGAGACCATGCTTGAGCGTAAGCCGCGCCAGCTTTCTGGCGGCCAACGTCAACGGGTCGCCATGGGTCGAGCCATCGTGCGCTCGCCGGCGGCGTTCTTGTTCGATGAACCTCTTTCCAACCTTGATGCCAAATTGCGGGTCCAGATGCGTGGCGAGATCAAGCGTCTTCAGCGTCGGCTCGGCACGACCGGTGTTTATGTCACCCACGACCAAGCTGAAGCGATGACCATGGGCGATCAACTCGCCGTTCTTCGCGACGGCCGTATCGAACAAAAAGGTAGTCCGCTCGAGATCTATCGTCGCCCGGCAACCGCCTTTGTTGGCGGCTTTATCGGCTCACCGGCAATGAATTTCCTTGACGGCCGAATCGAAGAGGGGGGGCGCAAACTGCGCGTAGCCGAAATGTTCAGTATTGTCTTGCCGGGCGCCGGATTGCCGGAGCAGGAGGGGCGCAATCTCACCGTTGGTATTAGACCAGAGCACTTCAAAATTAATGGGAACGCCGCGTCGGTAGAGCTGCCCGTTGAACTAGTTGAGCCGTTGGGCGGCCAGACGCTGATCGAGGTTTTATTTGGCAAGAAAATCGTAACGGTAAGCCTCGATGGCGCGATAGCGATAAAATCGGGGGACCGGATACCACTCTCAGTCGATCCAGCCCAACTTCATCTGTTCAGCCTTGAAAATGAGGTCCGGCTTGATTGTATCGCAGCCTAGTTGCTCGACGCAACGATACGGCGCAACCAAACAAGGACAAACGCGATCGAACGTCGTCGAACCCGACACTAATCATCAGAGTTTATCGGCTTTTCCGGGGAGGACGTACCGCTCCTAACGGTGCGCTCGCAGGTCGGACGCTGGCGCGACTCCGTTTACAATCCGGTAGTAACCAATTGAAATCTAATAGCCTGAATTGTCGGCGTTTACATTTAAGCTATTGAAGTCGTACCTAAACGACGTGACTCTTAATCAGCGGGTCCCAGGTTCGAGCCCTGGTGCGCCCATCATATAATTCAGTTACTTAGCTACCCGTCGTTAGGTCCGCTGAAAGGCACTCAGCTGTTCTAATCAGACGGTCCAAACCACAATCTTCATCATCAGTAAAAAATATATTTCTCGCAAAGCTCAAAAGAGTCCGGCTGATTATAAACTACGACCTTCTTACCCAGTTGCCGACTGAGTAGGAAATTGGCAATTCATTATGAGTAGTGGCTAATGTGGCGGAAATTTTCCAACCACGGTTGTTGCCGCTACCACCTTTCCATTTCTATCGAGCGCTTGGACCGTCCATTCATAAATATGTTGTTGGCCCTTCGGCGGGCACGGACCTTTGTACGAGAAAACTCCTGCCGGAATTTAGCTCTTGTCAGTGTAGGCGACGATTCCACCACCGTGCGGGTAGCTTGGCACGTCTTTATCTACCATTTTGAATGCGAGTCGGACTGTGTCAGTTGGCACCTCAGAAACTATGAAGGCTGGCGAACTTGAGCTGCATGGTTGATATCCCTTCCAAGAAAAATTTGACAGACATTGCGAACGCATTGGATTGCAAAGTTACAAACGCAGCGATGCCAATAATGCCTGAAATGAGTACCCTTGAAAGCATCTCGCTCTCCTTCGCGGCTCGCGTGGCTTTGCTGCTGCATACGGGGCAAGGAATGCACACGCAACAGGATAGTGTGCACGAACTCAAAAAGCATTGGAACGCCGTCGCTATCGGAACCAACGCACTAAGA
>PMAF01000002.1 GCA_003152455.1 Hyphomicrobiales bacterium
AAATGCCATTGGAGGAATGCCATGTGGAAGACTGTTCTCGCCGGCTCGACCGCGCTTGCGATCGCCGGCGCCACGCTTGCCTACGCGCAACAGGGGCCGGCCGGTAGCGACTTCGCTCCGCGCTGGCGTCCGAGCGCGGCAGACATCACCGCGCTTGGCGATGCGCGCATCGCGGCCTTGCACGCCGGCTCAAGCTTACTGCCGATCAAGAGAAGAATTGGCCGGCGGTGGAAAGCGCGCTGCGCGATCTTTCCAAACTGCGCTCCGAGCGGTTTGCCGCACGCGCCAGTGCCGATCGTCCGAAGGATCCGGTCGAACGGCTGGCGTTGCGCGCCGACGTGATGACGCAACGCGGCGCCGCGCTCAAGAAGCTCGCCGAAGCGACCGGCCCGCTCTACAAGAACCTGGACGAGGCACAGAAGCACCGCTTCGTCATGCTGGCGCAGCTCGGCGGCGAGCGTCGCATGCACGGGCAGCACGGCTGGAAGCATCGCGGCCCGGGCGGCTTCGAACGCGGCCCGATGGGTCCGGAAGGCGGCCCGCGGCCGCAGTGAGGCCCCCAACGCGAAGTCGAGGCGGTGCCGGGTGCGGACTTTCTGCCGCATGACGCCATTGCCTCCAGAGGCCGCCGGGCACGCTCGGCGGCCTTTTTGCTTTTGATGAGGCAGGGGAGCGCGGCTGGACACTCCGTCTCACCTTTGCTAAGCGAACCCGCCTGGCGGGGCTCCCCGCCGACGGCAATCCGGGCGCATAGCTCAGTTGGTANNGACTCTTAATCAGCGGGTCCCAGGTTCGAGCCCTGGTGCGCCCACCACTTTGATATTACACAAGAATGTGCCCTTGCTCTAGGCAGTCAAATCCACCATTTTGACCGTTTTTTGGTGCGTGGCTGGTGCGTGCCGCAAAAAGCCATTTTTGTTTCTCGAAGAACGTCACTTCGATCCAACATTTGGGGTGCTAATCGGCCGTTTTCGCGCGCTGTGTGACTTCAAAATCAGCTCGGCCACAGATTGATGGAAGTGGGTTTGCGGCAACGTGACGTTACGCATTCGGCGCAAGGAAGTTTCACGACCTTAGCTAGGGCTTCGGACTTGCCGGGCGCGCGGCTAGAACCCGTGGAGTAACGCTCAACCGGGGTCCGAAATGCCCGCATCAACCACTTTAGACGATACCGCACCCGTTCCAACACGCAAGCCCCAGACGGACGATGACTACAAGCAAGGGGGCCAAAAGCTTCTGGACCGCGCGCTGCGGTTATATCCCGCCGCCGGCGGTCCCATCGAGGCCTTCATCCGCTTGTGCGACAATCCGGACTGGGTCCTGCGGTCGTCGACAACGCGCACCTATATGGCTCGGATGATCAAGCGCATCGAAATCGAGGTCGCCGCCGGGCAATACGAGCCGGAACAAGCAATAGAAGGGGTCACGAGAATTTACGAACTGCTCGAACAGCGGCGGGGACACCCCGAGGCGCGGACCTCGCGATTAAAGTGCATGGAGGTGACAAAGGAAGAAGTCCAGCTCGTTACCGACGACCTGCAGAAGCGGATCGCTGCCAACAAAACAGATATGGTCGACAAAGCCCTTTGTCTATTCGTGCAATTAGCCCCGCGCTTCGGTTTGCGTCCTTGCGAGTGTGAGCGCGCACGTATCGTTGGACGAACGCTGGTCATTTTGAACGCCAAGCTGTCGAACGGCAGGGCGCCCGGGGTTGACCGTCGCATTTGCCTGGAGCGTGTACCGGAGCAAATCGTTCTGGGCATTGAGCGATTGATTGGAATGATAGGGTCGCTGGTCGAAAAGCATGGATCGTGGGAGAAGGTGCATGCCATCCTGGCGGAACGGCTGGCGCGGATCTGCCGTCGGCTGCGTTTGGTGCGGATTTCTCTTTATTCCCTCAGGCATGCGGCAATCGCTACCTGGAAGAGAGCAAAGCTCAGTCGCATCGAAATCGCCGCCCTCGCTGGCCATATTTCAATAATGACCGCGTCCCGTTATTACGCACCTTCAAAACACGGCTGGGATCCAGAAACTGTATGCGTCAAAGCTGACCCTCAAACAATCTCGGTCGTGCGCCAATATGGTAAGACCACATCCACGTTTGAGTTTCCGGAGCCATGGTCGCCTCCCGCAGATTGGACCGCTCCGTCGCCTTCAATGAGCCCTTGAATGTTTAGGCTAGCACGTGGGTGAGAGGGTTGAGAATCAATGCCCATTGGTGGCAGCGCTTTATGCGCCTGCGTCTCTTTAAGTCAGCCGGACGGAGCAGAGGTTTCCTAAACCGAAGGTCGGAGGTTCGACTCCTCTCGGGACCGCCACCCCTCCATAGCGGGTCTGAAATTCCATAATTTTTTTGCCAAAATTGTCCAAAAAAAATCAGCCTCTCAAGCAACGAGAAACGTTTCTAATCATCTAAACAGACAGGCACGCATGTAGAATCCGCCACGTTGATCTGGGTCAACGCATGATTTCGGCAGTCCGATATGGAGAAATTATCTCATTAGTAATTTCAAGGCCGAAGGAGAACGCACATGTACAAACTATTTGTGATGGTCATCCTGGTACTGGCGGCGTTTTGCGGGGAGGCTTTGGCCGCGACGAGCGACGAGCAGGCGGTGCGCACCATTGATCGGGCACTCCTGGCCGCCATCGCCGGCAACGACAAGCGCGCGGTCGACCGACTAACGGATGCATTGTTCAGCTGGACCGATTCTGACGGCAAGACCTACAGTCGGGCCGACGTGCGCCAGACACTTCCGCCAGCCGTTAACCAGCGCGAGGTCGAGGCCAAGGTGATTTCCTATGGTCACGTAGCCATGGTGAGTTCCAATCGCGACAACGTCTACGCACTGCGCATCTTCGTTAAGCGCGGGCAGGCCTGGCGCGCTTTGGTTTATCACGAGGTCACATCAAATCCGCCGCCGCCATCCGCGGCCGCGCCCGCCGCATCGACCGCCGCGGAATGCGAAAATCCCTGCAAGACATTGCCCTACAAGCCGCGCAACGCCGCCGAGCGTGGATTGATCCAATCCTGGCAGGCATTGGAGACGGCGGTGGCCGCCGGAAAGGGTGCTGATTGGGCACCGCACGCGGCCGACGAGTTCATCGTGGTCAACAATAGCCGTATGCAGGACAAGGCCGCGCGTATCGCAGCAGTTAACCGCGGCGGCGCATCACCGGCGCCGCTGACCTCCGCCACCATGTACGATTTCGGCAATGCGATCGTGATGCTTGCCGAGCATCAGCCACATGACGGCAAGCCCTATCATGTCAGTCGCATCTGGGTGAAGCGCGACAGCATGTGGCAGATGGCGGTAAGCTTTCAGAACATAGTGCAGTCGGCGCCGGCCAAGAGGCCATGAATTGAGGTCGCCGCGCGGTGCTGCCCTGACTGAGCGGAGATACGACATGACGAGCTTGTCACGATGTTTGGTGGTCAGCGTGATTATTCTATCGGCTGCCGCCATGGCGTCGGCAGCGTTGGCGCGCGGCGGCCACCGCGGAGGAGGGGCAGGAAGGGCTGGGGGGTGGCAACCTGTGCACTAGTTCTATGCTGCTTGATCTCAGCCTTTCCAACATCGATATCATGATAAAGACGAGCGGTACTCAAACGGCGGCACTCGAAGAACTCAAAAAGGTCGCTAAGGAAAATTCCGAAAACATGTCCCGCGTTTGTGCTGGCGACAGTCCTATGAGCGTTCTAGCAAAGCTCACGGCGGCCGAGAAGCGTCTTGAAGCGGCCCTTACTGGTGCCCGCAGACTTAAGCCCGCCGCCGAGAAATTCTACGCTACGCTGAACGAAGAGCAGAAGGCTCAGACCAACAGCCTTGTGGATTGGCCAGGCCTATGACATCCCCCAGCGGGCTGTCAGGTTCTGGCAACAGACCCGCGATGTACTAGCAATTGTGCCACGAGTTTGAGGGACAAATGTCTTGCTGCGTTTAATAGGGCTTTCCGCAACGATCATTACAAGATTGGGAACTACTAAAGCACGCTCTAGTCCCGGACCGGAGAAAACGATTTGGCGGTCGGCCCCGTTCGTTCTTGCATTCGCGCTCGTCTTCGGGGTGGGGTTCACGTTTGCCTCGGCACACGCTGCCGGCACCGAGGCGGACGCGGCGCGCGCGGCCGACCAGGCCTTCCTAGCCGCGCTGGCTAAGACGGATGGCAACGCGGTCGGCCGGATGCTCGCACCGGATTTCTCTTGGACGACGTCGGACGGGCAGGTCGATGACCGGTCGCAGGCGTTGCGCGCCCTCGACAGCATTGCCGCCCTCGACAAGGATGAGACCGAAGTCCTGAACCATTTCTACAGCAAGCTGGCCACCGTCCGCGGCGTTCACGGCGGCATGCGATTCTTGCGCATCTGGGCGAAGCGCGGGGGTACCTGGCAGATCTTTGCGATGATCGACACGCGGGTGGCGCCGAAGGCCGGCCCAGCTTCGGTCGAAGTACAGGCCGGGCAGGGCGCATGCGAGAATCCCTGCCGCACCGTGCCGTATCGACCGAAGACCGCGATGGATAAAGCTATCCTGGCGACCTGCCAGAAGACCAAGATGATCGAATGGAAGCCTGACGCCAAGGCCTGGGCGAGCTTCATCGGCGAAGAGTTCATGATTATCAACAACACCACGATCCGCACCCGTGCGGAACGCGAGGTGATCGCACAGAAACAGGAAGCCGCGGGCGTCGGCACGCCCGGAGACCCAATCCTTGCGATGCGCATCGTCGATTTCGGCAATAATGCCGCCGTCATGTTCTCGAAGCATTTTCCGGTTCGCGGCGGCAGGCCGTACCAGAATATTCGGGTTTGGGTGTTGCGTGACGGTCGCTGGCAGCTGGCGATCAGTCAGCAGTCCGAAATCAAATCCGCGGCTCCGACCGCGGCGGTTGCGATCAAGCCGTAACGGCTCCGGCGGCGGTTGGGTTTTCGCGCGGCTTCGCGACAGTGTGCCTGGCATCGCCCACTCCGTACATTTTGCCGATCTCTTACGCTTGGCCGAGATGAAACGTGTGGCGGCTCAAATCGCCGAACACGAGCCGCGCATCGACGTCCTGATTAACAACGCAGGTGCACTATTCGCCACGCGCCGAATCACGGAAGACGGGCTTGAACGTAGCTTCGCGCTCAATCACATGGCCTATTTCATCATGACAACGGGATTGCGCGAGCGACTCTCCGCCTCGGCGCCCGCGCGCAGCATCAACACGGCTTCCGCCGCGCACCAGGGCGCCACCTTGGACTTCGACGACCTTCAATCGGCAAAGCGCTTCGGAGCCATGGAAGCCTATGGTCGCTCGAAGCTATGCAACATCCTGTTCACGCGTGAACTCGCTCGCCGCCTGCACGGGACGGGTGTCACTGCGAATTGCCTGCATCCCGGTTTCGTCGCCACACGCTTTGGCGACCAAAGCGGTGGCTTGATCTCGCCTCTCGTTTGGCTTGCCAAGATTTTTGCGATATCTCCTGTTAAGGGCGCAGAAACGATTGTCTATCTCGCGTCCTCGCCAAACGTGGCCGAGACGACCGGACAATACTTTTACAAGTCCGTGCCGACTGCACCGTCATCGTGGGCAACTAATTATGCAGCAGTCTTCTTCCGCCCAAGCTTCCCAAGACGCTGTGCGATGAGGCTCTCTTCTGCGATGAGACCCATATCCGCCTCTTTGGTAAGTGGTCCAGCGAACGCATCAATTTGCATCACTCACTCGAGGCCGAATCTAGGCGCAAAGGAGCGCATTTATTGCCACGGGCCCGTATTTACGCGAATGTTATGGGGCGGCACGTTCCGACGACTTAGGACGAAAAGTTTCGCAACGAATGAAAGCAAAAAACCTGCGCTTTTGTGATCGAGAATTTTCGGTGATTTAATTCTCGTTCGTGTTGCTTCGTGACTCGGCACCTGCATTATCGCGCCGGGGCGCGAATACCTGCCAGAAATGTCGTTCATGCGCTTGCTGCGACCACTTGAGACCGCAGTCAAAGAGCTGCGTTGGATCGCGAGCGAGAGTGTCGCTGAATTTCTCAATCCAGCGGCGGTCGAGTTTTATGAAAACCTGTTGGCTGGTGGTTACGAACCGAACCAACTGCTATATGTCCTTCCCAAGCACAAGCTTATTTACGCCGCGGTACCGAAAGCAGCCACGACACGAATCAAAAGGACCTTGGCAAGAATTGAAGGCCGGTTTTCGCGCTCCCTGAAACCGAGCCGCCGTTCGCAATACCGCGGACCTTATGGCCCGCGCAACATTACGATTGGTTCGTTCTTTCGGCTGGCGACGAACCACGACACGTTGCGATTTTCCTTTGTTCGCAATCCTTACGCGCGCATTGTATCCTGCTGGGCGGACAAGTTTGCTGACAAGCCACTTGTTCGCGGCGATTCCTTCATCGACGCTTACCTTGCGATAAGGCCTGAGATTGATGCCAATCTCCCCGCGGGGGTGGATCGCACGCTGTCGTTTTTTGAGTTTGTCGTATTTGCCGCTGCCACCGCGAAAACCCGCCACGATATTCATATGCAAGTGCAAGATGAAATTATAAGCATGCCGGGAATAGAACTCGGTCTAATTGGCAAGGTGGAAACCTTCGACGCTGACTTCGTCCGCGTTCTTGACCATTTGGATGCCAGCGATGAGGTACGCCGCGAGGCGGCCATTGTGATCAACGAATCTCACCACGATGACTGGCCAGCCTACTACACGCCCGAACTGGCCGACCGCATCTATCGCGCCTACGAGTGCGATTTCGACCGCTTCGGCTATGCTCGCTCGGCATTGGTTTAAAGGCTTCGGAGATGTCCACTTGGTTTGAGCCGAACAATCAAACTGATTATCAACCCCATGACCCTCGGCAACACGCGCGCCAACGGCGTGCGCACTCTTGATGCGTGGTGCTTGGGTGGGCTCTAATATGCGCCTGCATGAGAGCGAAGGTCACTGACCATGAAGTTTCCGCTCAAGCTCGCTGCACCACTGGCCGGATATCAAGCAATTATCCCGACGCGTTGCCGCAACCATGTTTTTCAAGAAAAAATAGCTGCCGACGCACACCAAAGCTGTGACCGTCAGGATGATTAAGATGACCACGGCCCGTGACCTTTGGTGACCATCGCGGCCTTCTACTGGGGACGGGTGTCCAACTTCATCATTCATCCAAGGTGTCCTCCCTCCCACTCTAACAATTCGGCTGTCAGATCGAAACTAATCCCTTGCCCGCGACGGCGCCATCACCTTCGGCTACCTGGTCGGCAGGCTCGACGCACTGCAGCAGCACAAACGCCGCAGCGCAGGGATCCCATGCTAGAGTTGTGCGTTGGAACGAATAACTGCGAAGTAGGGAGATGCCGTCATGCGCTTTGTGCTGTGCGTTCTGCTGGTAGCTTTGTCGCCGAGTTTTGCTTTTGCTGCNNAACGGATGCGCCAACCGGGGCTACGACAAGGGGCGATGCTCTAATGCCTGCCGGCCGGGAATCTGTCATCCGGGGGCCGAGCAGCCTTATTGCGTAGCGAAGTAGGTGCGCGGGTCGAAGCGGGCTTGTGCATCGGCGGCCTTCGCGCGCCTATCCGCTAAGCGTCAAGTTGCCGCACTCTTGTGGGCGGCAGGCTGTGGATTTCAAGGCGGCTTGGAGCGCGGGCCACGGTCCTCAAACTGGCGTTAGCAACAGCGACTGACGCAGGTGCGGCTGCATGTCGTTGCCCCGCATGGATGGCAGTCCGAGCCACTTTTCGTTTTTCGGCCCGCGACCGCAGTTACTACTCGGATTTCATTCCACAGCCTCAAACATGCATGAGACGCATAATTTATTGCAATAGCCAAAGATATTGATGGATTCGGCCTCGGAATGCCAACGCCGCTATCAAACGCGCGGGAATCGGCGACGGGCGAAAAATGAGAGGAATGACTTCTCCATTCTATTCGATTATGCCGCTGTCGGATCCATCTGAGGGCGGAGTATTGTTCAGCGATCGTTGACGTGCGGAAGTCGTAGCTTTTGTCTACACTTTCCGCTCTATTTCGGCGCTAACCAAAATCTGCGTAAAAAAAGATAGCGCGGACGCTCGTCCTTAGAAAATGACTCTGCAGCGAAGCAGTGAGTTATACTGCCGCCGCCGGTATCGCATCACGGTTTGACGAAGCCTTGGCGCTTCCCATACACAGAATGCTCGCCAACAGAAATCCCGCGGCGACGATGAGAACCAATTCTGCGCGTCCATGATCAATCAGAAAACCGAAGGGTACCGGCGTCACGGCGGCGCCTAACGGCAAGCCGGCGCTAACGAAGCCGAAGACCTTACCGATCTGCCCGGGTGGCGCGGCATCCTTGAGCATCACGTCGCGCGGCGTTCGACTGGCGCCGAGACCGAAGCCGGAGGCAAGCATCAGCCCGATCGCAACGAAGTCTCCCATCGGGAAAATATCGACGGCCAAAATTGTCAGTGCTGAGAAGGTGGTCAGGCCGGCGACGAAGATGGCGAGATAGCGGGTAGATTTGTCAGCCGCCCATCCGCCCAGCAGGACACCAGCGCTGCTACCGACCATATAGGCAGTGAGCGCGGCGGAGGCGATCGCAAGATCGAGCCCCTTCACTTCATGCAGCACAGTGATCAGCCATGCCAACACGCCGCCGCTCGCCATGGCGCCAAGGAAATAAAATAGGAAAAAGAGAATCAACGTGCGATGAAGCATCAGCTCGCGCACCGACATGCCACGCACCGTCGTGTCCTTTCGCACTTGATCGCGCAGAATGCTGCTTTGCCAGATCACGGCCGCCACCACCGGCAACCCAAGGCCGCCGACCACGATCAGCACGCCGCGCCAATCCATGACGCTCAACAGCGCAGCGATGGTCGGAGGTGCCAAAGCGTAGCCAACATTGCCGGTAAAGCTATGCAGCGCGAAAGATCTGCCCATTCGCTCGCGAGGGACCGAGCCAGCAAGAATTGCGTAATCGCAGGGATGGAAGACGGCATTGCCAATGCCAGAGATCAGCGACAGGACCAGCATCTGCCAGAAGGACGTGGTGAAGGCCATCATCGAAATCGCCAGCGACATTATTAGTGTGCCGCCGATCAAGAACGGGCGGGCGCCGTAGCGGTCGACCAAAAATCCGAGCGGTGTCTGCAACACCGCTGAGGTTCCCGTCATAAGGACAACAGCCAGACCGAGTTCGGCGAAGCTGATGTCGAACTGCCGTTGCAACACTAGAAATAACGGCGGCAGACAGAGCTGGTAGAAATGCGAAAGGAAATGTCCGGTGCCGATCAGCAGGTTCACCCGTGCGTACCGCGTGATCATGAATTCCCCTTACCGCGCAACCAGTATTTGGCGTCGATATACCGGTAGGAAGACTGCGGGAGAAGCGACTTTATCGCTGGTCAGCTATCCGAAGGGCAATAGTGTCAAAGCATTCGCAGCGTAGTCTGATTCATTGAGCTACACTTCGTAGTATACGGCAATGAGGTTTTAGCTGAGAGGAGTTTTCGATGAACAACCAGGAAATGCTTAGGGAACTTGAGCACACGCACCGTAATATTGGAGGCGTTATTATGCGCGTAGGTATCCAAAAGTTGCTCGATCCGAATTGGCCAGAGATCGATGAGCAAGTGGCAGAAGCTGAGGTGTCGCTCGCCCGGATAAAGGAAATGAGACTACGAGCAAAGCGACGAAAAGACCGGCGGCTCTAGGCACACAAGAAATAGCCAAACCTGACACCGCCCCTCCCCAATGGCGAGTGGTCGGTCGACCACTTCAACGTGCTCGACGGCGACCGGCACATCGGCCGCGCTCTCTTTCATTGAACGCACACAAAGAAAAGACCGCCTCGCGGCGGTCTCTCCGAAATCTGATCAGGTGTTTTGATCAGGCGGCTGCGATAACAGCGGCGCCTTGACGATTCTTTGCGCCAGCCAATCAGACCCTGCCGCGTGCGCCTATTCTCACCATCGCCCTCGCCGACCCCCCCCAGAACCATAATATCCAGGACCGTAATAACCGGGGCCATAAACGACAGCCGGTGGCGGGTAATATCCGGGTGCTTCATAAACGACCGGCGGCCCATAGCCATCGTCAGGGCCCTCGGCATATCCGGGTTGCCCCGGATATCGTCTGACCTGTCGCGGTCCTCCGGTATCGAGGTTTCGGGCAATAGCGAAGCCACTGCGTCCATTCCAGATCACCGCGCACCATTCGCCATTGCAACTGGTGATCCGCACCGTGCTACCTCCTGGAATAGTAGTGATGATGGGCGCGTTCGTGCCGGGTCCGCTGCGCAGATTGACATCAGCGGTGACCAAGGCAGCTCGCACCGATCCGGGGCGAAGCTGCCCCCCTGGTGACTGAACGTTCGGTGGCGGTTCACCTTCCCGCTGATAGCCGGGCGGCGGTCCGCCTGGCGATTGTGCATTCGGCGGCGGCTCTTGTCCGATCACAGGCGGCCCCTGTTGGGCAAATACTGGCGTCGCCATTGTCACCGCCGCAATGGCAACCATTCTCAACGCCCCAACCAACGCCTTGAAATTCAAAGTCATAATGAAACTCCTCGTCACTCGCTCTACGTAAGCTTGAAATATGGCTGGGATATGCACAAGCCGCCAACCTAGATAATTAAGCCATTTCAAACTCGAGTGCCACTTGATTTTCGGCGCCGGACAAATCTCCTACCGACAAGCTCTTTTGCGAATGGCAGAGTTCGGATATAGGACCGTTCGATCTGGTCACCCGACATGTTTGCGCTTTGATGGCTGGCAAAATGGAAATGCCTACAATTCTGTTTAATCGCACTGTTTGTAATTCGATACCGTGCACTTTAGCGCCATCGCTTGTGCTTCTGCTATTTGTTGTGCGGTCATTCGCTTTGAAACAACATCCAAATTTTTGACCGCATGATGTGCCATTTGTGGACGGCTCCGGATTAGCTAGCACTACTTTGGCAGATTCATTCACGCGGCGGCTCGGCGCCGATCCATCTTCGGCAGTGCGGGCACCGCTGAGGTGGCAATCGACCGATGATTTCGACGATGGCGTGACGCACGGCCGATACCCACGCCGTCACGGCTGGACAGTCTCAACCGGCAACAAGAGTTTGCTTGGCTGGCTTCATTTTAGCAGCGTTGACAGTGGGCATTTGCATCACGCGGCAGACAGGCGCGTCTTGAAATATCCTACCGCAACGCGTGTCAATTCGCGGGGACCATAACGCTGGCGCAGATTACAATTGCTACAGATGGCCGGATCCGAAGCTTTGGATTGCCGGACGATCAAGGCTTGACGAAGTGACATGGTCGATACATGACCGATAACGTGGCTATGACGGATATCATTGAAACAATATGTGTAATTGCCCTGAGCATTGATCAACATATTGGTGTTGCGCGGGATGCACTTAAACCGATTGAGCCACCATTGGCGGGCAACATCGGTGACACTCGGGATGAAACCCATCTCTTGGCTGGTGAGGCGATGAGTGCGGATCTTTGCTCTAAGGTCACGCTCAGATGGTGCGTCGCGGGTGCTCACGGTACCCCGCACGGTCATAGTAGGTGGGAGACATGTGGAGATCGTGTATGTCGTGCTTATGGAACCATCGGATGGTTTCAGCCAGGGTGGCCAAGCATTCCGTTGTTGGCGACAAATTGATAATGAGTTTGGTTTTTTTCAGCGTCCTACGGGCCAGCAGGATGTTTTCCATCACCTGAATCTGATCAAGATTGGTATGGACTGCCTGGTAGACATCAGGCGCCGTGCTCGAAAAGGAAATCATCAGCGTGGTGAAAAGGCTATCGACATGCTCCAGCCGGTTTTTGTTCAGCAGGCTGCCGTTAGTCGCCATATCGAAGCGTAAAGGATGGCCGCGCATCGCTTCCACGAAATCTTCAAATCGTGGGTGGGTAGTCGGTTCCCCGTAACCGGCAACGATGACGCGAAACGCATCGTCGACAGACAGGCGCGAGAGGACCTGCCGGAATGTCGTCAGGTCCATCACCTTGGGATTGGTAATCATCGAACGCGGACACATAGCGCAACGGGCGTTGCATTTGCTGGTCCATTCGACGTTGACGGCAACACGATAGGAAGATTGCGACATCTAAGACCCTCTTAAGAGACCCGCCGTTGATTCATGAAGGCCTTTCACTGTCTAAGCGCTTTTCAACACTAACGATCAAACGTAATGGGCGCGTTTGCTGACAGATACCTGACGGGCAGCAGGCAGGAACAAGGCAATAGGGTTGGTTTGTTCGCTTTTGTTGGCACGCACAAAGCAAAAGTGTGATTTTTTGGTTTTGATTGGGATTGAGGTGAACGCATAGCTCTTTGCCGCAATAAGCCCGAATGTATCCGGCGTTACTTTCGATGAATTCTTCGACGACGCGTGGGTCGAACGATGGAATTTTGAGCCGATCGGTCTTTGTCTTGCAGGTCAATGGGAATGCTGCATCCGTCGATCAATAGCAGTTTGCTATGAGCTGGCTTATACCAAGTTCCAAAAATCGTGNNGATTTCGACGCATCGCGGCTGCTGGCGAAGAAAACGAAGGATGGTCCGCAGGATCGGCGGCTTCTGGCGCTTGCTGCGATCTACGACGGCGCGACGCGGACAGAAGCGGCGAAGATCAGCGCGGCAAGAGTCTTCGTGACCTCGCCGGGCGGACTGACCACGACATGGATGTTGTTCGTCTGAAGGACGCCGCCCAGGTCGGACTTATTCGAAGCGCCGGTCCGCAGCCGCTTGATTGTCGTCGGCTTGTTTCCAAAGGCTTCCAGGAAGGCGAACGGAAACTCCTGAGCATCAAAAGGCTGCTCAGCTAGCGCAGAAATGGCTTCCTCGATTTCAACGGCGTTCATCCGGCCCTTTGTCCTCTACGGGCGATCCACTTTGCTAAGTCCTACCGCGAGACAGAGCACGCGATGTACCCCGAGTGCTTAGACGAAATACGTGTGACTTGACGCCCTAGGCGCCCACAAATCCGCCGGAATACAGCGCGTTTAGAGCGGGGATTTCTTCATTTGCAACATAGCGCGACTTCAACACAAGCAAACGACTCCTATGATAAAGTCTACGGAAAAGGCTTTATCGCATAAATTTTTGCAATGGAGGTAGCCCGGTTACGCCCAATGCGTTTGACGGTTTGGATTACGACCGGCATTCAAAAGCCGGAAGCCGCCGATAACGACAATTATCGGCGCTAAAGCGACCACAACTTCGTCCGTCGGCTTCGGTTCAACCGCGTTCAGCCTTTGCCATTGATCGCAATTTCGCTCAGCCGAGCAATCGATCATTTCAGAAGCACCCGGCACGCCCTCGGCACACGNNACTGGCGCGCCCGAGACGATTCCGCGGTATAAAACATTGCCCGTTCCGCAGGCGCTGATGTCATATTAATCAATGCGCAATATTGTCTGCGGACAGAAGCGATGATTGGCCTTGGTACATATGCTGAAACATGCGTTGGGTTGCACTGCAGCAAGACGTGCCGTTATTCGACTGATTCAGTGTCATGAAGCTCGGGGCCGATTCTTGGGACATTTGATTTGTACTCGGCCACGAAAAAACTTGACAT
Source organism: Hyphomicrobiales bacterium (assembly GCA_003152455.1). Taxonomy (GTDB): domain Bacteria; phylum Pseudomonadota; class Alphaproteobacteria; order Rhizobiales; family Xanthobacteraceae; genus Pseudolabrys. Next base: position 13,560 of record PMAF01000002.1, read on the forward strand.
GTCAGAGCGTGTCCCCAATTGCATAGGGTGATTACTTGCCGAATTCGTGATCGAAGCGGCCAAGCCAAGCAAGCGGCACGCCGAAGGCGGTTGTCAGGGTGGAGGAAACTGCGGTGCAAGGTATTGATCTCGCCTATCGAGCGATGAAACCTATCGCTGTCGCTGCGCTCATCGCCAGCCTCGGGATCCCGTTTTCAGCCCACGCTGAAACAGCACCGCCCAAATGCGATGCGCCTCTCCATCTTCTCAGACTTGCCAATCCGCTGACACGCTTTGCACAAAAGCTCGCAACCCGCGGCCCGATCACCATTATCGCCATTGGTTCTTCGTCGACCGCCGGCGCGGGCGCAAGTTCGCCAGCGACGAATTATCCCAACCGCCTCGCTGAAGAGCTCAAGCAGCGTTTCCCAAACCGTTCGATCACCGTGCTCAATCGCGGCGTCAACGGCGAGGAAGTCGGTGACATGCTCAAGCGCTTCGATAAGGACGTACTAGCTGCCAAGCCTGACCTGGTCCTGTGGCAGCTTGGCACCAATTCGGTCATCAGTGATCACATGTTCACCGACCACGGCGCCGCGATCCGCGATGGCCTCAAGAAGATCCGCGCTATCGATGCCGACGTCGTGCTGATCGATCCGCAATTCGTGCCGAAGGTGATTGTGAAGGCTGACGCCGAGCACATGATCGAATTGATCGCTATGACCGCGAAGGTGGAAAATGTCGACCTATTCCGCCGCTTCGACGTGATGAAGCGTTGGCGCGATGCCGATCATATGGCGTTCGAGTCGTTCGTGTCACCCGATGGGCTACACATGAATGACTGGAGCTACGCTTGTATGGCCAAGGGCCTTGGCATGGCAATCGCCGAAGCCGCGCAGCGGCCTGTCATGTCAGCGAAGGCCACATCGCACCTGGTGCCCTGAGCACCCGCGTTCCTTACGCCGCGGCTGCTGCTCGTCGCCGAGTTTTGCAACACAACCCGCGATTCGCGTCAGCTCTATTTTATCTGGCCCTGCCGGCTGACCGAGCGGATGCCTCGCAGGTCGAAGCGCATGGCAACGATATCTTTGCCGAATCTCACTTTGGAAGTGGGATCACCGAAGGCTAGCCATTTTTGGAGGTAGACGTCTTCGCCAGCCATCGTTCCCTGCCCGGTACGGCCATAGACAACCCATAGGCGTTGCTGTGGCGATGCAAAGTGGGCGACAGTAGTCGATATATCGTGAGTAGTACTGACTATCGTCCGGTCGAGACGATACCGATCAGCATAGTTGGCGAGAACGTAGCGTGCAGCTCCGTCATTAGTGATGATTGCATCGCCAGGCTGAACATTTTCGGCCAAGTAGGCGGCGGCGAGGTCCCAACGCGGCTTGGTCTCTGATCGGTAATACGGCGCGAGATTGGCGATTCCCGCGAACGCTAGCGCCGTCGCGGCAACCGGAAATAACGGCCGCGATAAGCCGGCTAGGCCAAGTCCCGCCAGTATGAAGAACGGGCCGGTGCTCCACAACAGATAGCGGGTTATCCAGAACGGCGTATAAATCGATAGTATCGCCAACGCAATCGGCATGGTGATAGCCGCGAGCGCGACAACGCTCAGGAGCTTTGCATCGGTCCTGAGACGCCAGGCGCCTAATAATGCCAGGCCAAATACCGCCGCGCCGAGCCATGGTACGGGCGTCGGCAACAGCATGAAGGTGGTGACATCCGAGACGCGATATAAATAGGCAGCCGCGATTACCGACCAAACGTGTTCAAACGTAGACGCCGGTATCCAACGATAGGTTTGAAAGGGATCTTGGTCGGCGGCCAGATAGATTGCGATCAGTCCGGGCAACCAGGCGAGGACGATGATGGTCTGCGCAATCGCCCAATTCCGAATTAGATTCCACCGCCCAGTTGCCGTGCGACGGATTATAACGGCAATGGCGATATTTGACGCGATGAGCCAAAACGCGGTCACTAGTAGAACATTAAGCGCGCCAATCGTTCCGATCGTATAGGTGGCCCAGGACACGCGCTCACCCTTCGATTGGCCCGAAGTTGGAAATGTGATCGCCGACCGCCGCGCGATGCGCGCCAACCCCCACAACGCAAGCATGACCAGACAGGAGGCGAGCGTATAGGGGCGTGCCTCTTGGCCCAATTGCACGTCAAGCGGCGCCAGCGCTATGAGGGTGCCGGCTGCCAAGCCCGCTCGGGGCGTTTTAATTTCGGTTGCGACCATCGCGACCAGCATGACGGCGATCACGCCAAAGATCACGGACGGTAGGCGCAGCATCCATTCGTCGATAATTGGGGCGTCGAATGCGCTGGCGAGGAAGAAATAAGTCGGGAAATGTTTGTTATGAAGTGAACTGGCGATCAGATCCGAAATCGCCAAATTGGCGCGAACGTGGGTGATGACTTCATCGAGCCACAGCGGCTTGTCGGAAAGGCCGTATAGCCGCGCCGCAAAAGCGAGCGTCCCCGGAATCAACGCAACGGCGACTGGTGTCCGAAACCAAGTCATGCCGATCAATTGCGCAGGGGGACCAAATCGGAACATTCCAGATATTGCCGCCACACTAGCCCGAGGCAGTCAACCTAATCTTGCGTTGTCCGCTGGTCGGCTATGAGCGAAGGCCAGGAAAAAGCATCGTACCGGGGGAAACTAGCTCGGGCGAAGTGGCCGGCGTGGGTTCAGGCGCTACCAGAAGCAGACATCCGGACTGCGCACCTTCCGGCGTGATCCGGCGTCTCTATTTAACCTGCCGCCGCGTAATTTTGCTGAGTAATCGCTTCACGACCGACCAGTTTGGCATAGTCCGCGATCGGGAGCGGCCGACCAGTCAGATAACCCTGCACCTCGTCGCAACCTTCCTGCACCAGGGACGCATACTGGGCGTCAGTTTCGACGCCTTCGGCTAGGATCGGAACGCCAAGGCTGTGGCCGAGACCCATGACCGCACGAACAATCGCCATGGACTGGCGGCTGTGTTCCAAGTCGCCAATAAAGATGCGGTCAATCTTGATCTTATCGAACGAAAAAGAATGCAGATACGACAAGGAAGAATATCCGGTTCCGAAATCATCCAATGCGATCCGCACGCCGAGCGACTTGAGCCGAGTGAGGATTGATATCGCGCGTGAAAAGTCGTCAATCAATACGCTCTCGGTGATTTCGAGTTCAAGGCGGGCCGGAGCGAGGCCGGTCTCAAGCAGAACCGAAAGGACGAGCCTCGGCAGGTCGTCCTGGCGGAACTGAATCGGGGAGATATTGACGGCAATAGTCAGCGGCTGCGGCCAAGAGGCGGCCTCGCGACAGGCCTCACGCAGAACCCGTTCACCTATACGAACGATGAGATTGCTCTCCTCCGCAATGGGGATAAACACGCCGGGTGAGACCATGCCGCGTTTTTGACATTGCCAGCGGACCAGCGCTTCAAACCCGATGGTTTCGCCTGACATTTTCTTCTGCGGCTGATAGTGCAAGAACAATTCGTCGCGCCCCATGGCTGATCGCAAATCCTCTTCCAGGGTGCGCCGCTCGTGCAGCCGGGCGCTCATTTGGGGCTCGAAGAAAAGCACCGACTCACGCGATTCGGCTTTGGCGCGATAAAGCGCTATATCTGCGTTGATGATCAGCGTCTTCGCGTCGGTGCCATCAGTCGGATAGATCGCGCCCCCGATGCTTAGGCCTAACTTTAGCCGGTGACCTTCAACCTCAAAGTCGTCCACAAAGGCAGCGAGCAGGCGCTCGGCGAGCGCCGCTGCGGCCGCCGGTTGTGCGCCATCCGTCACGATCAGTGTGAACTCGTCGCCGCCAATACGCCCAAGGAAAGCCCCTGCGGCAGCCGCTTGCAAACGGCGAGCGACCTCGCGCAGCAGCGCATCGCCGACCGCATGTCCGTATGCGTCGTTAGCCTCTTTGAAGCGATCGAGGTCGATGCTCAGAATGCCGAACTGTTCGCCGCTCCTCGCTACCCGGTCGAGCGTGGCGGCCAAACACTCGTTGAAGGCGGCCCGGTTAGGCAGATCAGTTAGATTGTCGTAATGCGCCATATGCGCGATGCGCTGCTCCGCAAGTCGCCGCTCTGTCACATCGTCAACAACAGTCAACAGATATTGAGGCTTGCCAGTTTCATCGCGAATGACGGTCTTCTTTGCCGTCACTAAACGAGTACCATTGTTAGCCGTAATGATTGGATGATCGACCCCCTGAAAAGTGGTCCGACCTGAACTATGTCTTTTGACATGAAGGAGGACCGAGATGCCGAAGAAGAAGCACAAGCCTGAAGAGATCGTCACGAAGCTACGACAAGCCGATGTCCTGATATCGCAAGGGCAGGACATTGCTGATGTCATTCGCCAGATCGGCGTGAGCGTTGGTGCACCAACTTAGTAGACGCGCTGCAACCTGAATGATGTTGTGTGCAACCGCCGGTATGCTGTGTAATGTAGAGTAATCGCCTCAAAATGGTTGTGTAAATGTTGTGTCTCGGGTGTCAAAACAGCCCAATTTTGACCTTGCGACCCGTTTTTTGCCCTGTGCGACAAATTATTCGATCGCTGACGACCAATTTCATTCGAACCGCAGGCAGAAAATGTCAGCAAAAATGGCGCTAATCTCGCGGGTGGTTTAGTAAAAGGTGTGTGTTTGTCCCGTCCGAATCCAAAATTTTCTGAATTTTAGACGTGATCAGGCATAGTCCGGTTGTATTTGGGGCCAGAAAATACACTGCGTTTTGGCATCAGCGCACACGCGTTTCTAATCGGTCAGGTCGCCGACAAACCCGCGTCGCGAAAGGCCGATTACCCTATTTGTGGATTGCGAGCTGTTTTGAAATTTTGTCGGTCGAATGCTTCTTTGCATCGGGCGCTCGTGATCGAGGTGCGCATTTTGTCGCTCTATCGGTGTTCGGCGTGAGATTGATCTCGGGAAATTGAGTTGGGGGAATTTAAGCGACGCTCTCTTTGTCGCGCGCTGTTTTTAATTTCCGAACCGTGGCGGTTGGATTCAGGCAACTGAGCCGTCAAACTTCCTCCTCAAGGCACCCCGAACGATCGGGCATCTGAGGTTTCAGGACGCAAACCGAGTTACTCAATGATGGCGCTCCCGCATCCAAGACGAAAGCTCGCGTTACGCGTGGGCGCCGGATTGCTAGTTGGCTATGGCATCTTAGCTTATCTCGTACTCCCAGCTACCTGGACTCATTTCGAGCATCAAAGGAAACTCGCGGGCGTTCCGATGATAACGCTCACGGCGCAGGGTATTCGGGGCGATCCGATAAACTTCGGGCTAGTAGGGACCAAAGAGGACATCATTTGCGCAATGCACGCAGCCGGGTGGTTTCCCGCCGATCCGATCACACTACGATCCAGCGTCGAGATCATTGGCAGTGTCGTACTGCGTCGCGCATATCCGGGCGCACCTGTCAGCAACCTATTATACGACAACAGGCGTGAGGACTTGGCCTTCGAAAAGG
>PMAF01000147.1 GCA_003152455.1 Hyphomicrobiales bacterium
CCTAGTGAAATCGCAGTCAGAGAAGTTGCAATGGCGAACAAACTCGACGAGATGAAAGCGCTGCTTGCCGATCTCAGCAGCGAGCGCGCGCAACTCGACGCCGCGATCGAAGAGATGATCGCTAGCCTGGCCGAACTGGCGCCGGAGCAGCGTTCGGCGAGCGACTGGGCGCCCGACGGCGCCTCGACCAAGAAATATCTGGAATTGACCGAGCGCCAGGCCGCGGTGGAAGCCGAGATCATCGAGCTTGGCCGCGCCATCGTTGAGACCGACGAACCGGCATCGCCGCTGCACTAGCAGCCATGCTGACCCGCGCCGTCCTGAAGAGCTACCTATCGGAGATGCCGCGCGGGCATATTTTCGATCTTAGCTAAGCGCAGTTCGCCGGTGTTTTTCCGCCCGGCGAGCCGGATGCCGCGGAGCGCGCAAAACTGCGCGCCTTCGCCGAGGAATGCGATTGCGACCTCGTCAACAACCAGGCTGAGGGACGGTTCGAGCTTAAGCGGCGCTAGCCAGCGGTTAATACCAAAACTCAGAAATCTTGACTCATGTTGCCCGAAGTTGTGCGCGGATGATCGTATCGTAAACGTGAGTCAGCTCAAGCACTTGGCTGGTCGTCACAAGCCCGCCGTAACGCCGCAGGTGGGTCGCGGGTAACGCGATTTGGTATAAGATGGGCTTACGCCTTCCGGTTCAGCGCGGTGCTGCCGGATGCGATTTCGGCGAGCGCCTGTTTCAGCGCGGCCGACGCGCGGTAGACCGGCACATAGCCGCGCACCAGAATCTGCGCCGAACGCTTGTAGGCGGCGCGGCTGATCTTGGTCTCCTGATTGGTCTGCTGGCCTTCGATGGTGGCCGACAAAATCCCCGCCGGATTTTCGATATCGACCTGGATTTCGGTCGGCGCCGCGCCGAGCGACGGCAAATTGCGCGCAATCTCATGCGCGACTGTGCCGGGCATCAGACACGCCGCTGCGAGACAGCACCCGCCGGTCACCGCCATGGTGTCGTGCCCGTTTTGCGGCGTGAAATAGCGGGTGGAGATGTTGCCGCCGTTCACCGGCGGGCCGACGATGCAGACCTTCGGCACGGTCTCGCTGTTGGCGAGTTCGTCCGCGGTCATCGGCGAGCCGTCGCGCTTCTTCAAGCCCATTTTCAGGCCGGCCTCGACCCACAGCGTCCGCAGCGCCTTGAAGAACGCTTCGTCGTTGCGCAGATCCTTGACCGGCTCGGTGCCGCTTTTGCCGAAGTCCGACGCGCGCGCGATCACCATCGGCACCGCGACGTCGACGCAGGACACGGTGAATTTGCCGAATTGATCGGCCGCCGATCCGGTCGGCAGCGCCTTGCCGGTCTTGGCGCCGACCGGGTTGGTCATGAACAGGTCGACGCCCGGAAACTCGCCATCGACGCCGGGGATTTGCGCGAAGGCAAATCCGTCGCTGGCCAGCGTGACGCGGCCGATCATGGTAGTTTTGGTATTGGTGTTGAAGATTTCGACCTCGCCCTTGCCGTTCAACTGGCGCGGCAGGAAATGCTGGTCGATCGCCCAATAGGGCAGCGCCGCCGACATGTTGCCGCAGTTGACGCTCCAGTCGATCTGCGATTTGCCGCCGGCGAGTTGCGCCAGCGTGCTGACGATCTGCGGCTGGTCTGCCGCGTTCGTCGTCATCTCCGCGAAAAACACTTTGTTGCTGGTCGGATAGCCGCGCCCGAGGCCGGTGATCTGCTTGGTGTCGGACGTCGAGCCTTGCAAGGGCAGCCCCATCAGGTGGCGCAGCAACTCCTCGCGCAGCTCAAGTGGCTTGGGCGCGATGCGATCCCAGATGATCAATCCAGTCGAGGTGCCGCCGCGCACGTGCAGGACCGGAAATTCCCAGGTCCCGGAATTCTCGCGCGGCAGCTGGCTGGTGGCGATGGGGGCTGCGTAATTGATGGCTCGCTCCTCGAAAAAGTCGCGGCAATTGGCGGTCGGTTCGGCGGGAAATTAGTCTTCCGATGCCGCCCTGTCCAATCGGATTGCACCGCAATAGGATGCGTTCGGCGGAAGCTGCCATCTCCGCCCGTTGCCGGGTCTTGGGATGAATATCGTCGAGGATCGCAGTCGCTTTACGCCACAGGCCGACGCCGAAGGCTGGCTCGCGGCTTTCGAAGCGGCGTTGCGCGCGCAAGATGCCGCTGCCGCCGCCGCCTTGTTCCTGCCCGACGGCCTGTGGCGCGACCTGCTGGCCTTCACCTGGACGATCCAGACCATGTCCGGCCGGCCGGAGATCGAGGCGGCGCTGGCCCACACGCTCGCGCGCACAAAGCCTTCGAATTTCCATATTCCGCCCCGGCGGACGCCGCCGCGCCGGGTCAACCGCGCCGGCACCGAATCGATCGAGGCGATCTTCAAATTCGAGACCGCGTTCGGTCCGGGTAACGGCATTGTTCGTCTTGTGCCCGACAGCCAGGGGCGCTTGCGTGCCTGGACGTTGAACACGAATTTGCATGAACTGCGCGGCCACGAAGAGCAATTCAAGCGGCGCGGGGAACCGGACTCGACGCGCGACTTCGGCGCCGAAAATTGGTCCGACCGGCGCGCCCGGGAGCGCGCTTTTGCCGATCGCGATCCCATGGTCGTCGTGGTCGGCGGCGGCCAGGCCGGCCTCTCGATCGCGGCGCGGCTGCAACAACTCGGCATCGACACGCTGATCGTCGACCGGCATGAGCGCGTCGGCGACAATTGGCGCAAGCGTTATCACTCGCTGACGCTGCACAACGAAGTGCACGTCAACCATATGCCCT
>PMAF01000296.1:0-6161 GCA_003152455.1 Hyphomicrobiales bacterium
CAATGAGTCCTGACCCTAGTTGTTGGGGTCAGAGATTAGTTCAGAAGAACTGTTGACAATGGTTCTCGCCGAGCATTACCGAAGATTGGCCGCGACACTAAGAGCGCGTGCCCAGCATGAAGATAGCGGTCAGCTTGCCGCCGATTGGGAACACTTGGCCCAATACTATAGCCGCTTAGCTGACCAAACGGACTGGAACGATACATCTGACGCGACCTGCGAGCCCGCTCGATTTGGATGACCGATAATAAAATAGGTATTGCGTTACAGTAGGCCGCCTCAGTTGGCGGCCTAACGTGCGTTAGTCCGCGCGCCTATCCAGACCCTTTTGTAGCGTCCTCTACTTCGTGCGCCCAAAAGTAATCTAAAAGTAATCTGATGAGCCCGCGTGCCAAAACGTCTGCGGATAGCCATTTTTATCGACCCAGACCTCAAATGGCACCGCGCCTGCATTCGGGCCGGGCTCGAATTTGGCGTCGCGCAGACGCCCGTAAAACCAAAAAACACTTGGCTCTAACGAAAGAGGCCGCCAACTGAGGCGGCCTATTGGCGAGGAACAGGTTATAGTTTGGGGGGTGCTGTTGGTCGCGTCAGGCCGGTCATTGCGGCCGATGCGTGCTTCTTAGCGTCAGCCATAGTGCCATATACAAATCCCGATCTTATCGGAGCTTTGAGACGCTTCTTATAGACTTCCCACCGCCAAAAAGATGATCTGCCGCTCGATGCGCTATAAATCTTATAGGTGAGGTCGCTGAGCCGCATCAACTCACATTACGCGCTCATAGAAATATCGCTAAGCACAAACATTGAGCATGCCCAAAAATATAGCACAACTCAAAACAAGCCACTCTCAACTTCAAATCCGGCCACCAGGGGGCAAAACAGGCCAGTGGCCTCACAGAATAGGTTAGACTTCGGCTCTGGTATGAGTCTCGGCAACCGGCGGAGACGACACAATGGGCGGCGGTGGGAAGGGGTTGGGCGTCGGAAGGCGTGGGGGGAAGGATAGACGATCCGGAACTGATACGCGGTCGGACAAGGAAAAGCGCCGCGTGGGCGAAAGACGCTCTGGCGTGGACCGCAGGTCCGGCAAGAATCGGCGTTCTGAGAAGGGACCCAGCAAAAGGGGTCACTCCTAGTTTAAAAAGGGACCGCTAGAGGTCAAAAGGGGCCAGTACCGTAGGTGCGGGGGTACTGGCCTTTTTTTGCCCCTAGTGGCCTAGTTGAAATTGGCAGTGGCCCCATTTGCTAGATGCTCAAAATCAAGGCAGTCTTTTAGTGTGCCGAGTTTTGGCTCTTTTGGTTTGCCCCTTTTGAGTCGCTACCGCACGGAAACCCCGGTTGTCGCTTCGCGGTAGCCGCGGTTTCTTCGTCTAGGCCACCGACGGGGAACACGCCGCGCCTATCCCCGCGCAAGCGCAAAACTTTACGCCGATCGAGAAAGCCGCCTGCGGACCGTTCTGGGGCCGCTGGTGCGGACCGTTCCACCGCCGCGTATGCGGTCCGCGTGGCCGGTGCTGGTGCGCGCATTGCTGAAACGCGCGCGACCTGCCGCTTGGAGACTGCCCCCCTTGGCGGCCTCTTTTTTGTCCGCAAAACCGCGCGCTTGCGCGTTTGCCAGCTACCGCACGAGGGCGCGGGAAAATGTCAGCCGGAACCCTGCTTCGTTCCGGGCGGACCGGATCGGCCGGCCAGAGCGGCTTGCCATTCGCGCCAATGGGTCGGCCGCACGTCCAGCCGCTCCTTGGTTTCCACTTTCATCCATCCGTTGAGAATGCGGCGGCACGGGAATACGAGCGCGTGCGGCCCGTCGTCATCGATGACGGCCAGCTCAAGATCGCGGTCGAACGGCGCGGTGGATACTTGCTGCCACATTGGAGAAGCTTGGCCGCAGCACCAATCGGCGCATTGACCTAAATCATCTAATCATGTTGCCCGCGGGCCGCCGCGCTGACCGCCGCCGCCGGGCGCTGCAGCGGCACGCAACGGCATTGATCTAGATCAATTCCAGCGTGCCGGTATTCGGGTACGTTCCGCCGCAACGGCCCTGTTTTACGGATAGGAAATTGACGACAAGGCCGCGCCCCGTGTCCGCCATTGCCCGGTCTGTGGTATCGCCATGCAGGCGAGCAAGTCACGGGAGGACCTTGCGGATTTCGACACTTTCTAGTGCCTGAGCTGCCAGACGGTGATCCGCAAAACCACGTCGCAGCAGCCGCCTGACCGCACCTGAACGCCCGGCCGGCCGCCCGGCCCGATCATCGCAACGTTTGATCTCGCTCAATACCTCCGCGGCCAACTCGGTCATGGTGTGCTTGGAATAAGTGACATGGCGGTATCCGCCCGCCGCGACCAAGTGGAGAGACCATGCATACCGCCAACATCAAACGCTCGATCGTCCGCAACGGACAAAAGACTAGCGTTTCGCTCGAAGATGAGTTTTGGGAAGGTTTGCGCGAAATCGCCAACGCGCAAAAGGCCAAGCTGTCGACACTGGTGCGCCAGATCGACCAAGGACGGCAGGGCAACAACTTGTCCTCGGCGATCCGCGTCTTCGTATTCAATCAGCTACGCGCGCAGACTTCCGCGGGCGCCTACGCCCTCCCTCAACAGGCTGCCGAATCCGCCGAGATGCGCTGAACGCCGGGCCGGACCCGCGTAACGCGGGACTTGGCATAGCGTCCGGCCGCCGTTAGCGTCGCTTTCGTTATCGCAACGGGAGTGCCGCTTGGCCGATACAATTATTGCCGCTCCGCCTGCGCGCGTCGCCGCGCCGCTGCGGCCCGGCTATATCGCCGCCGCGGCTATTGCCTTGGCGGCGATGACCGTTGCGATCCTCGGCAGCAGCCTGTGGTTCCTCAATTTCGTCCACGTCATGAGCGGCGCGCTGTGGACCGGCATCGACCTGTTCATGGGCTTCGTGATCGGGCCGGTGATGCGCCGCGTCTCGCTCGATACCCGCCGCGCCATGATCGCGGGCATCATCCCGCGCACGCTCGTCCTGATGCCGACGCTGTCCGCCATCACCTCCACCTCCGGCTGGTTCCTGGCGCAGCGCCTGGGCTTTCTCGACCTCGCCTATCCGCAATTCTGGTGGGTGATCGCCGCGCTCGGCATCGTGAGCGTGCTCACGGTCCAGGGGCTCGGCTATCTGCTGCCGATGAACCTCAAGCTCTATTTCGAGATCCAGAAACCCGCGCCCGACCCGGAGAAGCTCAAGCGCTGGATGCGCACTTACGTGCGCGTGGTGGCGGTGCAGGGCGTGATGCAGATCGCCATCATCGTGGTGATGGCGCGCTTCGTCACGGGCTTCTGATCTTGCGGTGAGACGGCTTGACCGGGCGCGCAAGCGCCCGGCACAGTGCCCGTGGAGCGACGCTAACCACGGCCGGGATCGAACATGGCGCGCCAACCCAACGCGGTCGATTTCTGGCGCGGCTTCGCGCTGATCACCATCTTCATCGATCACATCCCCGGCTTGTTCTATTCGCGTTACACATTGATCAATTTTTCGATCTCGGATGCCGCCGACCTGTTCGTGTTCCTGGCCGGCTGGTCGCTGCGCCTGATGGCCGACGGCGGCGGCCGCTACATGCCGACGCGCGACGTGATGCTGCGCCTGTTCGGCCGCGCGCTCGAGCTCTATGCCGCGCAGGTGCTGATCACCATGCTGGCGATCGCCATGCTGGCGCTGACCTCGATCGAACTCGCCAATCCGCTGCTGCTGGAATGGCATAACGCCGCCGCCGTGTTCAACGATCCGGTGCCGACCCATGTCGGGCTCGCCTTGCTCACGCACCAGTTGGGCTATTTCGACATCCTGCCGCTCTACGTCGTGCTGATGCTGATGGCGCCGTTCTTCGCGCTGATCGACCGCGTCGTGCCGGCGCTGCTGCTGCCGGCCTCGGCCGCGCTCTATATCTGCGCGCTCGCCTTCCGCCTGACGCTGCCGACCTGGCCGGTGTCGGGCACCTGGTTCTTCAATCCGCTGGCNNGGCTGGTGCGCCGCCATATCGTCTGGGTGCGCGTCTTGGCGCTGCCGATCCTGATCTACGCCACCGGGGCCGTGCTGTTCGACCGACTTTGGGACCCGACCAACGTGCCGGATCCGAAGCTGTTCTTCCTGCTCGACAAGACCTACGCCACACCGCCCCGGCTGATCCAGTTCCTCGCGCTGGTCGCGTTGTTTTCGGCGGCCTTCCGCTACATCCGCGGGTGCGCCGATCTGCCTTACGTGCGCTATCCGGTCGACGTCCTGATCCGCGTGCTGGCGATGCTTGGGCGCAATTCACTCTATGTCTTTTGCGTCGGCTCGCTGCTCAGTCTTACCGCGCAATTCGTCCGTTTCGCCTATCGCGGCACTGTCGCCGTCGACACAGCCGTGGTAATTTCCGGCATCATCATCATGGCTCTCACCGCATGGCTCGCCGAATCGCGACAACGCGCACAACCCGCCTCGCCTGCTGCGCAGCGCTCGTAAGCGCGGCGATCGCAGCCGGACCGGCCTTCGCGCAAAACGCGCCGCCGGCGGCGACGCCGTTGTCGAAAGCCTGCCAGCCCGGCGCCAGCGCGGACGCCGATCAATCGCCGCTGCCCAACGTGGCGGCGGCGCTGGCGCAGCGCAAAGCCTTGCGTATTCTCGCCTTCGGCGCGGCGCCCGGCCGCATCAACGCGCGCGGCGGCTACACGACGTTAATCGAGAACATGCTGGCGCATGCGCTCAAGGGCGTCGACGTGGTGATGATCAATCGCGGCGTCTCGGGCGAACTCGCCGCCGGCGCCGCCAGCCGCATGAAGAACGAGGTCGCGCTCGAAGAGCCCGATCTGGTGCTCTGGCAGGTCGGCACCAACGACGCACTCGCCGATGTGCCGGCCGACGAATTCGCCGCGACCGTCAAGGACCAGATCGACTGGCTGAAGGCGCACAAGGTGGACGTGGTGCTGGTCGGCCTGCAATTCGCCAAGGAGATGCTGCGCGACGCCCATTACGTCGAGATCCGCGAGACGCTGCGCAAGCTGGCGGCGCAGGAGAACGTGATCGTCATCCGCTTCTTCGAGGCGATGCAGATCATCAACCAGGCGCAGCAGAGCGGGCCCGAGCCGGTGGCGGAAGAATTCTCGCGCGACGAAGCCGGCTACAATTGCCTGGCGCAATACGTCGCGCGCGCCATCACGCTCGGAGTGTTCGCCAAGAGCATGCCAAAACGGCCGATGCCGTGAGCGAGCCGGCTCCGGTTCAGAGCGCGCCTACGCCGCTTTGGTGATCGCGCCGCCGGCGAGGTTGTCGACGACGACCGGCGTGTCGAAATAGACGACCTGCGGCGTGTTGCCGTAGAGCTTGGCCACGCGCTCGCGCCACTCGCCGCTGTAGACCTTTTCCGCCGCCGCCTTCGTCTCCCACAGGTAGACGCCGCCCGCCGTGCGGCCGTCCTCCGAGCGCAGATAGTACTTGCGGATCAGTCCCGGCAGATTCTGGTATTTCGGCGCGGTCGACTCGAACATGTGCGTGGCTTCCTGCAGCGAGACCGGCGCCGGCAATTGGAATTGGACGATGGCCGTGATCATGGGTGTATTCCCTGGGTTCGACGCAATGCTAGTGCAAACTTAATTCCGTGTCCCGGGCGCAGCGCAGCACGAAGGGGGTGCGCTGCAGACCCGGGACCCCGGTTAATTTAAAAGAAAGCTGGGTCCCGGATCAGCGGTGCACCGCCATAGCGCTTCAAAGACGCGCATAAACGCGCTTATGGCGCTGCACCGCATCCGGGACAAGCCTACCCCAAATTCAATTCCTTGAAGAAATCGTTGCCCTTGTCGTCGATGACGATGAAGGCCGGGAAGTCCTCGATCTCGATGCGCCAGATCGCCTCCATGCCGAGCTCGGGATATTCCTGCACGTCGACCTTCTTGATGCAGTATTCGGCGAGGTTCGCCGCGCTGCCGCCGATCGAGGCCAGATAAAAGCCGCCGTATTTCTTGCAGGCGTCGCGCACCTGCGCCGAGCGGTTGCCCTTGGCGAGCGAGATCATCGAGCCGCCGGCGGCCTGGAACGCATCGACGTAAGAATCCATCCGCCCGGCGGTGGTCGGCCCGAAGGCGCCGGAGGCGTAGCCGGCCGGAGTCTTCGCCGGTCCCGCGTAATAGACCGGGTGGTTCTTGAAATA
>PMAF01000296.1:6286-7846 GCA_003152455.1 Hyphomicrobiales bacterium
CGCACGTCGTGGCAGAAATATTTGCCGCCGAACTGCGCGCCGACGCCGGTCGACTGCGTCATCGCCAGCACTTCCTTTTCCATCGCCAGATCGCGAAACGCACGCCCGTCCTCGCTGCCCTTGGTCGGCAGCTCGTCGTAATAATGCGTCGAGGCAAGCTTCACCGTCTTCATGGTGAGCTCGACCGAAGTGCCGCCGATCACGATCGCCAGATGGTAAGGCGGGCACGCCGCGGTGCCGAGCGTGAGCACCTTCTCCTTGAGGAACGCCAGCATGCGGTCGTGCGTCAAAATCGACGGCGTCGCCTGGAACAGAAACGACTTGTTGGCCGAGCCGCCGCCTTTGGCGATGAACAGGAATTTGTAGGCGTCCTCGCCCTCGGCGTAGATCTCGACCTGCGCCGGCATGTTGTTCTTGGTGTTCTTCTCCTCGAACATGGAGATCGGCGCCTGCTGCGAATAGCGCAAGTTGCGCTTGAGATAGGCGTCGCGCGCGCCCTCGGACAGCGCCGCCTCGTCGGAACCGTCGCTGAACACCAGGCGGCCCTTCTTGCCCATGATGATGGCGGTGCCGGTGTCCTGACACATCGGCAGCACGCCGCCGGCGGCGATGTTGGCGTTTTTCAGGAAATCGTGGGCGACGAACTTGTCGTTGGCCGAGGCCTCCGGGTCGTCGAGGATTTTACGCAGCTGCTTGAGGTGCGCGGGCCTGAGCAGATGATTGATGTCGGTGAAGGCGGCCTCGGCCAGCGCCCACAGCGTCTCGTGGCTGACCACCAGCATGTCCTTGCCCATCACCTTCTCGACGCGCACTCCGCCGACATCGAGCTTGCGGTAGGCGGTCTTGTCGGGGCCGAGCGGAAACAGCGGCGTGTGGTGGTAGGGCGGGATGGCGGGGGGTGGGGAAAGGGGCGCGTTCATGGGGACCACCCAAGTTGGGGTTAGTGTTTGTTGTAATCTAAGTTGCATAGCTTAGCGGATTTGTGGAGGCCGCCTGCAAACCATTTGTAATAAAACGCAAAGCAGCGATCAGTGCCCAAAGTGCCAACGGACCTGTTCCTCTCAAGCCACCGAATTGGGCTGAGCTTGCAAATAGTCCAGAATCAATCACCAAAATTCCTGCCACATTAGGATTCTGCGCGAGATGCGTTTCGATCGTCTCCATTGTTGCCCAACCTGTGTAGCCGGCCACAAACAGCGGGATTTGCTCTGTTGGGGGAATTCCGCCCATCTGCATCGTCGCACCGAACGATCGCCGCAGGGGCGCAAGCTGGGCCGAAGTGTGTTGCGCTTGAGGCCACTGCGCCGCCACGTTGGATTTGACCTCCACAACCGCCGCAACGCCTTCAGCAAGATAGAGTCTAGGGTCTGGACTCACAATTTCATTGCTGTGAGCGATCCGCTGGCCTGATGAACGCCCATAAGAATATTCGTAATTCCAGCGAACCTTTCGATTACTTGGGCATTTGGCATATCGTCACCTGTTAGGTAGGCCCATAAGATGGCATAACCTCCGCACTCGACATCGAGCCCGTAGGGCGGAATAGCGAAGCGTATTCCG
>PMAF01000226.1 GCA_003152455.1 Hyphomicrobiales bacterium
GGTCGTTCAAGGTCTCATCATATGTGCGCGACAAGACCTCTTTCCAGCCACGCCAGGGTATCTCCCACGGCGCAGTCGCTCCGCGGCCTCGGCCTTGCTCCTGTGCTCGCTCCTCATGCATAGCGTTTGTCTGGTTCACAGGTTCCCGTATCAGCGGGCATATTCTCAAGCCAGTGTAAACACTGTTGTGATTTTTCCGGCTATCGGGATCGCAGGCTTTTGATCCCCTCTGCCGGAACACTGTGGCAGCGATGCAATTGGTTATCGAGGGAGTATCTTTGGAGAGGTAACCTATGAAACCGATCCTGATTGCGCTAGCCGCCCTCTCAGCGAATAACGCCTTGGCCGGCGTCACGCCAGTCATGGCAACCCAGACACCCACCACGTTTTCGTATGCAACCGATTCGCTGTACCTACCGCAAAATGCCGGCGTCCGACGATAGCAGACGACCATCAAATTTCGCCAAAACAGTCTTGCCGCAGACAGGTGACAGACCGGGCAGCGGCAGCATAGAATCGTTCATGGTGGGTGTGGCCTCACGGAAATGGCGCGGATCGGAGTCGACAAAAAATCCTACGCTAAATCAGCGATTTATGCCGCATCCGCCAACCGGCGCTGCATAATCCGGGCTAGGTACCGGAATTGTTACCGAGATTGTTGCTGCAACTATTGNNCCTACTGATCAGAAGACCGAGGCGGTGTCGCCGGCAGAAGTGCCGGAGGACCTTTTTCTGCCCTCAGATTCGAAAGTCATATTCCTTGGTGGTCTATTCGTCCTTGCGATGCTGGCGGCAGCTTATGTCGCAAAAGAGATCGTGTTGCCACTTGTCTTTGCTATTGTTCTTAAGCTCTTGCCAAAGGCAGCCTTCCGCATATTGGAGCGCTTGCACGTGCCGCTGATACTCGCCGCGCTATTGCTGATCCTTACGCTATTCGGAACGATCGTCGGCTTGGGTGCGGCCATTTCAGGCCCCGCTCGCACCTGGGCAGCCAAGCTTCCAGAGGGCATTCCTCGCCTTCAGGAGCGGCTGAGTATCATGCGAGAACCGATCGACACACTGCAACGGTTTTTGCAGCAGGTGGAAGATTTTGGAGAAACCGGACCATCACCAAATGCGGCCGCCTCGGCGCAAGGCCCAACTCTTTTGTCGAAGCTATTCACGGGAACCAGAAACTTTGCCAGCGGCTTCTTCACGACAGTACTGTTCCTTTTTTTCCTTCTTGTGTCCGGCGATATCTTCTTGCACCGCCTCGTCGAGGTAATGCCGCGTTTCAGAAGCAAACGGCAAGTAGTCGATATCGCGCAGCAAATCGAAAGCGACATCTCCGCGTATTTGGTCACCATCACGATCATGAATGCGGCGGTAGGTATCGCTACCGCATTGGCGATGTGGTTCACAGGGGTGGGCGACCCAATCCTCTGGGGGACGGTGGCCTTTCTGCTGAATTATGTGCCGATCCTCGGCACTGCATTGGGCGTGTTGACCTTTCTTCTCGCTGGCCTGTTGACCCATGACATACTCTGGCAAGCGCTGCTTCCTGCGGGGCTTTACTTTGGAATTCATTTGATTGAGGGCGAGACTGTAACGCCGATGCTTCTAGCCAGACGGTTCACGCTAAATCCTGTACTCGTCATCATCTCGCTCGTTTTCTGGTTCTGGATGTGGGGTATTCCGGGCGTGATCCTCTCTATGCCCATGTTGGCGATTACTAAGATCATCTGCGACCGTCTTCAGCGGCTGGCTGCATTTGGCCACTTCCTTGAGGGTTGAATCCGAGCCGCCTTCAATGGCTCGGCTTATTGGACAGGCCCGTTTGACGGATAACGCACTGCACAGAGAACGCCCTGCGCGAGCGCCGGTTCATCGGGCCTAGAACACGTGACCGCACCCGACCAATGTTGCAGAAACGTCAAAAAAGTTCTTGCCAGGGCGCCGTCCACACATGACCCAAAGACATCTGCACGCATCTGAAACAGCGATCAGGTGAACGATGACCAAATGAGCGCAATGACTGCTACCGCCATTAGTGCGGTTCCTCCCCAGCCAAATCCGAGGAGCCACGGCTTGCCCTTGAATCGTCCCATTAAGTCGACCTTTGAAACGATAACCATCATTACGGCCATAATCGGCACTGCAACAATGCCATTCAATACCGCACTCCAGATCAGCATTTTGATTGGGTCAATGCTCGTGAATCCGAGTCCAAATCCAATAATCGTTGCAGCCGCGATAATTCCATAGAAACCAACGGCATCCGGTGCCTTTGCCTCCAATGTTGCCGGCCACCCGAATGCTTCCGCCACGCCATACGCAGCAGAACCGGCGAGCACCGGAATGGCCAGCAAGCCAGTGCCAATAATGCCCAGCGCAAACAATAGGAACGTCAACTCACCGGCTAAAGGTCGCAGGGCCTCCGCAGCTTGCGCCGCAGTCTGAATGTTGGTGACGCCACCAGCGTTCAAAACCGCGGCAGTTGTAAGAATTATAAAAAATGCAATCATGTTCGATAAAATCATTCCAACTGTAGTATCGATAGCAATGCGATCAATTTCTGGATGGCCGCCACGAGGCAGTTCCTTTAGCGGTCGGCTAGGCTTGCCCTGAGCCATTTCTTCCACCTCTTGGGAAGCCTGCCAGAAAAACAAATAAGGACTGATGGTCGTGCCTAGGACAGCAACAACCATCAGAAAATAATCCAAGTTAAATGTCGGTTTTGGCCACACAGCAGAGAGCAGTGCGACGCTCCAAGGTATTTTTACCGTGAAAGCGGTTGCGACATACACGAACAAAGTCAAAGTAAGGAACTTTAATACGGGGGCGTATCGACGATAAGGAACAAACACTTGAAGTAAAACTGAACCGGCGGCAAAGATCAGAGCGTGCTCGTGCGTTAATCCGCCAACGACGAGTGATAGAGCCGCGCCCATCGCCCCGATATCGGCAGCAATATTGAAGGTATTTGCCGAGACGAGGAGCGATATAAGGACAATCACCAACCAACGCGGGGCAAATTGAGAAAAGTTCGCTGCCAGCCCCTTGCCAGTCACCCTGCCGATCTGCGCGCTTACGAGCTGAATTGCGATCATGAATGGAGTTGTGAGGAAAACGGTCCACAAAAGACCGTATCCAAACTGAGCCCCCGCCTGTGAGTAAGTGGCAATCCCCGACGGATCATCATCCGCCGCGCCGGTGACTAGGCCCGGCCCTAATAAGCGAAAAATGATATTGAGTGGCTTTTTGCCGTTAGATTTTGGGGATCGAGGCATGAGATGCGAGACCTCGCTGACGCGTCAAGCGGACGATAGGGGCTGACCCGTAACACGCCAAGTTCATTATATGACGATTGGTCAAAATCGAACGAAGTGTCGGCGGCTAGCGGACATAACGCAGAAATCGCCACACTGTCGCTAATCACCTATGACAGACGTGGCAAGCCCGCCTCTCATTCAGGGGCTTGGTTGCGTCTTGGAGGGAGAAATCGCGCGTGCAGATCGCTACGGGGCATCACGCGAAGGCAATTTCAGACACACGATGGTTCCCTTATTGCTGCTCACCCGCTCGACCTGGCCGCCGAGCTGTCGCGCAAAGGAATCGACCAACCGGCCGCCGAGCCCGGAATCGGCCCGTCTAGGATCGGCCCCTTGTCCGTCGTCGGCGACCGTCAGGCGAAGCTCTCCCGGAATGCGTTTTAACGTCACCGCGACCGTGCCCCTTGTCTCGCTCGGGAACGCATATTTGACGGCATTCGTCACGAGCTCGTTCACAATGAGCCCGAGCGGAATCGCGCGATCGACCGGCAGGGGCTCGCTCTCGATGT
>PMAF01000102.1 GCA_003152455.1 Hyphomicrobiales bacterium
AGAGCGAAGCCAGGACGCCGAGAATCAGCATGGGCAGATCAGTCATCAGGTCGCAAACTTACCCCGTCTGCTCTCTGCGTCCATGCTGAATCTAATATTCGGTACACACAGGTACCAGAGAAGGCCGCTCTGCTCGTGGTTGGCGACGTAGACCAGTTGCCCTCGGTCGGCCCCGGTCAGATCTTGGCCGACATGATAACGTCAGGCGCCGTGCCTGTGGTCCGTCTGACCGAGGTGTTCCGGCAGGCCGCGCAAAGCCGCATCATCACCAATGCCCATCGGATTAACCAAGGGGCTATCCCCGATTTCGGAAAGCCGGAGGGCGACAGCGACTTCTATTTTGTGCAGGCAGACGATCCGGAGACTGCCGTGCCGCTTATTATCGAACTGGTGAAAACGCGCATCCCCCACCGCTTCGGCTTCGATCCCATCCGTGACATCCAGTGCTGTGCCCGATGAATCGCGGTGGGGTTGGCGCGCGTTCGCTCAACATCGAACTGCAGGCGGCGCTGAACCCCGCCGGCGAGCGCAAGGTCGAACGCTTCGGCTGGACCTTCGCGCCCGGCGACAAGGTCATGCAGATCGAGAACGACTACGACAAGGAAGTTTATAACGGCGACATCGGCGACATCAACGACGTCGACCCTGAGGCTGGGGAACTTACGGCCAGCTTTGACGGTCGTGCCGTTACCTACGGCTTTGGCGAACTCGATACGCTGGTGCCAGCCTATGCTGCGACGATTCACAAAAGCCAGGGCTCGGAATATCCCGCCGTCGTGATCCCGGTAATGACCCAGCACTACACCATGCTGCAGCGGAACCTCCTCTATACCGGCGTCACCCGAGGCAAGAAATTGGTCGTGCTGGTCGGCCAGAAGAAGGCGGTCGCCATCGCCGCTCGTAACTTGTCGGGACGGCGGCGGTGGTCGAAACTGGCGGAGTGGCTGCGTCCCGGTAGGTCCCTCTCGCGTCAGATCGGCATGGCGGGTTGAGCTATGGTGGTTCGGCTTTTCTACCGGGGTCGGACCGGTGTTAAGTGGGGCACGCGAGAGTGATGAAGTGCTTTTGGCGTTTTACAATTCGCTCGTATCCAATTGATTTGAAATAGCTGCTTTTGGCGGGTTTTACATCCAAGCCATTGTTATAAGTGGTATAAAAGCTGACTCTTAATCAGCGGGTCCCAGGTTCGAGCCCTGGTGCGCCCAGCAATCAATTCAATTGCTTAATTGGATGGTTACCCGGAACGTCGGCGCATGTTTGACGGTCCGCTTTGCAGTTTTGTCGGGATGGCTTTGCCAGGTTTATTTCCAGCGCGGCCATCGACTGGCAGTGACATCTTGCTCTAAATTAAAAATGACGGGAACGAAGCGAAGACCGGGACGTCGTCTGTCCTGCGATGGGGGGTGCAACTATGAATTGGCTAAATCGGCAATGCGCGGCTTATTTGACTCGCGCCATGATTTTCACGCTAGTGGCACTCCTTTTTAGCTATGGCACTAGTCATGCGCAGCGCTCCGCGAGCCCCTTCGAGAGATTGTCGGGCCAATGGGCCGGGTCCGGTACCATCGACGTGTCGAACGGTACGCATGAGCCGCTGAGGTGCCGTGCGTCCTACGATTTGCTGGCGGAACGGCACAATCTCCAGCTCAACATTCGCTGCGCCAGCGACAGTTATAATTTCGATCTCTACAGCACCGCGGTTTTGGCCGGCCACACCGTCGGCGGGACATGGACCGAATCCACGCATGGCGTAGGCGGGACAATCTCCGGGACGGCCGAAGGCGGTCATATCCAGGTCCGCGCCGAAAGCCCGGGCTTCACCGCCACCTTAGACCTGGCCACGCACGCCGACCGGCAGTCGGTTTCCATCAGAACCGCGGACCCGAACGCCGGCATCAAGGGCGCGACAATCAGCCTGCGCCGCCGCCGCTAGCGCGCGGGCGCCGGATCTATTCGGCCGGCGATCGGCGCGACGGCCGCATGGCGATATGGCGTGCGATCTTGGTGAGGAAGGTGGCGGTCGGCCGCAAAATCAGCAAATCGGCGACTAGCGCCGAGATCATCGCAAACGCGCTCAGCCATCCGAACAGACGGAGCGAGGGCAGGCTGGAAAAGACCGTCATCGCCAGCCCGCATGCCAGCACGGCCGAGGTCAGGATCAGCGGTGGGCCCACCAGAATGGTCGCGCGCTCGACCCCCACCGCAGGATCCGGCTCGGTATCCTCGATCTGCAGCCGGTTGAGGAAGTGAATCGTCGCGCTCAGGCCCAGGCCGAACGAAACCGTCAGGGCGATGACGCTGGCAAATTGCAAACCGAGGCCTGTCAGCCACAGCAAGGTGCCGGCCAAGACGATCGGGAATAGCCCCGGCAGGATGCTGGTCAGCATGACGATGAAGGACCGGAACGCCAGGCCGATAAAAGCCGCGACGAAGATGATCTCTACGGTCAGGCCGCGGCTCAGCTTGTCGATCATGTTCGCGCTGTTGCGCGCGGCGATCACGGACAGGCCGGTGGGCGCGATCGTATAACCGGGATATTTGGCCCGCAGTGCATTGAGCTTCTGATCGAGCGCATCGACGATCGGCAAGAGCTTGCTGGCGTCGGCATCCGGGACGCGGCCATTGACGATGACGGCGTCCTGATTGGCCGAAATGAACCGCCGCGTGAGATAGGGCGGAAGCAAGTCGACATATTGCTTGAGGGTGGCAGCGTCCGACTTGCCCGCTTTTTCCGCGAGCCACCGACGCAGCGTCTCCAGCGACCAGACGTTGCCGACCCCCGCCTGTCGCTCAAGAATCGAATGCACGTCGGCGATAACGCCAAGCGACTCGGGATCATAAAGCGACTTTTCCTTCGGAAACTCGATCAGCACGTCAATCGGGTTGGCGCCGGTCAGCTTCACGTCGAGACGCTGGCTGGCCGCAACGGCCTGCTCCCGGTCGGGGACCTGATCGGCGAGCCGGTAGCGCGGCTGCAGCTGCAAATAGCCGACCGAAAGTAAGAAGACCACGAGCAGGCCGGCCAACGTATACAGCCCCGGATGGGTGACCATACGGACGGCGATCCATCCGCAAAACCGGCGTAGCACGTCGAGCGCCTTGTCCATCCCGCGCACGCTCGATGCAAAGGCCGCCTCGTTGCGAATGAGCAGCACCCCGAGCAGCGGCACCATCGTCAATACCGCCACCATGGCGATGAGCGTGGCGATGAGCCCGGCCTCGCCGAAAGTCCGGATCAGGTCGGATGTCGAGAACTGCAAGGCGATGAACGAAATACCGGCGGTGGCGTGGGTCAGCACGCAAGCCGGTCCGGCGATGAGCAGGGCATTACGGAAGGCGGTAAATTTGTCGTCGCCGGCGATCAGCCGGTCGCGCGCCGCAAAGGTGAGCTGCATGCTGTCGGAAAAGCTGATCACCATGATAAGCGGCGTCATGACGTTCAGGAAAATGTTCAGGCGGAAATCGAGCCAGCCGAGCGCGCCAAGCGCCAGCAGAATGGCGGCAAGCGGCGGCGCGGCGGCGATGATCATGAAGGACACGCGGCGGAAGAACAGGACGGCAATCAGGCAACCGGCGATAAATCCGAGCGCGTTATAGACCAGCCGGTCGCGCTCGATCGCATTGCGGGTCTCGAGTTGCATCACCGGTACGCCGGACAACTCGCCGGTTAGTCCAGTGCCCGCCAAATGCTCGTTGACCGCCTCGCGGACCTCCCCGAGGACCTTGGAAAGCCTTTCCGTTGCGGCGGTGGGATCCAGCGCCAGCACAATCAGGGCGAGTTTGCCGTCGTCCGACAGCAACTTGCCGCGAATGATTTCGTTCGCGGTCACCCGTTTAATGAGGTCTTGGTATTCGGCGCCGGTCGGCAAGGGGCTGGGAAAGAGAGGGGCTGGAATCTGCCCGGCCTCGGGCGGCTGCCGCGCCGAAAACAATGAGATGACGCCGCGCGTGCCGTCGATGAGCTGCAGGTCGATGACAAGATCGCGCAGCTTTTCCAGCGAGGGCCGATCGAGTAGCGTGGCGCCTTCGACGACGACCAGAACGTCGAATTCTGTCGATGGAAAGCGGTGCGCGACGTCTTCGTATGTTTTGTATTCCGCCGTGTCGGAGCGGAACAGCTGGCTCAGCGAGTCGTCGACTTTCAGGCGCGAAAATCCGACGGCGGCAGCGGCGCCAAGCGCGATAAAAACGAGCGCGACTATGAGCCGGTGAGAAAGCGAGACGAACCCAATTCGCTCAATTCCGAGCGCCAGATTTCGAGGCACGACCGCGCGCGGGGAGGGCGCCAAATCCGGGTCCGGCGGGGAAGAGCTTGTCACAGGGGCGCTCTATGGGAATTGCAATTGAAGCCGTAACGGAATGCAGCGCGAAGCGGGCATGCACGGTCCCGTGCTTAAGTGCACCGTATGACAATCGCATGAGCCTATGTTTAAGTATAGGGCCCATCCCATTCCCAGACGGCCAATCCGCGAAGGCCGGCGTGGTCTCGCGACCCGCCGCATCTAATCGCTAGCTGCGGCGGTCGGCGATGAAATGCGCTGCCGCCCTCAATATTGCGCCATCTTTGCCGAATGGCGCGATCGCTTTTTCCGCCTCGACGATAAGTGTCTTGAGCCTTCGCCGGGCGCCATCGACGCCGAGGAGGCTCAGGAAGGTCGCCTTGTGAGCGGCGGCGTCTTTTCCCGTCGCCTTGCCGACCGTGACTGCATCGCCTTCGATATCGAGCAGGTCATCGGCGACTTGAAAGGCTTCGCCGACCGCCGAACCGTAACGTTCGAGGGCCGCGCGCGCCTTGCGCGGCGCTTCGCCGAGCATGGCTCCGCTTACGCAGCCATATTTCAGCAGCGCTCCGGTCTTCATCGCCTGCAATGTTTTGACGCCGGCGAAATCAAGCTGGCGGGCCCGGGCAAACCGGCCTTCGGCCGCAAGATCGAGCATTTGCCCGCCGGCCATTCCGCCGACGCCGGCGGCGCGCGCCAGCGCGGACGTGAGCTCAATCCGGATGGCCGGCTTTGTGTGTGTCTGCGGGCGAGAGAGAATGTCGAACGCGAAGGTCAAAAGTCCATCGCCCGCCAGGATCGCGGTTGCTTCGTCGAAGGCCTTATGAGCGGTCGGCCGTCCTCGCCGCAACGCATCGTCATCCATCGCGGGAAGGTCATCGTGAACGAGCGAATAGCAGTGCACGCATTCGAGCGCGGCGGCCACCATCAGGGCGCGGCCTCGCGGCACCTTGAATAGCTTCGCGGTTTCAACGACCAGAAAAGGGCGGATGCGCTTGCCGCCCCCGAGGCTCGCATAACGCATGGCGTCCAGCAGGCGGGCCGGGCGGGCGAGTTCGCCGGACACCGGCTTGGGTGCCAACAGCCGGTCGAGCAGGGCCTCGGTGTGGGCCGCGACCTGATCCAGGCATTGCTTGAAGCGGACGGAGGAATCCGCCGATCGCGAAGGCTTATCTTTGACCGAACGAGACCGCACCGAATTTTGCGAAGGCAGACCCATAGACTCCGGGCTTTTGAGCCCCCTCGGTGGTGACCTGGCGAATTTCTATATCAGGAACAATACGATTATTGCACCGATTCGACGTCATCGACGTGGATCGGCTTGCTGCCTTGCGCGCTTCCGCCCGCGCCGAACCGGCGCTCGATGTAGTCGATAACCATTTTTTGGAAATCGGCGCTGAGCGACGGGCCACGCAGCGTGGCGGCTTTTTTGCCGTCGATGAAAACCGGCGCGGTCGGCTGCTCGCCGGTGCCGGGAAGCGAGATGCCGATATCGGCGTGCTTGCTCTCGCCGGGGCCGTTGACGATGCAGCCCATGACCGCGACGTTCAAAGTCTCCACACCGGGATAACGCTTTTTCCAGGCCGGCATGGAATCACGGATGAAGCTTTGAATATCCTGAGCGAGTTCTTGGAAGGTGGTCGAGGTCGTGCGGCCGCAGCCGGGGCAGGCGGCGACCAGCGGAACGAACGTCCGCAGGCCCATAGTCTGCAGCAATTCCTGCGCGACTTGCACCTCGAGCGTGCGATCGCCGTTCGGCTCCGGCGTGAGCGAGATACGGATGGTGTCGCCGATGCCTTGTTGCAGCAGCACGCCCAAGGCGGCGCTGGAAGCGACGATGCCTTTCGAGCCCATGCCGGCTTCGGTCAAGCCGAGATGCAGGGCATAGTCGGACCGGCTTGCCAGCATGGTGTAGACCGCGATCAGGTCCTGCACCGCCGAGACTTTCGCCGACAAGATGATGCGATTCTTCGGCAGGCCGATTTCTTCCGCGCGCGCGGCCGATAGCAGCGCCGATTGCACCATGGCCTCGTGCGTGACTTCGCGCGCACCGAGCGGTTCGGCGGCGCGCGAGTTCTCATCCATCAACCGCGTCAACAGCTCTTGGTCGAGCGAGCCCCAGTTGGCGCCGATGCGGACCGGCTTGTTGTGCTTGATCGCCATCTCGACGATGGCCAAAAACTGACGGTCCTTCTTGTCCTTGAAGCCGACATTGCCGGGATTGATACGGTATTTGTCGAGCGCCTCGGCGCAGCCCGGATGATCGGCAAGCAGCTTGTGGCCGATGTAATGGAAGTCGCCGACGATGGGCACGGTGAAGCCCGACTTGAGCAGCCGCTCCTTGATGCGGGGCACTGCCGCCGCCGCCTCGTCGCGGTCGACCGTGATGCGCACGAGCTCCGATCCCGCCCTGGCGAGCGCCGCCACCTGGCGCACGGTGCCGTCCACGTCGGCGGTATCCGTGTTGGTCATCGACTGCACGACAATGGGTGCACCGCCGCCGACGATGACGCCGCCGACGTTCACAGCAATCGATTTATGACGTTCTTGTGTCGCGGTGCTCATGAATTGTTCTAAAAAAGGGGTCCATGCCAGCCGTTTCCCGGCCCGCTGTAGACTATATCGCCTTCCTTCACCGGCACGTCAACGCCGCCAGCATGAAGGACTGGTAACGGTTCCGCGACGGGTTAATCCTGTTGGATTAGGCTTTGCTGAGGCCGAACATGCCAAAATTTGGCCCCAACAGTCGGCGGGCGCGGAGCAGGGCGCGCCGGGCCGCATAGGCATCATAAGCGATCCGTAGCAGTCCGGATAATTGAGACGGGCCGGCGATCAACTCCCGCATCACCGCCATGATATTCATGCCGCCGTCCGGACGCATGCCGGCAAGCGCGGCGCCGGGCACGGCGCGATGCGCAGGATCGATGACGACCCTGACCGCCGCGAAGCTCAGCCCGTGAGTCGACGCGAGCCGGGCGACGAGATGCGATTCCATATCGACCGTCACCGCACCGGTCTCGACGTGCATTCGCCGTTTGGCTGCGGGGTCCGCGACCGCGTAGTCGACGCCCGCAATCGGCATATGTTCGGCGCCCGGGATCATTGCCAGGATTTTTTCCGACCAAACACGATCGGTCGAACGACTCTGCTGTGCGTCGATGATCGACGATGCAACGACCCAGTTTCCCGTGCGCAAATGCGGCGCGAGCCCACCGGCCACTCCAAAGCTGATGATGCTGCGGCACCCTCTTTTGAGGGCGACGTCGAGCGAGGAGGCAACCGCACTTTCCGTATTGCGGCAGATGACGACCACGCCCGGTCCGGATGCAATACGCGCTTCGAACGCCAAGCCGACGAGCGCGATGACAAAGCGGTCGGCCGGTGCGCGTTCGACCGACAAACAGGCCGGCGGGGCCACGCCAGTGACGTCAGAGATGGCCGGGGCAACGGGGCAACGCACAGGCCGGGCCTCCGCCAATCGGGAGGCCCAAGAATCGTTCGTGCTGATTTGCCCCATTGGTGCCCCTAACCCCCACCTTAAGAAAGCAAATTTTGTGCCGCGATCGGTACGCGCTTACTAGAATTGCGCAGGCCAGCGATGCTGCGCTTGGATAAGCTTCCCCTTTGGCCGCAACTCGAATAGACGACCAAAAGCAGGGGCGACCGCAACGGTGCGCATGAGCAATAAGGAAAAGATTCTCGTCACCGGCGCAAGCGGATTCGTCGGTTCGGCCGTGGCACGCAAACTGGTCGAAGCCGGCTTTTCGGTGCGGGCGCTGGTCCGCGGCAAAAGTCCGCGCGGGCACCTCGATGGGTTGGACCTGGAATTTTTCGAAGGCGACCTGCGCGACCGGAAATCGGTCGGACGCGCGATGGCCGGCATGCGCTACGCCTTTCACGTCGCGGCGGATTATCGCCTATGGGCGCGCGATCCGAGCGAGATATTTGCCTCCAACGTCGAAGGCACCCGCAACTTCATGGAGGAGGCGATAAGCGCGGGCGTCGAGCGCGTCATCTATACCAGCAGCGTTGCGACCATCGCCTTGCGCCCTGATGGGATGGCCGCGGATGAAACCACACCGCTGCGCGAAGATCAGGGTATCGGCGCTTATAAGCGCAGCAAGATCGCGGCCGAGCGGCTGGTCGAGGCCATGGTGGCGGAACGCGGTCTCGCCGTCGTCATCGTTAATCCGTCGACGCCGATCGGCCCGTGCGATGTGCGCCCGACGCCGACCGGCAGGATCATCGTCGAAGCCGCCAAGGGGCGCATTCCGGCATTCATCGATACCGGGCTTAACCTTGTACATGTCGACGACGTGGCGAGCGGCCATCTCGCGGCGTTGCATCACGGTAAGATCGGCGAGCGCTATATCCTCGGTGGCCAGGACGTCTTGTTCTCGCAGATGCTGCGCGATATCGCCGGCTTGGTCGGCCGCCGCGCGCCGCGGGTGCGGCTGCCATGGCGTGCTGTTATGCCGTTCGCGTTTGCCGCGGAGGCGGTGGCGCATGTCACGGGCCGCGAACCATTTGCGACCCGGGACGGCGTTTATATGGCGAAATACCGCATGTTCTTCGCATCGGCCAAGGCCGAGCAGGAACTAGGGTATCGCCCGAGGACTTATATGGATGGAATTCGTGATGCCGTGCGCTGGTTTCGCGACGCTGGATACCTAGATTCCTAATGCGTCGTAGGATAAACGGTCGGCGGGTCAGCTTTTAAACCCCTGTAAAATGGCCATTTACAGCGTTTTTACGCAGAATCGTCGGGAGATCGAAATATGGCTGTGGTATAATTCTTGCCTTATACTTTTGGTCACATTATTGGCTAGCTATCGGAATTCATGAGCTAATTGTCACTCACCACGCGGATTGGAAGCGAAATGTTGGATTCGATTAAAGAGCCGCGCGACTTGAAGAACTTGTCGGCGGAGCAGCTTCGCGA
>PMAF01000149.1:0-7033 GCA_003152455.1 Hyphomicrobiales bacterium
ATCGTGCAGTTCGGCGGCCAGACGCCGCTCAAGCTGTCACGCGCCCTTGAGGAGGCGGGCGCACCGATCATCGGCACGTCGCCCGACTCGATTGATGTCGCCGAGGATCGCGAGCGCTTTCAGATCCTGGTCAAAAACTTGGGGTTGAAGCAGCCGGCCAATGCCACCGCGCGCGCCGAGGAGCAGGCGGTGCGTCTGGCGCGGGAGGTAGGTTTTCCGCTGGTCGTACGTCCGTCCTATGTCTTGGGCGGCCGCGCGATGGAGGTGGTGTTCAACGAGGAGGATCTGCGTACCTACATGAGCGTCGCCATGCGCGTCTCGAACGACAGCCCCGTGCTCCTCGACCGCTTTTTGGATGTCGCCATCGAAGTGGACGTCGATGCGGTGTGCGANNTCAGATGCAGCTGCGCGAGCAGACGCGCAAGCTTGCGAAGGCGCTCTCCGTGGTCGGGCTCATGAACATCCAGTTTGCAATCCAAAATGGGGTCGTCCACATCCTCGAGGTCAATCCGCGCGCCTCGCGCACGGTGCCGTTCGTGGCCAAGGTGATCGGGCTGCCGGTGGCCAAGATCGCCGCCCGGATCATGGCGGGCGAGAGCCTGGCAAGCTTCAATCTCAAGCCCAGCACCTACAAACACCGGGCGGTGAAGGAAGCGGTATTCCCGTTCGCGCGCTTCCCCGGCGTCGACACCGTGCTGGGACCGGAGATGAAATCCACCGGCGAGGTCATGGGGATCGATACCTCGTTCGAGATCGCTTTCGCCAAAAGCCAGATCGGCGGCGGCACCAATTTGCCGCGCAATGGCACGGTGTTCGTCTCGGTCAAGGACGCCGACAAGCCGCGCATCCTGGACGCGGTGCGGCTGCTGGCCTCGCTCGGCTTCAAGACCATCGCCACTTCGGGCACCCAGCGTTACCTGGTCGAACACGGTGTGGAGACGGCCAAGATTTTCAAAGTGCTGGAAGGCCGGCCCCACATCGTGGATGCCATCAAAAACGGCGGGGTTCAGCTGGTTTTCAACACCACCGAGGGGGCCGCGGCCTTGGCCGACAGCCGCTCGCTGCGCCACGCCGCCCTCTTGCATAAAGTGCCGTACTACACCACTCTTTCGGGTGCCGTCGCCGCGGCGCAAGGCATAAAAGCCTATCTCGGGGGCGACCTCGAGGTGCGCGCGCTGCAAAGCTACTTCAGCGATCGGGCCTAAGGGCGGTTCTCTTGGGTTCTACCTGCTCAAGCTGCGGCACGAGTTAGGCCGGGAAGTCCACGGTCGCGGACAGGTGAAACTGGCCGCGGTCGAGGTTTTTTTGACCGGCCCTCGGTTGACATGACTCCGGTGCGCGTAAACCCGTGGCCGGAGTCGTATTGCGAGTGGATTGGACGGTTTTTGAGGGTGGAAGGAGCTTGGCGGCGCTCACGCGCGATCAAGACGTTTCGGGCGCCCGCCAAGAGGAGAAGTGACGATGGACAAGATTCCAATGACGGCGGCCGGCTATTCGACGCTCGAAGCCGAACTCAAACATTGCCAGCAGATCGAGCGGCCGCGCATCATTCAGCAGATCACCGAGGCGCGCACGCACGGCGACCTGTCGGAGAATGCCGAGTATCACGCCGCCAAAGAGCAGCAGTCGCTCAACGAGGGCCGCATCGCCGAGCTCGAGGACAAGCTCGCGCGCGCCGACGTGATCGACGTATCGAAGCTGTCGGGCGACACCATCACCTTCGGCGCCACCGTGACGCTGGTTGACGAGGACACCGACGAAAAGAAGGTGTGGCAGATCGTCGGCGAGCCGGAGGCCGATGCCAAGTCCGGCAGGATTTCCATCACCTCGCCGCTGGCGCGCGCGCTCATCGGCAAGACCAAGGGGGCGCAGGTCGAGGTCAACACGCCCGGCGGCGCCAAGGGCTATGAAGTGAAGAAGGTCGAGTGGCGGTAGGTCATCCGCGCGTTCATCCCGTTCTGCCGTCTCCGACACTCAAAAGATGACGACACGGTTGTGATGACGAGCCGCAACCTCGATTCGTTTGCGCCAGCGTTCAACCGCGCCGTCTCAGCCTATAAAGCCGGAAACCTCGCCGAAGCCGAACAGCTTTGCCAACAAATCGTTTCCGCTCGCTCCGACCACTTCGATGCGCTTCATGTTCTTGCGATCGTCCAGGCGGCGCTAGGCAAGAGCCCGCCAGCGCTGGCAAATTATGATCGCGCTTTGGCCCTGCAGCCGGACCATGCCGATGCGCTCAGCAACCGCGGCAATACGCTGTTGGCGCTGAATCGATGCGAGGAAGCGCTGGCGAGTTACGATCGCGCGCTCGCGGTGCGGCCGGACTTCGCCGAGGCGCTCTCCAATCGGGGCCACGCCCTGGAACGGGCCGATCGGCTCGACGAAGCGCTGGCGAGCTACGACCGCGCGCTGGCCCTGCAGCCTCGCCACGTCATGGCGCATTGCAACGCGGCGGCCTTGCGGCTGCTGCGCGGCGATTTCCCCCGCGGCTGGCCCGACTACGAATGGCGCTGGATGAAGGAATCGGTGGTCCTCGCCAACCGCATGTTCCCGCAACCGCTCTGGCGCGGCGAGGCGATCGCTGACAAGACGATCCTGCTCCATGGCGAACAGGGACTGGGCGATACGATTCAATTTTGCCGCTATGTGCCGCTGGTCACCGCGCGCGGCGCGCGCGTGATCCTCAAAGTGCAGAAACCGCTGCAGGCGCTCATGAACGGGCTTGGTGCTGCGCAAGTCATTGCTAAAGGCGACCCGCTGCCCGAATTCGACTCGCATTGCCCCCCTGCTCAGCCTGCCGTTGGCCTTTGGGACGACGATGGAGTCGATCCCGTCGGCGAACGCCTATCTGGCCGCGCCGGTGCAGCCGTCGATGGCATGGCAAGCGCGGCTTGCGGCGACGCCGCGTCCCCGCATCGGATTGACCTGGTCCGGCAGGGCGGGACACGAACGCGACCGCGAACGGTCGATCGGACTGCGCGCATTTTTGCCGCTTCTGGAAACGGGAGCGGCCATCGTCAGCCTGCAGAAGGAGATGCGCGCCGAAGACGCAATCATTTTGAAGGATCGCGGCGATATCCTCAACGCCGGCGAGGAGCTGGCGGATTTTTCCGACACCGCGGCGCTGATGTCGCAGCTGGATCTGGTCATCTCGGTCGATACCAGCGTCGCGCATCTTGCCGGCGCGCTGGGCAAGCCAGTGTGGATCCTGGTGACCCACGTCCCGGACTGGCGCTGGCTGCTCGATCGCGACGACAGTCCTTAGTATCCGACCGCCCGCCTCTTTCGCCAGGACGCCACCGGCACCTGGGACGGCGCGCTCGCGCGCGTTCATGCGGCGGCGCGCGCGTTCGTCGCCGGCGAGCGGCGCTAAAGACTCCAGCCCGGCCGGCTGCTACTTCGGTGGAATGATCGGCAGCAGCAGAAAAGATTCCCGCTCGCCGCCGGCATAGATGGTGTTGGTGCCGGTGTTGTAGTCGGCGTGATAGTGCAGGTAGCCCTGACTGCCGACGCCGTCGCACGGCTGCACGTCGAGCCGGATGCGATGGCCCTTTTTGAACACCATCGAGGTCGGCCAGATCTCGACGTCGACCTTGACGATCTCGCCCGGCTTCAGGAACAGCCGGCGCCGGTGTTTGTGATACGGGCGATAGGGCAGCGATAATTCAGGATCGAGCTCGCGGTGCGAGACGCGCAGCCAGCCTTTCGCCACCGGGACCGGCGTTCCCTGTTGGCCGGTTTCCATCACCTCGTTGCCCTCGGCGTCGAAATTGCGCAGCGTCAGGAACAGGTCCAAGTCCTCGGTCGCGCTCGAAACCCAGAACGAGGCGGCGAGCGGACCGGTTACCTCGACGTCGCGCTCGAGCGGCGGCGTCTCCAGCGCGATCCCCATGCCCGGCTTGATGCTGCCGCCCATCACCTGCGACGAGGCCGCCGAGGTCGAGCCCATGGAGCCGAGGCTCGAGGCCGCATAGGTGCGCGACGACGTCTGCTTGGGTTTGGCGGAAACCAGCCGGCCTGAATTTTCCACCGCTCCGGCGGCCGGCGCCAGGTCGAAATAGAACTTGGTCCACTGCGTGCGGGCGAGCGGCCATTCGTTCTCGTGGCGCCATTCGATCTCGTCGTGCCCCTTGCGGATCGCGAGCTTGACCGGCGGCTCGTTCATGACGCCGTTGTCGACACCTTTAAGCCAGTAGTCGAGGAAGCGGAGCTGATCGGCCCGCCCCTCCTCGGTGTAAAACGGATGCACGTGGCTGCCGGTGTGCATGCGCAATTTCTTATGCTTGGAGGCCCCGCGCATATAGGCCTCGGTATTGCCGCGCAAATGCAGGCCGAACCCGGTCCAGTTGCCGACCGAGAACATCGGCACCGTAATCTTGTCCCACTGTGCCTGTGCGCCGTGGAAGGCGCCGCTGTCGAGATTGTTGCTCAGCCAAAAGTGCATCGTGTTGGTCGCCCACGCATTGGGGATCAGCTGCGACGCGCGGCCTTGCGTGTGATGCATCAAATGCGCGGTGAGCCAGTTGGTCATGAATACGTTCAAGATTCCGCCGTGGAACAGCGCGTCGCGGTAGAGGTCGGCGAAGCCTTCCCACGGAATGATCGCCTTCAGCGACGGCGGCTGCTGGTTGGCGGCGAACCACTGGTTGATGGCGAAATAGGAAATGCCGGACAGGCCGACATTGCCGTTGCACCACGGCTGCGCCGCCGCCCATTCGATAGCGTCATAAAAATCGACCGACTCGGCGAGCGACCACGGCTCGCATTGGCCCTGGCTTTTGCCGCTGCCGCGGCCGTCGATGCGCACGGCGGCGTAGCCGCGCGGCACCCACCAGAGCGGATTGACGGTCTCCCAGTTCATGTAGGGGTTCGGCTTCTCCTCCAGCGTGTCGGGCGGAATCCACGGCTTGTCCTTTTGATAGGGGCCGAGATTGAGGATCGCCGGCACGCGGGCGTCGCCTTCCGGGCGGAAAACGTCGGCCAAAAGCCGCGCGCCGTCGCGCATCGGCACCACGACGTCCTTCTCGATCACGATCGAATCGTTGTCGGCGCCGGCATGTACGTTCATTTCCGCCAATTCCTCCCGCTTGATTGCGGCCGCGTCACTTCATCGGCACCAGGGCCCGTCCCCGGAGCGATCACATGAAACCCGGATTTCGAAGCAGATATTACGCCCAATCCCCGCAGTCGCGCGTCGACATCAGCACCATCGGAATTGTGATCCGCATGCCGTGCTCGACTGCAATAGTCAGAGCCGACTCGCTTGTGCCGGGAATGAACGCGACACCTGCGCGCAACCACCCCCTACAGCCAAGCTTAACGAGGTCCCGAAGGCGGCGCCAAGGGCATCGGGCCGCGCGACCGCCAGCGGTCCGATATGGCCGTCCGAACTGACGTAAACGTAGCCGACGCAATCGTCTCTCGCATACAGCAGAACACCCCACGTCGCGCTGTCGCTCGCCAGATACCTGCGGTGTTTCTCGCGCGATACGCCGAGCGCCTGGACATCGATCCGGACAAAGTTCTCCATTTGCAACGCTGTGTTTTCGATCGGCACGGAGCGTAATTGCGCGCCCTGCAATCGGCCCGCCAAGCGCTCGCGTGCGACGCTGAAAATATAAATCGGGAAACGCGGGAACATGCCGTGCCGCATATAGAGGCCTTGCGACACCGTATTGCAGGTGAACGTGATCAGAGCCTTGTTGTTCGCGCCGTTTTTTTTCGCATGGCCCCATGTTCGCTTCAGAAGTTCGTTGCCGATGCCATGGCCCTGCCGATCGGGGGACACGAACAACTGCGCGAGAAACCAAAGGTCGCCACAGACCCAGCTCCAAGCGAAGCCGAGGATTTGACCTGCGTCTTCAGCCACCCACAACCCGTCGGGGTCATCCTTTAAGGAAAACATTTGGAATTGCGGTGGACGCGAGGACGCCATTTTTCCAAAGCCGTGCCGCATGGTGAGGTCGTTGATGCTGGCAACGACGAGCTCATCAGCTCGCTCCAAATCTTGCGCGCGGGCGGGTCGGTAGGCGATTGGCACCGGAGCGTCCTCAGCCTTCCATCGGCACCATCGCCGCGTCCTTGGAGTTGCGCAGCGTGAGCGAAGTCTTGACGTTGCGCACATTGGGCGCGGAGGTGAGCTTCTCGACAAAGGCCTGGAAGGTCTTGAGGTCGGGCGCGACGCATTTGAGCACGAAGTCGACCTCGCCCGAGAGCATCCAGCATTCGCGCACCAAAGGCTGCGCCCGCACGAATTCCTCGAAGGCGGAAAGGTCGGCCTCGGCCTGGCTCGCTAAATGCACCATGGCGAACACGGTCACCTCGTAGCCGAGCTTCTTCTCGTCGAGCAGCGCGCGATAACCCTTGATGTAGCCGGCCTCCTCCAGCCCGCGCACGCGGCGCAGGCAGGGCGGCGCCGAAATGCCGACCCGGCGTGCCAACTCCACATTGGTCATGCGGCCGTCGTCCTGCAGCTCTTTGAGGATTTTGCGGTCGATGGCGTCAAGGCGGGCGGGCAAGAGCGGCTCCGTTTTATTGGCGCTGGATCTTGTCCGAATACCGTTTCCCTTTCAGGGATCCTGCGCGCCGGAACATCCATACCGCGAAATATTGTTTCGCGAAACATTATTGCGCGATGCAGGTTTCCAAAACGGCGCAGAACCCAAGTCTGTGAACCCGGGGGTTGCGTAACTTGCATAGCTCCCCCGGAAGCCATACATCGTGCCATGCATTAGAGCCGATTCGGAACCGGCCTAGTGGGGCGATGCGCGCCCGATGCCCGCCAGGGGGCGGCTTTAAAATGCCCAAGACAACCCATGCCAAGGTCGTAATCATCGGCTCGGGCCCGGCTGGCTACACCGCCGCGATCTATGCGGCGCGCGCCATGCTGGAGCCGATCATGGTCCAGGGCATCCAGCCCGGCGGTCAGCTCACCATCACTACCGACGTAGAGAACTATCCAGGCTTCGCCGACGTCATCCAGGGTCCCTGGCTGATGGAGCAGATGCAGAAGCAGGCCGAGCATGTCGGCACC